>JASGFF010000019.1:0-39256 GCA_047605685.1 Microbacteriaceae bacterium
AGCCGGAGCGTCTTCTGACGTTGGTCGGTACTGCTCGGCTCCTGCACAACCAGGCTCTTGCGGACCAGGGCCGCCACAACACCAGTGAGAGTTGCTCGCTCCACCTGGAGGATGTCGACGAGCTCACGCTGCGGGGTCGGGCCGACCGTGGCCAGTTGGTACAGCACGTACCACTGGCTCGGGCCGAGGTCGTAGGGGCGGAGGACGTTTTCCATCACCATTCGCGTCGCGAGGTGGTACTTCTTCGCCCACGCACCAGCCGATTCGTGCTGCGGGTCCGCCTGTTTGCTAGCCACCATACAACAATAGCTAGGTGCCTAACGAAAGTCAACCCGGCGTCCGTCAGCGACCGTGGGCTCCGCGCGCGGGGTGGTGACGGAGGCAAGGAAGCCAAACGGGAACACCCAACATCTACTGATGTCGCGTGTTCCCGTAAGACACTTTGGGTGGACCCTAGGAGATTCGAACTCCTGACCTCCTCGATGCGAACGAGGCGCGCTACCAACTGCGCCAAGGGCCCTGGCGACGAACCACCCTAGCATGCGCGTCCCGGCCGCCTATCGCGGCATCCGCCCGCCGGGCGACGCCATCGGGCCGCCCCGCAACTGCCTCGCCAGCCAGCCAGCCGCGACGAGCACGAGCGTGATGACGCCCATCGTCTTCTGCACGTCGTCGGTGCCGTGCGCGAGCGAGACGAGCGAGGCGGAGGCGATCTGGCCCCGGCGGAAGCCAGACGCCCGGCCGTCGCTCCCCCGTCGCCGGACCGCGGCGTACAGGACGCGCGTGGCACCGAGGGCGACGAGCGCGGCGATGAGTGGTGACAGCAGCGCCGGCAGCAGGGCCTTCGAGGCGAGCACCCCGAGATCCACCGCGCCCAGGCCGGCACCGACGAGGTTGAGCACCGACGAGGTTGAGCACCGACGAGACCGCCGAACGGGGCATGGGACGAGCTGGAGGGCATCCCGAGCGCCCAGGTCACGACGTTCCACAGCACCGCCGAGAGCAGCATCGCCACGCGCGGCCGCAGCGCGCCGGTCGCGACGCTCGTCGCCATCGCGTTCACGGTGTCGTGGAAGCCGTTCGTGAAGTCGAAGACGAGCGCGAGCCCGATGACGAGCACCACGGTGGACGCGACGTCCATGGGATGAACGCACCGCGATCCGCTGTGGCAGGCGTTGGGGATGCCTGAGAGAGCCGGGTGAGGCCGGCGACCCGCTCAGCCGACGGCGCGACGGCGACGCAGCACCTCGTCGAGGTCGGCGCCGCCAAGGGACGCCGTCTTCTCGACCCGGCCCACCGCCGCGAGGCGGCCCGCGGGGGGGCTCCCGGCACTCCCGGGCACGGCATTCCCGGACGCAGCGCGGCCGGACACAGCCGCGGCCCGCGCGGCGGCCGGCATCGGCACGACCTCGGACTCGACGTGCGCCGCCCGTAGCCGCTCCTGAGCGCGGGCGGACGCCGCGAGCAGCTCGTCGTCCCGCCGGGCCGGCACCGTGCGGACCGCAGTGTCGGCCCGGGAGAGGTACAGCGGCCTGGGCACCGGAACCGGCGTCCATTCCCGGACCGGCTCGGCAAGAGACGGGGTCGCGACAACGGCCCCGCTCGTCCGCTTCGAGAGCACCGGCCGAGTCGTCGCCGGCAGCCGACGGTGCACGAGCGCGAGCCGGCGCAGCATGGACACCGACAGCACGACGCCGAGCAGGCCAAGGAACACGCTCCAGGCGGTGACGATGCTGGCGCCGCCGGCGGCGATGACGACGAGCGCGACGACGAGCGCGAGGAGCGCGACGAGCAGCACGAGGCTCGTCGCGGCGCGGGTGCGGCGGAGCCGGCGGGCTGCCCGCACCCGGGTGTCGTGCTCCCGGGTCGCCGCCGCCGCAATCGCCATCGCGCGCGCCTCGGCGGCCTCGGCACGCTGCCGGGCACGCAGCAGCCGGGCCTGCTGGGCGGCGCTGCGCGCGCTCGCCTCCGCGTGCACGGCCTCGGGCGCCTCGGCGGTCTCGGCGAGCACGCGCAGGGTCTGCTGAAGTCTCACGGCGTTCCTCTCGGTCGCGTTGTACTCACGACGGCGCAGCCAGGTCGGCACGAGATAGACCATCCACAGGGCAGCGGCGATCGCGAGCATGACACCGCTGCCGACCCCCGTGAGCTCCATGCGTTCGAGGGTAGGAGCGGATGCCCAAGCCTCCCGGCAACCCGCCCGGTGTGCCGCACTCCGCGGCGGCATCCTGTCCTCCTCAGCGGCGGCCCGGACGGGGCGGGCGGCGGTCCACAGGGCCGACCCCGCCAGTGTCGGACACCCGCGCTACCGTGGCGCGTTCTCGCCCGGGGCGTGAGAATCAAGGAGTGGACATGGACCTGATCGCCCAGGTCGGCGTCATCGCGAACCTCGTCGCGATCGTCGGCGGCGTCGCCGCGCTGGTGCGGCTGATGCTGTCCGGAAACCGGAGGCTGAGCGACCGCCTCGACCGGGTCGAGGCCGAACTGCGCACCAAGGCCGGGAGGGACCAGGTCGACGGACTCGAGACGAAGATCGACCACCTCGACACCCGACTCGGCAACCTCGAAACGAAAGTCGACCACCTCAATACCCGACTCGGCAACCTCGAAACGAAAGTCGACCACCTCGACACCCGAGTCGGCAACCTCGAAACGAAAGTCGACCACCTCGACACGAAGGTCGGCGAGCTCGACACGAAGGTCACGACCATGGCCGGGAAGGACCAGATCGAGGGGCTCGAGGCACGATTGACGACCCGCATCGACGACCTCGACCGACGGTTCACGGCACAGCTGCGGGACATGGACAACCGCCTGACCAGCCAGATCACGGCCCTGATCCCCCGGCCGGCGCGATCCCGCTCGAGCGACTGAGCCACCGAGCCCCGAGCGACCGGGCGACGGCGCTCAGGAGCGGGCGCGCTCCTGCTGCGGCGGCACCGCGGCGACGCCCGCCGGCACCGCGCCGTCGAGCCAGCGCCGCAGCACTCCGCTCGGCACCTCCTCGACGGTGAGCGCGAAGCAGAAGTGGTCACGCCAGTCGCCGTCGATGTGGATGTAGCGCCGCCGCATCCCCTCGAAGCGGAAGCCGAGTTTCTCCACGACGCGCAGGCTCGGCGCGTTCTCCGGCCGGATGCAGATCTCCATCCGATGCAGGCCGAGCGCGAAGAAGCAGTGGTCGGTGGCGAGCGCGACCGCCGTCGGGATGGCTCCGCGCCCGGCGAAGCGCTCGGCGACCCAGTAGCCGATCGTCGCGCTCGACAGCGAGCCGTAGGCGATCCCGGAGACGTTGAGCTGTCCGGCGAAACCGCCGTCCACCTCGACGACGAAGGGCAGCCCGAGACCCTGGCGGGCGTTCGCCTGCAGAGCGCGGATGCCGCCGCGCACATCGGTCGACATCGGGCCGACCGGATTCGTCGCCTCCCAGGGCCGCAGCCAAGAGCGGTTGTCGATGAGCGCGCGCTCGAGCACGCGCGCGTCCCGGAGCCGGATGGGGCGGATCGCCACATCGCCCTCGCGCAGGCTCGGGATGCTCACCGCCGGTCGGCGTCCTGATCGGCGACGAACTCCGTCAGCCACGGGCGCAGCTGCGGGCCGAGGTCCGGGCGATCGACGGCGAGCTGCACGATGGCCTTGATGTAGTCGAGCCGGTCGCCGGTGTCGTAGCGGCGGCCGCGGAACACGACGCCGTAGACGCCGCCCGCCCGCCCGGTGCGAGCGAGGGTCTGCAGGGCATCCGTCAGCTGGATCTCGCCGCCCTTGCCCGGGGCGGTCTGCTCGAGCACGTCGAAGATGTCCGGATGCAGCACGTAGCGGCCGATGACCGCGTAGTTGGAGGGCGCCTCCCCCGGCGCGGGCTTCTCGACCAGACCGGTGACCTTGACGACGTCCTCCTGGTCCGTCGGATCGACCGTCGCGATGCCGTAGAGATGCGCCGACTCCGGCTCCACCTCGAGCAGTGCGATGACGGTGGCGCCGCGGAACTCGGCCTGCTCGATCATCCGGGTCAGCAGCACATCGCGCGCGTCGATGAGGTCGTCGCCGAGCAGCACGGCGAAGGGCTGCCGGCCGACGTGCATCTTGGCGCGCAGCACCGCGTGCCCGAGCCCGCGCGGATCGCCCTGCCGCACGTAGTGCACATCGGCGAGCGTGTTGGAGAACTCGACCTTCGAGAGCTTGTCGGTGTCGCCCTTCTGGGCGAGCGTCGACTCGAGCTCGGTCGCCCGGTCGAAGTGGTTCTCCAGGGCGTTCTTGTTACGGCCCGTGACCATGAGCACGTCGGTGAGGCCGGCGGCGACCGCCTCCTCGACGACGTACTGGATGGCCGGCTTGTCGACGACCGGCAGCATCTCCTTCGGCATCGCCTTGGTGGCCGGGAGGAACCGGGTGCCGAGACCGGCAGCGGGGATGACCGCCTTGGTGATGTGCAACGCCATGGGCCCAGGGTAGTGGGCCGGTCCCCCTTCTAGAATCATGGTCATGGGCGACCCGATCGGCGACCGCAAGCGGGCGCTGCGTGCCGAGCTGCGGGAACGCCGACGCATCATGACGGCGACCGAGCGTGCGGACGCCGCCGCCGGCATCACCGCGAACCTCGTCGCCCTGGTGCGGGGGCGTCCCGCCCCGGTCCGCTCGCTCTCCGCCTACCTCTCGCTGCCCGACGAGCCGCCGACGCGCCAGTTCCTCGCCTGGGCACTCGCGCACGACATCCGGGTGCTGCTGCCGGTGTCCCGCGACGACGGCCTGCTCGACTGGGCGCCCTACGTCGGCGGGGAGGAGCAGCAGGACGGGCTCGGCATGCCGGCACCGACGACCGAGCTACTCGGTCCGATCGCGGTCAACGACGTCGACCTCATCATCGTGCCCGCCGCCGCCGTGGACCGCGGCGGGATGCGGATGGGCTGGGGCCTCGGCTACTTCGACAAGACCCTCGGCTCGATGAGCAACTGCCCGCCCGTCTACGCCGTGCTGTTCGACAGCGAGCTCCTCGAGGAGGTGCCGCGCGAGCGCCACGACCAGGCCGTCGACGGCGTCGTCACGCCGAGCGCCATCGTCACCATCTGACCCGCCCGCCGACCCCCAGGAGCACCGTGCCCACATACTCCTACCGCTGCACCGACTGCGCTCACGCCTTCGACCTCCGGCAGAGCTTCACCGACCCCGCCCCTTCCGCCTGCCCGCAGTGCGGCGGTACGCTGCGCAAGGTGTTCTCCCCCGTCGGCGTGACGTTCAGCGGTTCCGGCTTCTACCGCACCGACAGCAGGGCGAAGCCGGCGGATGTCCCAGCGGGCTCCGCGTCGTCGACGGGGTCCGGCTCGACGGGCTCCGCCTCGACGGCCTCCACCTCGTCCGGGGCGCCCCCCACCCCTTCCCCATCGACGAAGCCATCCCCACCGACGAAGTAAAGGACTGACAATGCTCAAAGGCTTCAAGGAGTTCATCCTCCGCGGCAACGTGATCGATCTGGCCGTCGCGGTCGTGATCGGCACCGCCTTCACGGCGATCGTCAACGGCATCGTCACGGGCGTGTTCAACCCGCTCATCGCGCTGATCTTCGACGCGAGCGACCTCGCCTCGGCCGGCATCACACTGCGCCCGGAGAGCTCGGCGGGCGCCGGCGACGCCGTGGTGCTCGCCTGGGGCCTGGTGATCTCGGCCGTCATCCAGTTCCTGATCATCGCGCTGGTGATCTACTTCGGCGTCATCGTGCCGATGAACTACCTCGCCTCGCGCCGGAAGAAGCCGGAGGACGCGGCGGCGACCGAGCCGGTCGCGGCGACCGAGCTCGAGCTGCTCGCCGAGATCCGCGACCTGCTCAAGAGCCGGAGCGAGTAGCCCGCTCTCAGCTCCGGCGCGCCCCCTCAACTCCAGCGCGCCCAGTGGGGTGGGACGTCGCGGCGCATCCGCTCGTCGTTGTCGGTCACGGCGTGCCGCCGCGGCTCCGGCTCGGGGTGCGGGTCCGAGCCGGGCGGCGGCTCGGTGCCGGCCCGCCGTGGCCCGCTCCGCCGCGCGACCACAGCCCGCCCGGCTGCAGCCCGCCCGGCCGACTCGGCCGGCTCCTGCTCGTTCACGCCCCCGAGGATACGACCTGCACGGAAGCGACCGGGGCGGGCACGACCGGGACCTCCTCGGTCACCGGGTGCGCCGCGGACGGCGCGATCGGCTGCGCGGCCGGCTGCGGCTCACCGCCGAGCAGCCGCACGATGTCGCCCGCCACGGCGTCGGGGTCGGTGAACAGCTCGAAGGAGTGCACCCGCACGTAGTGCCAGCCGAGGCGGCGCAGCAGCTCCGGCCGCAGCCGCAGCGACTCGCGCAGCGTCCACGAGTGCAGCACGGCGTCCGTCTCGATCGCCACGCACATCCCGCCGTGCGCCGCGACCAGGCCGAGCCTGCCGCGATGGCCGAGAGCGACGAGCATCCCCCGCGCCTCGAGGCGCCGGGCGAGGTCGACGAGCATCGGGTCGCCGTCGTCGGGGATCGGATCGGCCGCGAGCCGGGCGTTGACCTCGGTGAGGATCTCCGCGAGCGCCACGGCGCCGTGCGACATCCGGCTGTCGTCGATGTCCTCCGGGCGGAAGCAGGTGACGATCGTCAGCGCTCGCCGCGCCCGGGTCATCGCCACGGCGAGCAGCCGCTCGCCGCCCGGCCGGCCGAGCACACCGAAGTTCGAGAGCACCTTGCCGTGCGGCGTGCGACCGAAGCCGATCGAGAGGATCACCCGGTCGCGGCTCTCGGCGACCGCCTGGTCGATCGGCAGCACCGTGAACGGCTCGGCGCGGTCTCCGATGAGGAAGTCGCTGAGCTCGGCGCGGTGCGCGATCGCCGTGAGCACCGCCTGCTGCACCCGCACCGCGTGCAGTGAGGAGGCGGTGATGACCATGAGCGACTCGTGCGGCCGCTGCGCGGCGTGCGCGAGCACCAGGTCGACGACCCGGGACACCTCGGCGTCGGTGCTCTCCACCGCGCCGGTGTAGCTGTCGGGCATGCCGGTGCCGCCCGGCACGTAGTCCATGACGAGGCTCGGATGCCCCAGGAACGTGCCCGCCCACGGCAGCGACTGGATGCGGCCGCCGTAGAACCGCCGGTTGACGAGCTCGGCGAGATCCTCGCCGCCGGGTCGGTAGCTGCGGGTGAGCTCGAGCGTCGGCAGCAGCGCGCCGAGCCGGGCGAGCGCCGACTCGTCGTGCCGCGCCGCGAGCGACTCCTCCGTCGGCTCCGCGGTGCCCGTCGCCTCGGCGGCATCCGGCTCGGCGACGGCGATGCTGAACGGGCTCGGGGTCTGCGTCACCGGGTCGCCGAAGGCGACGATCTGCCGGCCCCGCTTGATCGCCGGCGCGTTCTCGGCGATCGTCGTCGCCCCCGCGTCGACGAGCACGACGGCGTCGAACGACACCGAGTCCGGGATCGCCGGCACCTCGTAGGGAGAGGCCAGCCACACCGGGGCGAGGGCGCGTGACAGGTGCGGCGCCGTGGTCTGCAGGTCGAACGCGCTCAGCTGCGGGCGGCGCAGCAGGCGCTTGAGCAGCTCCGCCTCCTCGCGCCAGTCGACGATGCCGATCCGCCAGTTCTCCGCGAGCTGCCAGCCCAGCAGGCCGGCGCTGCCGCCGGCGTGCGCCTCGTCGACGAGCCGGAAGTCTGACTCCAGCCGGTCGAGCACGTCGGTGTCCGCCCCGAGCAGGGCGCGGTCGGCGGCGAGCAGCGACTCGAGCGCGCTCGTCCACCAGGCCAGCTCGAGCTCGGCCGCCACCTGCTCCTCGGGCACGTGCCGCGCGGCGAGGTCGCGGGTGAGCGGCTCGACGTGGAGCTCACGCAGGTGCGCCATCAGGGCCGTGCGCTCCTGCAGGTTGTCGAGCACGTCGGAGTCGGCGGCGAGCTCGTCCAGCCGCTCCAGGAGAGCGTCGACGGGGAAGCCCACGAGCGAGTCGTCGGGATCCTGTCCGAGCGGCCCGTCCAGCAGGCGCAGGTCGAGCTCGACCTGCTGGTAGGCCACCTGCAGGTCGGCGATGCCGGTGGGCACCTCGGGGGCGGAGCCCTCGGTGGCGAAGCGCTGCCAGAGCGTGCGCTGCCGCTGGATGCGGCCGAGCGCCTCGTTGAGGTCGCTCACGTGCACGCCCGGACGGATGTACTCCCGGGCGAGCCGCTTGAGCCGTCGCCGGTTCGCGCTCGACATCTCCGGGCTGTCCCGGCGCGGGCTCGTGGCCACGACGAGCTCGTTGATGCTGCGGTCGAACACCGCGGGCTCGAAGCGGTCCAGGGTGTCGCGCACCTCGACGAGCAGCCGCAGGTAGACCCCGAGCTCGCGGATCGAGGAGTAGGGGCGCATCCGGGTGGCGCCGATGACGGCATTGGCGCGCTCGATGAGCCGCGGCACGTCCTCGTGGCGCAGCCGCTTGGCCACCTGGTGCGCCCGCACCGCCTCCTCGCTGCTGGCGAACCGCGCGCCGTACCAGGGCGAGTCGTCGGGGCCGTATCTGAACTCGCCGAGGTTCGCCGCGGCGACCATCGTGGCGGCGGCCGAGGCGCGGTCGGCGGCGAGCGCCTCGACGGATGCCCGGCTGAGCCGGGCTTCGGTGGTCGGCGGTGCCGGCAGCAGCGCGAGCCGGGAGAGCTCCGTGACGCAGTCGAGAACGCTCACGCCGAGCACCGGGTCGGCCTTGACGAGCGCCGCGCGATAGTCGACGAGCAGGGTGCGCAGCCGGGCGAGCGCCTCGTCCACCTCGGCGACCGCGGGCTTGCGGGCCTTCTCGTTGCGCGAGATCGCCCGGATCAGGTCGCGCCGCAGCGTCCGCGGCGCGACGGCGAGGCCGGGCAGGCCGATGTCGCCGAGCCGCTCCGCGACCGCGGTGAGCGAGGCGCGGCGGGCGCTGACCACGAGCACGCGCTTGTTCTGGCCGACGAGGGCGCCGATCGCGTTGACGATCGTCTGGGTGCCGCCGGTGCCGGGCAGGGTGCGCACCACGACCGAGTTGCCGGCGGCGATCTGCGCGATCACGTGCTCCTGCTCGGCGTCGGCGTCGAGCAGCAGCACGTCGGTCTGCGGCGAGCGCACGTCGGCGCTCTCCGCGGCGACGGGTGCGTAGGCCTCGACGAGCCGGCGGCGGGCGGTCTCGTCGCCGGCGAGGGCGTCGAGCATCGGATGGTCGAGCGCGGCGACGTCGGCGCGCAGCGCCGGCGCGACGTCCGCGAAGGCCGAGACGACGAGCCGCGGCTGCACGTTGAACCACTCCAGGTGGGCGGTGAGGCCGCGCAGCCGGTCGATCACCTGGTTGGGCTTGAAGCCGCCCTCGTCCTGGGCGAGCGCGGCGAAGGCGTGCGGGTCGAGCTCGATGCCGAACTGCGCGGCGAGGGCGCGGGCGAGCTCGGGGTTGAGCACGGCGCCGCCGCGCAGCTTGACCTCGAAGTCGCGGCCGTGGCGACGGATGGCCAGGGGACGCAGCAGGATCGGCGCGCGGTGGTCGTCGTCGCCGTGCTGCCACTCGGCGATGCCGATGCCCAGGTGCACGGCGTCGATGCCGCGCGTCGTGGCGAGCTCGAGGCCCTTCTGGGCGATGAGCCCGGCGGCGACCTTCGCGGTGCGCAGCGCCAGGTCGTCGCGGATGAGGCTGGAGAGCAGCGTCGTCTTGCCGGTGATGAACCGGGCGAGCCCGCCGGGATGGGTCGTGGAGAGCTCGATGCGGGTGCGCGGGGTGTCCACGAAGTACAGCAGCGGGGACCGGCCGCCGACGGCGTCGAGCTCCGCGCGCCAGAGGCCGCGTGCCGTCTCGACGTCATCGCCGGGCGTGACGGCGCAGAGCGGGGCGGCCGCGCCCGCCGCATCGCCCGTCACACCGGCCTCCCCGTGCGTCTCGGGGCCTCTGTCGACACGCCACACAGGGTCACCTTAAGGCTGGTCGGCGGCCGGATCGGGCAGACGCGCCGACCGGGCGGACGACGCCGTGATATCGCCGACGGGCCACGCGCTCGGGCCGATGGTCTGCCCGCCGGACGCCGTCGACCCGCGCCGGACCGGTGTGCTCAGGCCACGGCGAAGGTCACGGCGCCGTTCTCGGCGACCTCGGCGTCGAGCACCCGGTTGTCGAGCACCGACGCGGCGCCCGGATCGAGGAACACCCGCGCGCCGGCGCTCTCCACCACCTGGTCCTCGGCCCGGGGCTCGGGGGTCACGGTGAGCAGGAGCTCGGTGCCGTCGTCCGGGTTCGTGGCGATGCGCAGTCCGGCGCTCTCCTCGGCTGCCCGCTCGGCGATGGCCTTGACGACGTTCTGCGCGCGCTCGGTGAGCGTGATCATGGTGGTCTCCTTCCACGGGGACGGCCGTCCGCTCGGGACGACGGGACCGGCCCCACCCTTCCCCCGCTCCCGGTGCGGTGCAAGCCGATCCAGGGCGCTGCCACGCGACTCACACCGGACGCACACCCCGCCGCGGGCGGCCGGCGCTCGAGCAGTACGGGTTCAACACTGGCCGGGCAGCCGTGTCGGAGGTTCGAGCAGTCGTCTGGCCAGGGCGGCCCGGAAATCGCGCCGGTGGTCGAGAACGAGCAGGATGGACACGGTGTCGTCGCGCGGCCGATAGATGACACGGTTCCGGCCGATGGCCAGTTCGAGATACCGGTCGATGCCGAGCTCCTCGAGTTCCGGCGGCACGGTGCCGAGCCGCGGCTGGTCGACCAGCAGAGCGACCCGGTCGTGCAGCTCCGCGAGCGAGCGGGACCAGGTCGCAGCGTCGAAGCGGCCGATGGCGTAGCGGCGGAGCTGGAGCAGATCGCCTCGCGCGCCGGCGGTGTAGCGGATCCTCACTCGGCGGCGAGCTCCGCGTACACCTCGTCCGCGTCCAGATGCTGCCCGCGCTCGATCTCCCGGTCGCCGAGTGCGAGGAGCTTCAACAGCGCGAGCGTCTGCTCGCGACGCTCGTAGTCCACGGCGTCCATCACGACGAGCCGGGCGACGCCGTTCTGCGTCACCACGAGCGGGTCGGCGCCGTCGGCGAGCTCCTGCGCGATCTGCGCAGCGTGCGACTTGAGGTAGCTGATGGGCTTGATCTGCGCGATCGACATCCGGCCCTCCTCCGACGGGACGGCTTCAACGTTACCCGGTCTCGGCCGAATAAAGACCGAATCCAGTCCGAGTCGGTCAGGGATGCGCTGCGCGTATTCAGGGCCAAGACCGCCGAGGGCCAGGGCTGCCGCCACCACCAGGAGGCCGTCGCCATTCTGTTGCCGCTCAGCAGGTCCGGCCCGAATCCGACCGCCCGAAGGAACAAGAACTCTCTGGTTTGACCAGGGATTTCGCTGTGGTGACCCCAACCGGATTCGAACCGGTGTTACCGCCGTGAGAGGGCGGCGTACTAGGCCTCTATACGATGGGGCCGTCAGACAACCCCCCGAGTATGCCACAGGCTCAGGGCTGCGACAAACCGTGCGCGAGCGCGATCGACGCCTCGTAGCGCGGCTGCGGGGCGAGCACGCGCAGCGCGCCGGGCTCGACCTGCACCTCGATGGGCAGCGGCGCGATCCGCTCGCCGTCCGCGTAGGCGGTGACGCCCGCGGCGTCGATACGGATGCGCGCAGCCCGGCGGATGCTGACCACGGGCAGGGCGGTGTGCGTGCCCGCGAACACCCGCGGGAACAGCCGCAGGAAGCGCAGCCGCGACAGCGGGCTCACGATCATCACGTCGAGCATCCCGTCGTCGAGCATGGCGTCGGGGGTCACCTTCATGCCGCCGCCGAGCGACACGCCGTTGCCGATCGAGACGAGCAGCGCCTCGGTGTCGAGCTCCTCGCCGTCGAGGGCGATGCGGTAGCGGATCGGCCGCAGCCGCGCGAGCTCGATGAGGAGGGCGAGCACGTAGCGCCCGGGACCGCGGGGCCGGGACATCCGGTTGGCGCGCTCGTTGACGAGGGCGTCGAAGCCGGCGGCGAGACTGCAGGCGAAGCGGCGTTCCCCGTCACGGTGGCGGATCAGGGCCGCGTCGACCTCGAGCGGCTCGCGCTCGAGCGCGGCCAGGAGCGTCTCGATCGCGGCCTCCGGGTCGTCGACCGGGATGCCGAGCGCACGGGCCATGTCGTTGCCGGTGCCGGCCGGCACGATGCCGAAGGGCACGCGGGTGCCTGCGACGACGTTCGCGGCGAGGTTGACCATGCCGTCGCCGCCGACGACCACGAGAGCGTCGACGCCCCCGAGCGCCGCCCGGCTGGCCCGCTCGAGGGCGGCGAAGTCGGGGCGCTCGAGCGCGAGCACCCGGTGGCCGGCCTCCTCGAGCCGTCGCACCGCCTCGTGGCCGAGCCCGGCGTGCCGCCCGAAGGCCGCCACCGGGTTGATCGCGACGAGGACGCTCGGCATGCACTCCATCATCCCGCACGCCTCCCCCGCCCCGCCGTCCACGGCGGGAGATCAGGACCGGCGGCCCCGGGCGGACTCACCCGCCGGACAGCCCCGCGCCATACGATCGGTGCTCGTGACCCCCTCGCCGCGCGTGCTCGTCCTGGTGCCGACATACGACGAGCGCGAGAACCTCGAGACGATCGTGTCCCGCGTCCGCACCGCCGTGCCGGAGGCCGACGTGCTCGTGCTCGACGACGCGAGCCCCGACGGCACCGGCGCGCTCGCCGACCGGCTCGCCAGCACCGACCCGCGGCTGCGGGTGGAGCACCGCGGCGCCAAGGCCGGCCTCGGTGCCGCCTACCTCGACGGCTTCCGGCGCGGCATCGCCGAGGGCTACGACGTGCTCGTGGAGATCGATGCCGACGGCTCGCACCCCGCCGAGGCGCTGCCGGCGATGCTCGCCGAGCTCGAGCGCAGCCGGGCGGCCCTCGTGATCGGCTCGCGCTGGGTGAGCGGCGGCAGCGTGTCGAACTGGCCGTGGCGCCGGGAGCTGCTCAGCCGCACGGCCAACCTGTACACCCGGATCGCCCTCGGCATACCGGTGCGCGACGCGACCGCGGGATTGCGCGCCTACCGCACCGAGGCGATCGCGGCGATGGACCTCGACACCGTCGACTCCAAGGGCTACTGCTTCCAGGTGGACATGACCTACCGGCTCGCCCGCGCCGGCGAGCGCATCGTGGAGCTGCCGATCGAGTTCCGGGAGCGCGAGCACGGCGTGAGCAAGATGAGCGGCTCGGTCGTCATCGAGGCGATGCTGCGGGTGACCCGCTGGGGCGCGCTGCGGCTGATCGGCCGCGCCCCGCGCGACGGCCGCTCCGGCACCGGTCTAGGCTCGGCAGGGTGAAGGTCACCAAGCTCGAGCACGCCTGCCTGCTCATCGAGACCGGGGGCTCGAAGCTCGTCATCGACCCGGGCTCCTTCACCCTCCCGCTCGCCGACGCGACCGGCGTGGTCGCGATCGTGGTCACCCACGAGCATCCCGACCACTGGACCCCGGAGCAGCTGCGGCGCATCCGGCACGCGAGCCCCGAACTCCGGGTGCTCGCCGCCGGCGGGGCGGCGGCGGCGATCGAGGCCGCCGCCGTGGAGGGACTCGCCGTCGCCGCGGCCCACGACGGCGACATCGTCGAGGTCGGCCCGTTCACGCTGCGCTTCGCGGGCGAGCGGCACGCCGTCATCCACCCCTCGATCCCGGTCGTCGACAACGTCGGCGTGCTCGTCAACGGGCTGCTGTTCTACCCCGGGGACGCCTACACGGTACCGCCGTTCCCGGTGGACACGCTCGCCGCTCCCGCGGGAGCGCCCTGGCTCAAGATCTCCGAGGCGATGGACTACGTCGCCGCCGTCGCGCCGCGGCGGGCCTTCCCGACCCACCAGATGACGCTCTCGAAGATCGGGCAGGACACGCACAACGCCCGGCTGCAGGCGGTCGTCGAGGCCGCCGGCGGCAGCTTCAGCACCCTGGAGCCGGGCGAGTCCGTCGAGCTGTGACGGCGACCGGCGGCGCTGCGACGGCGGCACTGTGATGGCGACACTGTGACATCCGTCGAGCCGCGCCGCTTCGCCGCGCTGCGGGTGCGCGGCGTCCGCGGCTACATCGTCACGAGCGCGCTGTCGATGATGGGCGACAACGTCGAGCACGTCATCACCTACTGGGTGCTCTGGCAGACGTTCCACTCCCCCGCGCTGGTCGGCTTCCAGGTGATCAGCCACTGGCTGCCGTTCCTCGTGCTGTCGGTGCCCTTCGGCGCGCTCGCCGAGCGCTACGACTGCCGCCGGCTCATCCAGGCGTCCCAGGCGCTGTTCATGCTCGTCTCGATCGTCTGGGGCGTGCTGTTCGTCACCGGCACCCTGCAGCTCTGGCTCGCCTGCGTGCTGCTCGTGCTGCACGGCGTCGCCGGCTCGCTGTGGGGTCCCGCGGAGCAGCTGCTGCTCTACGAGATCGTCGGCCGCGACCAGCTGCCGAGCGCGATCCGACTCGGGGCGACGTTCCGCAGCATCGGCATCCTGTTCGGCCCGGTCGTCGGCTCGGCCCTGCTCGTGGGCCTCGGCAGCACGCTCGGCATCTTCGCGAACGTGCTGCTCTACCTGCCGCTGTCGCTCGTGCTGTTGCGGATGCGCGCGGGGCGAGGACGGTCTGCGGTGGAGCGCGGGGCGGCCCCGGGACGTCCGCCGGGCCGGATCGGTCCGCTCGACACCGTGCGCGCGCTGCTGCGGATGCGCTCGAGCCGCACGCTCATGGCCATGATGATCGTCGCGGCGCTCACGGCCGTGACGATCGGCGGCGCCATCCAGCCGGCCATGCCCCAGTTCGCCGCCCGCTTCGGCTTCGGCGACGCCGGCCTGGGCTACGGCACCCTGCTGTTCGCGAGCGGCGCCGGCGGCGTGCTGGGCGGCCTCGCCCTCGAGGCCACCGGATGGCTGCGCGCGAGCGCCCGCACGGCGATCGCCTCGACCGCCGTCTTCGGCCTCGTCATCCTCGTCTTCGCCGTCACCGACCGGTACTGGCTCGCCCTCGCCGCCCTCCTCATCGGCGGCGTCGCGAACATCGCCTCATCCTCCACCGGCCAGAGCGTCGTGCAGCTGGAGGCGCCGCCGGGCGAGCGCGGCGCCATCGTGGGCGCCTACGGGATGTTCTCCAGCGGCGCCCGCGTGTTCGAGGGCGTGCTGCTCGGCGGCCTCGGCGCCGCGATCGGCACCCCCGCGACCCTGGCCTGGCTCGCTGCGGCGCTCGTGGCGGGGACGCTCGGGGTGGGGACGCTCGGGGTGGGGTTGCGCGGCGCGGCGGCGGGGGCTGCGCTGCCGCGCAGGGCGGAGCAACCGCGACCGTTCCCGCCATCGACGAAGCGGTGACGGACGCCGCTGCCTCAGGGACGACGTTCGAGCCTGCGCAGCCACCACGCGATGAGCGGCGCCATGAGCAGCACGACCAGAAGCCGCGCGATCTGCATCGAGGTGACGAGGGTCACGTTGCCCTCCGAGGCCGCCGCGATGCCGAGCACCGCGAACAGGCCGCCGGGAGTCGTCGCGAGGTAGGCGTCGAGCGGCGTGATGTCGCCCGAGAGGGTGAGGAGGAAGCCGATCGCGGCGCAGCCGGTGACGACGACGAGGATCGACGCGAATGCGAGCGGGATCATCCGCGTGATCGCGCCCAGGCTGGCTGGCGTGAACTGCAGACCGACCTGCGCACCGATGATCGCGTAGCCGGGAGCCTCGAGCCACCGGGGGATCTCGAGACTTCCGCCCGCGACGTTGACGACGATCGCCGTCACGATCAGAGGGCCGAGCAGGTACGCCGACGGCAGTCGCACGAGACGCCCGAGTGCGACGCCGACGGGGGCGCAGATAAGCAGTGCCGCGACCGCTCGCAGCAGGTCGCCGGATGTCGTCGCGAGGGATGACGACGCCGAGGCCGTCTTGAACACCAACGTCGTCATGATCGGCAGCGACACGAGCACGACGATCACCCGAAGGTATTGCACCACTGTGACCACTCGCGCATCCGCGTCGAGCTCGCGCGCCATGGCCGTGATGCCCGATGCACCCCCCGCGATCGACGAGAACGTGGCCGTCGTGGCGGACACTCCGCGGTGCAGACGCAGCACCTGGCCCGCGCCCACGCTCAGCGCGACCGTGGCGATCGACACCAGTGCGACCATGAGCCAGTTCTGAACGAGCGGAGCGAGCGCGTCGCGGTCGACAATCGCACCGATGGCGACTCCGACGACGGCTTGCCCCGCCCGCACCGCGACCGTCGGCATCACCGGCGTCGGACCGGGCGCGAGCGCGAGCGCGATTCCTGCGACGAGCGCCCCGAACAGCGCCGGGCTCGGCAGGCCAGTGCTCAGGAACAGCCATGAGAGCAGGACCGTCGCGGCGACGAGCGCGGCCCACGCGATGGCACGGGTCACCACCGCAGGTCCGGTCGCCGACAGGTCATGCCGACCACGCTAGAGGCCCGGCGCGGAGCTCGCCTTGAGGGTGCGCGACCCGTAATTGCCGGATCGCGCCACAGCCGCCCGGCACCGTTGCGCGGGCCTCCGCGCCGATCGTTGCATACCGGATAGCCCCGATCGGCGCGACGCCGCCGGCAACGACCCCGAGGAGCGCGTGATGATCGACCTCAGCATCGTCGGCGGCACTGTCGTGACCACCGACGGCGAGACGCCGCTCGACGTCCACGTGGACGGCGGCGTGATCGTGGCGCTCACCGGGCCTCACTCGGCCGCCGCCCTGACAGCCCGCGAGACGATCGACGCGTCGGGACTGCACGTGCTCCCCGGCTGTGTGGAGCCGCATGCGCACCTCGGGCTCGGCGACGGCGCCGAGGACTGGCGCACCGAGACCGCAGCCGCGGCGATCGGCGGCGTCACGACGGTGTTCAACTACGTCATGGGCGCATCGTCCTACTTCGAGCAGGTGCCCGCGGAACACGAGGCGGCGGCGGGACGCACCCACGTCGACTATGCGCTGCACGTCGTGCCCTGCACCCGGAACCACCTCGATGAACTCGACCGCTACGTCACCGAGCTCGGTGTGACGTCGTTCAAGTTCTTCATGAGCTTCCGCGCCGACGAGGGCGCCTATCTCGGGATCGAGGGGACCGACGACGGCTACCTCTACGACTACCTCCAGAGGGTCGCTCGTCACCCGGGCGCCATCGCGAACATCCACGCCGAGAACATCGAGGTGGTGTGGCGGCTGCGCGAGGCCGCGAAGGCCGCTGGCGAAGACGGGCATGCCGCCTGGAATCGCTCGCGCCCGGGCTTCGTCGAGGCCGAGGCGACGACGCGTGCCGCGGCCTTCGGCTTGGAGACGGGCGCTCCGGTCTACATCGTGCACACCAGTGCGGGCGAGACCGTCGGCGCTGCGCAACGCGCACGTGAACTGCGCCCGACCGGCGCGCCGCCGCTGCACCTGGAGACGTGCGCTCACTATCTGACCCACACCGAGGACACCGACCTCGGGATGATCGCGAAGGCCAATCCGCCGTTGCGTTCCGCCGCAGACACCGAGCGGCTGTGGGCGGCGGTCGCCGACGGCACGATCCAGACCATAGGCTCCGACCATTCGCCACGTCACCGCTCGAAGAAGACGGGAACGGTGTGGCGGTCGCCCGCGGGCATCGCGGGCATCGGGGCCCAGCTGGTGGTGCTGCTGAGCGAAGGACACCACAGGCGAGGTGTTCCCCTGTCGCGCATCGTGGAACTCACGAGCACCAATCCCGCGAAGATCTTCGGCGTCTATCCGCAAAAGGGAACGATCGCCGTCGGGTCCGACGCCGACCTCGCACTCGTCGCGCTCGACGAGACGCGCGTCGTCGAGCCCGACTCGTTCGGCGGACGCGCCGAGTACAACCTCTACGAGCGCACCGCGATGACCGGATGGCCCGTCTCGACGATTCTGCGCGGCACCGTCGTCATGCGCGACGGCGCGATCGTCGCCGAGCCCGGCATCGGATCCTACCTGTTTCGCGCCGCCTCCTGATCGCTTCCGCCCGAGAGGAACCACGATGATCCCCACCGCGCTTCTCGTGATGGACGTGCAGAACGACTTCTGCCACCCCGATGGCCTCTACGGACGCCACGCGCCGTTCGCCCATGTGCCGCCCGCCGCGGCCGAGATCTTTCCCGCCATGCTCGCCGTCTCGCGCGCCTGCAAGGCGCGGCGCATCCCCATCGTCACGACGCAGTTGCGCGTCCTGGCCGACCTCGACGGACGCGGGATCGGCATCGAGCAGTTCCGCCCGCAGCTGCAGGAGCTCTTCCTGGCGGAAGGCTTCCGGTCCGGCACATGGGGTCAGGAGCTCGTGGACGCCTTCCTCGAGCCGGATGTCGCGCCCGACTATCGCGTCGAGAAATGGGGCCACTCGGCGATGTACCTCACAGGCATGGAGAAGATCCTGCGCTCGCTGAAGGTCGAGCGGCTTGTGCTCACGGGGCTCGCCACGAACGGCGTCGTCGAGGGCACGGCGCGCGACGCGGTCAGCAGAGGGTGGGCGATCCACACGCTGACCGACTGCACGACGGCACCCAACCGCGATCTGCACGAAGCCTCTCTGCTCAACCTCGGCCACCTCGGCTCGACAGGTGTCGCCGCGGAGTTCATCGCCGAGCTCGAGGGGGCGGCATGAGGCGCCGGGCAGCATCCTCGAGACAGGAGTGCGAAACCCCGGTCGCTCATACTGCTCCCGGCAGCTTCAGTCCACGCACAGAGACCCCGTAACGACCATGAACGACGCGATCGCGCTCACATCCGCCCGGACCCGGACCACGACACGCCGGGTGCGGCGCCGCGCCCTGTGGAGCATCCCGTTCCTCGCGCCCGGGGTGTTCTTCCTGATCATGGTGATCCTCATTCCCGCGGCGCAAGGCACCGCGTACGCCTTCACCGACTGGGACGGGCTCTCGCAGGACTTCACGTTCATCGGCTTCGGCAACTTCGTCGAGATGCTGGTCGACCCGTTGGGCCGCGGCGCGATCGTGCAGACGCTCGTGATCACGCTGCTCACGGTGGTGTTCCAGACGGTCGCCGGCGTCGTGCTCGCGGTCGGGCTCAACAGCCGCATCAGGATGAAGGGCCTGCTGCGCCTGCTCTTCTTCCTGCCCGTCGTCATGGCGCCCGTCATCGTCGCCAAGCTATGGGCCTTCCTCTACGTGCCGGATGGCGCATTCGATTCGATTCTCGACGCGCTCGGCCTCGGAGCCCTCAGCCAGGTCTGGTTGGGCGATCCGAAGATCGCGATCTACGCCGTCACGGTCGTGATCGTGTGGCAGTACACGGGCCTGTCGATGGTGGTATTCCTCTCGGGTCTGCAGAACGTGCCCGAGGAGACCATCGAAGCGGCGCACGTGGACGGTGCCGGCTCGGTCCGCACCTTCTTCAGCGTCGTCCTGCCGCAGCTGCGACCGGCGTTCATCGTCTCGATCTCACTCGCGATCCTGACGGGTCTGAAGACCTTCGACCAGGTGTGGGTGTTGACCCAGGGCGGCCCGGGCACATCGACGCAGACGCTCTCGACCGCGATCTACCAATCGGCGTTCGTGTTCGGGGACTACGGCTACGGCACGGCTCTGGCCGTCGTGCTCAGCGCCGTCGCGATCCTCGCGGTCGTGGGGCAGCGTGTGCTCATGCGAGGGGAGAGGTGATGCGGTACACGTGGCGCACCGCGATCGGCGAGGTCCTCATGCTCCTGCTCGGGCTCGCCTTCGCCTTCCCGCTCGTCGTGCTCGTCATCACGGCGTTCAAGCCCGCGGACGAGTTCGGCTCCGCGCTGTCGCTGCCGGTCAGCCCGACGCTGCAGAACTTCGCGGATGCCTGGGGCACGGCCCACATCGGGCCGGCGATGCTCAACAGCCTCCTTGTCACGGGAGGCAGCACGCTCGTCATCGTCCTGACCTGCTCGATGGCCTCCTACCCGTTGGCGCGCATCACCAAGGCGTGGTCGCGCGGCGTGTACGCGCTGTTCATGCTGGGCCTGATCCTGCCCTTCCAGCTCGGCCTGATCCCCCTCTACATGACGATGCGGGATGTCGGCCTGCTGGGCAGCCCCGTCGCCCTCATCCTGCTCTACGCCGGGCTGCAGGCGCCGTTCGCGGTATTCCTGTACACGGAGCATCTGCGCGCTGTGCCGACCGACTACGAGCAGGCCGCGAGCCTCGACGGATGCACACACTGGCAGACCTTCTGGCACGTCGTGTTCCCGATGCTGCGGCCGATCACCGGCACGATCGTCATCCTCACCGTCGTGTTCGTCTGGAACGACTTCTACACGCCACTGCTGTACCTGACCGGCTCGGGGACCGCGACCCTGCCCGTCGCCCTGTTTCAGTTCGCCGGTCAGTTCAGCACCAACTGGAACCTCGTGTTCGCGGGGCTCGTGCTCGGCTCGCTGCCGATCATCATCGCCTTCCTCGTCATGCAGCGTTCCGCCTTCCGCGGATACGCGACCGGCATGCGCTGACCCGACGAGCACGCTCTGACCCAGACCCCCGGCGATCCCGTCGGGCGCACCATCAGCCGCACACCATCACCCGCCCGAGCACCACCACCAACAAGGAGAACAGCACGTGAGCAATGCACGCCATAAAATCCTCGCCGGCAGCGCTCTTCTGGCATCCGTCGCACTCGTCACGGCCTGCTCGACGACCGACGAGGGCAGCTCGAGCGACGGCACGACCGAGCTCACCATCCTCTGGCAGAGCGGCGATCAGAACTCGCTCGACGCGGTCATCGCCTCGTTCGAGGAGGACTACCCCGACATCACGATCACCCCCACCTACGTCGCACCGGCCGACATGCAGCAGACGATGCGCACGCAGTTCGCCGCCGGCACCATGACCGATCTCACCTGGGTCTGGCCGGGCAACGGCAACGTCGGCGCGATCGATGTCATCGCACCGGCCGGCTACCTCGTCGATCTGAGCGACGAGCCGTGGGTCGAGGACCTGCCGGACGATGTGCGCGATCTCTCCTCGGTCGACGGAGCGACCTATGCGTTCATGACACAACTCACCGCATGGGGTGCGCTCTACAACCAGGACGCCATGGACGCCGCGGGCCTGGAGATCCCGACCACCTGGTCCGAGGTGCTGCAGTTCTGCGCCGACGCCAAGTCGCTCGGGCTGTCTGCCTATGCCCTCGGCACAGCGACCAACTACGAGACGCAGAACACCCCGTACTCCCTGTATCCCGAGCTCGTGGAGACCGGGGATGCCGATGGGCTCACGGCCCTGGCTGACGGCGAGGCGACCTTCGCCGACACCGCGTGGAAGACGGTCATCGAGAAGACCCAGGAGATGGCGGAGGCCGGGTGCCACAACGACGGCTTCCAGGGCACCGACGTCGACACCGCCCACAATCTGTGGGCCGCGGGCGACTCGCTGGCCATCACCAGCATCGGCCAGTACCTCTCGATCCCCGATGCGACCGTGACGATCGCGCCGCTGCCCGGCACGGACGACGCATCGGCCTCGGAGGTGGGGCTCGCGCCGTTCGGCGGCCTGGCGATCAACGCGGCCTCGGACAAGATCGACGCGGCGAAGGTGTTCGTCGAGTACATGGCGACGCCCGAGCACGACACGCAGTACGTGTATGCGGCCGGGGGAGGCGACGGTTCGACCCCCGCCGCGAGCGGATCGATCCCGGTGCTCCAGGACGAGGACAACCTCCCGACGGACAGCGTCTCGCTGACGCTCCTACAGTTGCAGTCGGAGGGGCGCACCGGCACCTTCCCCGACCAGCTGTGGCCGAACCCCGAGGTGCAGGCCAACATGTACAGCGGCCTGCAGAGCCTCTACTCGGGCGACGCGACCGTCGACGATGTGCTCGCCTCGATGCAGGAGGCATACGACGAGGGCGGCGTCGAGTGATCGGGGCCTGGTGGGCGGGCCCCTCCCGCCCACCAGGCACGCTCCGACAGCACCACGACGCACGACACCGGAAACGCAACACAGCGCATCGAAGAGGGATATTCAATTGAGACAACTGCGCGTCGCCCTGATCGGCGGCGGAGGATTCATGGGCTACGCCCACAGCAACGCGTACGAGCTCGCGACGCTCGACACCGACATCCCGGCACGACTTGTCAAACAGGTGCTCGTCGAGCCCGACGCCGAACGCGGCGCGACTGCCGCCGAGCGCCTCGACTGGCGCGAGAGTGCGACCGACTGGCGCAGGGTCATCGAGCGCGACGACATCGACATCGTCGCGATCGTGACACCGCCCGACTCGCACGCCGAGATCGCGATCGCGGCCATGCGGGCGGGGAAGCACGTGCTGTGCGAAAAGCCCCTCGCCAACGACGCCGATGAGGCCGAGGACATGTGGCGGGTCGCGACCGAGGAGGGCGTGGTCAACCAGGTCGGGCACAACTACCGGCACACCCCGGCGCTCGGCTACCTCAAACGGCTTCTGAGCGACGGCACGCTCGGTCGACCGTTGCAGCTGCGGATCAGCTATCTGTCAGAAGGCGGGTTCGACGGCCCGATGTTCGGCTGGCGCGGCCGCCGCAGCACGGGCGGTTCGGGCATGAGCGGCGACCTCGGCTCGCACATCATCGACATCGCGGTCTATCTGATGGGCGACATCGCGCGCGTGTCGGGTCGCCTCGTCCAGGACGGCCGCGTCATGCCCGCCGAGCACACGGACGATCTCGACAACGCGGGCCTCTTCCTGGCCGAGTTCGCCGAGGGCGGCCTGGCCACGTTCTCCTATTCGGTGCAGTCGTGGCGGCACTACAACCACATCCGCCTCGAACTCGACGCAGAGACGGGCGCCGCGATCTTCGACTGGGGTGCGCGCGACCAGATCCAGATCGCGCTCGCCGCTGACGACACGGATGCCGCAGGCTTCCGCACCGTGCACCTGGGGCCCGAGCACCCCGACTCGTGGTGGCGCGTGACAGGCCTCGGCACCGGTTATCTCGAGCCCGCTGTCAACCAGGTGCGGAGGTTCCTGCGCGCGATCCTGGATGGCGGGTCGAGTCATCCCAACTTCGGTGAGGCCGCCCACGTGCAGCGCGTTGTGCGCGCGCTCGACGAGTCCTCCAGCTCGGGCAGGTGGGTCGAGGTCGCGCCGCGTGACCGCGCTGCGATCGCCTGATCCAGCCGTCGCCGCTCCCGCCGGACCTCCCCCGGCCGGCCGAGGCGGATCAGGCCGCGGCGGATCAGGCCGAGTCGCGCTCGACGAGACGCGTGAAGTCCTCGTCGAGCGCGGGCGGCCGGGCGGTGTGACCGAGTCGATGCTCGATGAGCCCGGCTATGCGTGCACCGAACCTCACGGCGTCGAAGGCCACGGTCGTCAAGCCGATCGCTGCGAGCGGGATGTCGTCGACACCGATGAGCGCCACGTCCTCACCCGGCGTCAGCCCGCTCCTCGCGAGCACTGCCCACAGCTCGAGCGCGAGCTCGTCGTTGTACGCGCAGATCGCAGACGGCCGAGGGACGAGCGCACGCCACTGCGCGAGCGGGTCGGTGGCGCCCCGTTCGATGCACAACACGCGCGGTGCAGGCAGCCCTCGCTCGCTGCACACGTCGATGACGCCCTGCAGGCGTTCGCGCGCGAACGCCTCGAGCCGGGGGTCGGTCGGCATCGCGAACGCGAGCACGCGGTGGCCGCGACTGACGAGACGCTCGGCCTGCAGGCGCCCGATGCCGTCGAACGAGCCCAGCTCGGCGACGTCGACGACGGCGACGCGCGCGTCACGGATCGCTCCCCTGCCCGATGCGTCCAGGCCGTTGGTCGCGAGGACGAGCGTGGGGTTCACGACACCCCACAGCTCCGCGAGAGAGCGCTGCTCCTCGGAGTGCTGGTGCACGAGCAGGGCATAGCCGAGCGCAGCGAGCCGCTCGTTGACCGCGGCGAGAGTGCGGTCGAACAGGTGGCCGACCTCGAAGCTCGGCACGAGGGCGAGCACGATGCGGCTGCGGCCGCTGCGCAGCGCGCGAGCCGAGGCGCTGGGCACGTGACCGAGACTCGCGGCCACGCGCAGCACCCGGTCCCGTGTGGCAGCCGAGATCGTGCGGCCCGGCACGTCGTTGAGCACATAGCTCACCGTCGCACGCGAGACGCCGGCGGCGCGTGCGACATCGGCGCTGGTCACGCGAGCCCCCGGTCGAACAGCGGTGTCGGCACCGGGCAAGCCGTGCTCGACATCCATCGGCATCCTCTCGGCGTGTTCCACCCATCTCAGCACACGAGCGCCGGCCGTGGCGGCGAGCGACGCGCACGTGCAAGATCCGGGCGGGAACCGGCAAGACGTCGCTGTGCGTGCTCGCGAGACTGAATGCAGGCGCAGGGATGCCGGAGGGGAGCGCCATGGCGGACGCGGTGGCGGAGCGAGGGATCGGCGGATTCGCCCGCGATGGGTTCGAGCCCATCGACGACGTCTTCGGCAGGCTCATCACCGCGCTCGGCGTCGGAGGAGCCGCGCTGGCGATCTATCGCGACGGCCGCCTCGTGGTCGATCTGTGGGGCGGGGACTACACGCGCGACGCGCTGCAGGTCGTGCACTCGGTCACGAAGATCCCCAGCGCCATGGCGGCACGCGTGGCCATCGCCCGCGGGCTGCTCGACCCGCACGAGCCGCTCGCCGAGTTCTGGCCCGAGTTCGCGCTCGAGGAGCGTCGCGCCATCACGACCGACATGGTGCTCGCCCACCGCGCGGGACTGCCCGCCGTGCGCCGGCCGCTCGCCCTCTCGGAGATGACCGACGGCCGCGACGAGGACGCCATCGCGGTCGAGCCCCTCTTCTGGGAGCCGGGCACCGCTCACGGCTACCACGGGCACACGATGGGGAGCCTCCTCAACGGCGTCTTCCGGCGGCGGGTGGGCACGACCGTCGGCGAGTACGTCGCGAGCACGTTCGCCGATCCTCTCGGGCTCGACCTGCACATCGGCACCCCCGATGCGCTGCACGATCGCGTGGTGCCGGTCATCGCGGCCCGCGCACAGCTCACCCCTCGCCAACGGGAGCGGCTCGCACGCGGCGATCTCACGATCGACGGCCACTTCGCGATCCTCGCGGACGACCCGCACTTCTTCGAACGCCCTGAGGTGCTGCGTCAGGCCTGGCCCGCTGTCAACGGCGTGAGCGGCGCGCGGGATCTCGCGCGGCTGCTCGCGGCCTCGATGGGCGAGGTCGACGGCGTCCGTGTGCTCGATGAGGGATCACTCGCCGAACTGGTGCGGCCCCGCTCGTGCGGACCGGATCGCGTGCTCGGCGTGCCAAGCCGGTTCGGCTCGGGTGTGCAGCTCGCTTTCCCGCAGCTGCCGTTCCTCGGTCCCGGATCCTTCGGCCACGAGGGGGCCGGGGGCGCGCTCGCGTTCGCCGACATCGACCACGGCATCGCCGTCGGCTACACCACCAACGTCGTTCAGTCCGTCAACGGCGCTGCGTTGCCGGCACTCGCCCTGCTGCCCGTCATCCGGCACCTGCTCGATGACGCCGTGTGCTGAGCCCCGCGGCGACAGCCCCGAACCGATCCGTCACCCCGAGGAGTCCGCAATGCCCGTCACCATAGGTCACATCGGCATCATCGTCGGCGATCTCGAGAACGCGATCGAGCGATGGTCGGCCGTGACGGGCTACACGTTCAGCGAGATCTCTCGTTATCGCACCGATCGCTACTGCGATCATTCCGAACCGACCCCGCACCACCACGACGCCCGCATCGCGCTCTCGGTGGAGGGTGAGCCGCACATCGAGCTCATGGAGTTCACCGGTGAGGGGACCCACTCCGCGAAGCACGGTGAGGGGTTCCACCACTTCGGCTTCACCGGCACCGTAGACCTCGAGGGTCGCATGGCCGAGCTGAGAGCCCTGGGCGTGCGTCACGACGGCCGCTCCTTCGACCCCGAGGGACGCCTGCTGCTGTGGTTCACGGACCGCGATGATCTCAACGGGATACGGCTCGAGTACGTGAGTCCCGCCACGCCGCCGATCGTCACCGACGCCGGGCAGAGGTTCCCGCTGCTGCCGGACGGCATGGTCGACATCTTCCGGGGCGCGGCACCGACCCCGGGGTTCCGCCCGATCAACCACTTCGGAGTCATGACCGCCGACATCGAGCGCGCGAGAGAGCGCTGGAGCGCCGTGACGGGCTGGCGATTCGGGCCCGTCACGCGCTATCGCACGCCGAGCTACGTCGACCGCAGCGATCCGCGACCTCACCTGCACGACGCCCGCACGAGCATGACGTTGGACGGTCCCCCCCATGTCGAGCTCATGGAGTTTCACGGCTCGGGCACGCACTCCCGGGCGCAGGGCGAGGGGCTGCACCATGTCGCGTTCGTCGACGACGAGCCCATCGAGCCGCTCGTCACGGCGGTGCACGCGCTCGGAATCGGCGAAGACGGCCGCGCCTCGACCCCCGCGGGCGACATCCTCCTGAGCTTCACGCACAAGCCGGATCTGAACGGCATCCGGCTCGAGTTCGTGACGCTCGCCTTCCCGCATCCGATCTACTCGGAAGCCGGAGAGCTGCTCGGCGTCTCCGATCCGGGCTGACCGGTCCGCAGGCCGCTCAGCGGGCCGGGCGAGCCATCGGCCGGAGTGACGCGGGGCCGCCCGAGCAGCTCAGCCCACGCGACGGGCCGCGAGGAGTCCCTCGTAGACGAACTCGGCGCGATCGCCCCCCGGCGAGAACCACACCTCCTGCAGCGGTGTCTCGATCGCGTCGGCGTGCTCGGGAAGGAACCGGTCGCCGCCGAGCGGTCGGATGATGCGGGTCTCCCCCGCGCTCGGATACGGCTCGTCGGGGTCGGTGCGCCGCCGCCCCGTGAGTCGCAGCTCACCCGTGTGCGCGGTGTCCACCACGTACACGGCGCTCGGGCTTCGGTATCGGCCGAGATAGCGGGCTGGATCGAGGGGTCGATCCGCGATCGGGGTGGGGCGCTCCCACCCGCCTGCAGGCAGCAGCTCGGCGAGCAGCAGGTCCCGCACCTGGAGAACGAGCTCCCCGGCGCGATCGGGCGTGTTGGTCACGGTCGCCAACGCGAAGTCGAGCGCGGGGGCCCACACGACGTCGCACACACCCGCCGTCCAGCGGCCACCGTGCCCGTAGACCGCCGTGCCGTCGTCGAGGTGGCGAACGTACGGCCCGGTGCACCAGTGATCGGCGATCATGGCCGCGCCGAGCGGGGCGACCGGGGCGTGCATGCGCGCCACGCCCGCGGGCGTCAGCAGCGGTGAGCCCGAGCCGAGGGCCATGACGGCGGCGAACCGCGCGAGATCGGCGGCGGTGGAGACGAGCGTCGTCCCGTTCGGGCCCGTGCCACGCAGGTGATCGAGCCTGGGCACGACGCGCGCGACGCCGGAGGGGCCGACCTCATGGCCGGGTGCGAACGGATGGAAGGGAAACCGCAACGGATCGGTCTCGGTGTGCACGAGGCCCGCCGGCCCGATGATGCGCTCGCGCACGAGGTCGTCCCAGCTCTGCCCACGCATCCGCTCCGCGACACGTGCGGCGAGCACGATGCCCGCGCCGGAATACGCGAAGCGCGCTCCGGGCGGGAACATGACGGGAGCGCGCCGTAGCGTGGCGACGTGGTTGTGCACGGCGTGCGCATCGAGGCCGTGGTCGGGGTAGAAGCCGAAGTCCAGGCCGCTCGACATCGAAAGCACCTGCTCGAGCGTCACCCGGTCACCGACATCCGGGCTCTCCTCGCCCAGATACTCGCCGATCGGCGCGCGCAGGTCGACGAGCCCATCGTCGACGAGCTGGTGCACGAGCGTCGCGGTGAAGACCTTCGCGAACGAACCGACCTGCATGACGGTGTCCTCGGTCATCGGCTCACGCGTGGCGATCGACCGGATGCCGCCGGTCGCCGTGACGACTCCGCCGGGTGTCGCGAGCGCGAGCTGCGCCCCGACCGCCTTCGACGCCTCGAGGGCGGTCGCAAGCACGTCGTGCAGGCGCGCGGCGTCACCGGCCCGCGCGGGGAGCGCGGGCCCCGTCGCCGCCCTCACGCGGTCACACGCACGTCGACGGGCACCGATGCGGCGGCTGCGGGCAGCGGTCCGCCGCGGACGGCGCGATACCGCCGTGGCGGAAGCCCGTAGGCCGCTTTGAACAGTCGGCTGAAGTGGGCCGCATCCCACAGCCCCCACTTCGTGCCGATCTGCGAGACACCAATGCCGTCATGCGCGGCATCCTCCAGGTCGAGCCTGCAGTTCTCCAGACGACGGTGTCGCACCCAGCCGGCGACCGTGTAACCGTCGTTCTCGAACACGCGGTGCAGCGTCCGGGTGGAGACGAACAGGTCGGCGGCGATCGTCTCAGGAGTCAGGTCCGCCTGCCCCAGGTGCTCCTCGATGTGCCGCTTGGCTTTCTCGAGCACATCATCCGGGCGCCCGGCGGCGGGCCGGCGGACCGAGGTCTCGGCGCACATGACGGCGAGGAAGCCGACGAGATGCTGTGCGAAGCGTCCGGGTGTGCGGGGAGCGAAGGCATCCATCTGCGCATGCAGCCCGCGAAGGATGTGGCCGATGATCGAGGCCGTGCTGCCGCCGAACTCGGTGTTCCACACGTGCTCGGCGGCCGCCGCGAACGTCTGCCGGTACGGTTCGACGGTGCTCCGGGGAAGGCATAGCAGGATCGCGGAGCTCTCAGCCGTGCATCTCATGATGAGACGCGCGCGGTTGCACACGAGCGCCACCTGGCCGGTGCCGAGGCGCGAGACGGCGCCGTCGATCTCGACCTCGATGCTGCCGTGCTCGGCGTAGGTCACGAGGTACGGCCACTCGAGGTAGTCGTCCCCACTGGGTTCGGGGTAGCGCCATTCGCCGGGCACGAGCCGGTCGACGATCATCGCGTCGAAGCTGCGTCGCACGGGGCGACCGGGGTGGGCGGGTGGACGTGGCGGCGCGGCGATCGTGGCGGACATCTCGTTCCTCGAAGGGTGGGGGTCAAGGATGAGCGCGGTGCCCCTGCGTGTGCGAGCCAGAGGTTACTCGTGTAACCGATTGTGCGCCCGCAAGGGGCGACGGGCGTTCCCACCGCGTTACGACGCTGTTAATTCACGCACTTCGCGGTGCCGCGAGATGCCGCGACCAGTTCGCGCAGCCACGCGCGCACGTCGGTGACGGCGCTGAGCCCGAGCACGCCGTCGGCGAGCCGCTGAGCGCCCGCTCGCCCCCACTCCGGCTCGACGAGACCCAAGAACTTGCGCCACGCCTCCTCGTCCGACATCGGCCACTCCGCCGAGCCCCAGGCATCCGCCGTCTCGGCCGCGGCGAGCGTGGAGCCGGCTGCGTCGAACGCGGTGACGCGAGCGGGCAGGCGACCCGCCTCGAACGGCGTGTCGAGCGCAGGGTCGTGAACGAGCTCGACACGATCGGCGAACGCCACCACCTCGGGGCAGACGAAGTCCTCCTCCCGCATGCCGTGGCACGGCGAACGGCCGAGCAGCTCCAGTGCGGCCAGGTGCGCCATGCTGAACTGTGCTTCGAGAATACCTCGGGGATGACGACCCCGCAGGCCCACCGCACCGTCGCGGAACAGCGCGACCTCGACGCGGGCCGCGTCGGCGACGGCATCCCCGAGCCGTGTGCGCAGAGCGCCGAGCGCGTCGAGGGCACCGTGGGCCCATCGGCATGCGGCGTAGGGCTTGAGGCTCGTGCGCGCAAAGCGGTATTGCTCGCCGAGCCCGTCGAGGACGGTGTCGGGATCGAACCGGTCGGAGCCCGCCATCAGGTAGAAGGCGCCCTCGCCGTCGAAGATGTCCGGGTTGCCGCGATAGCCGCGCTCGGCCAGCAGCGAGCCGGTCACCGCGCCCGCGGCGGCCCAGGCGTAGTTGTTCTTGCTCCACGCGCTCGGGGCGTCTCCGAGGCCCATCTTCGGGATGTTCGGGACCGGCGCGTTGAACAGGCCCACACCGAACGCGTGGCGGGTGCGCTCGACGTCGAGACCGAGCGCCCGCGCAGAGGCCGCGACCGCTCCGACGCTCTGCCAGACGCCGAAACCCCAGATCGTGCGGCGGCGCTCGGGGGTCGGCATCCCGCCCTCGATGATGCGCAGCTGCGTCTCGTAGCCCGCCACGATCGCCGCGAGCGTCGTCGCGCCGGACTCGGCCCGCGCCTCGGCGCACGCGAGCGCGGGCCCGATGCTCATCGCGCCGGGGTGCGCGAAGGTGCGATAGGTGTCGTCGAAGTCGAGCATGTTCGCGTGCAGGACGTTGAGCATCGCAGCGGAGGGGATCGACGTGCCGAGACCCGTCGCCACGACGGTCGCCTCGGAGCGCCCCTCTGCCTCGGCGACGAGCTCGTGCTGGATACGGGCAGGTTCGTTGCGGGCTCCGGCGACGAGGTTGGCGAAGCCGTCGAGCAGCAGCCGATCGAGCGCGCGCCGATCCGTCTCAGGGACGTCCTCGATGCGCAGGCGGGCGGTGAACTCGGCCAGCGGGCCGGTGACGGGGCGCTCGGTCGGGCGCGTCATGTGTAGATCGGGGCGAGCTCAGCCGAGTAGTAGACCAGTGCGGAGCGGATGTCTCCAACGGGGTCGGCCGCCATGTCGATCTCGGCCATCGCCCAGCCGCTCCACCCGGCCGCCCGGAGCGTTCGCTGCCAGTCGTACCAGTCGACGAGTCCGTCCGGCGCACCGAGCACGCGGAAGCGGGTCAGCATCGTCTCATGCTGGTGCATCTTCGGCCCGCTCAGCGTGCTCGGATGCAGCGGGCTCGCGCAGTCCTTCCAGTGCATGACCGGCACGCGCGCGACCTGATCGCGCAGCACCGCGGCGGCGTCTCCGCCGTCGAGGGTGATGTGGCCCGCGTCGGGGCACAGCCCCACCGAGACCGCGTCGGTGAGCGACATGAGCGTCGCGACATCCTCTCGGCGCGCGCAGATCGAATACGCGTCGGTGTGCACCGCGATGCGCACTCCGAGCGGCGAGGTGACCGAGCCCAGGCGGTCGAGCTGCTCCGCGACGCGTTCGAAGGCCTCGGTCGGAACCGGCCCGTCGACGTCGTCGCTGAAGTACTCGCGCGCGACGTTGCCGGTGACGATCGTGGGGCATTCCAGCTCGGCGAGGAACCGAGCGTGCGCGCGGTAGTGGGCGTCGGCGACCACCGCATACTCGGGGTCCTCCAGCGCGGGTACGATCCACTCGGCGCTGCCGCTGTAGCTCGAGCCCACCGCGAGCCCGCGCGAGTCGAGCGCGGCCTTGACGCCGGCGATCCCGCCGAAGGCCTCGAGCATCGTGTCCCACCCGCCCGGGTCGGGTGCGATCTCGATTCCGTCGAGGCCGACCTCGACGCAACGGTCGAGCATCGCTTCGAAGTAGTAGCGCGGGCGCTGCTTGAACGCGGCGATCCAGTCGGTGTACGGCATCGGCGGCAGGCCCCAGTAACCGAGGTTGTAGAACGTGATGAGGTCGGTGCCGAACGCGATCCGACGGCCCTCCGCTTGCGCTGCCATCCCCTGCCCCTCCCGGCCGGGATGCGCCCATCGCACCGCCCGGCCGATCCAGCATGACGGTGGCGCGCGCGCAGCCTCTTGCCTCTCGCCGACGCGCCTTTGACGATGCGCGACGGGGCGCCGGGCGCCCGTGGCCGGCGCCCGTGTGCTTTGGCACGGTGAGTCTCGGCGGGCAGCGGCAGACGCGGAGGGAACGAGGATGATGGTCATCGATCAGGGCGCCGGCGCCGGGCAGACGTCCACCCCGCCCACCAGACTCTACGAGCCGTTCCGGCTCGGCGACGTCGAGCTCCGCAACCGCCTGTACGTCGCTCCCCACACCACCAACTTCGCCGAGCACAACCTCGTCACCGATCGCTACATCGACTACCAGCGCGCCCGGGCACGCGGCGGCGCGGGGCTCATCATCACGGAGGGCCTGCGCATCCACCCGTCCGCGCTGCGCCGCTTCGGGGTCGGCGGGTTCCACATCGACTCACGGGCACGGTTCGCGCGACTGGCCGAGGCGGTGCACTCCGAGGGCGCGAAGCTCATCGGCCAGATCATGCACACGGGGCGCCACGACGGCAGCGAGTTCACCGGCAGCTGGGGGGCGTCCGCGATCCAGTGGACGGCGGGCATCGGCATCCCGCACGTCATGACCAAGGCCGAGATCACACTCGCGATCGAGGGGTTCCGCGACCTGGCGGCCATGCTCGTCGAGTCGGGCTTCGACGGGCTCGAGGTGCACCTCGGGCACGGCCACCTCATCCAGCAGTTCCTCTCGCCGGCGACGAACGCCCGCACGGACGAGTACGGCGGGTCGTTGAACAACCGGATGCGACTGGCACGTGACGTGCTCGACGCGGTCTACGAGGCCGCGGGCTCCGCGCCCGTCGGCATCCGCATCAGCGCGGACGAGATGCTGCCCGGCGGGCTGGACGTCGAGGCGATGATCGAGATCTGCGGGATGCTGCTCGCCGAGTATCCGCTCGCCTTCCTGCACGTGAGCCACTCCGCCTACTCGGGGGAGTTCTCCATCTCGACCCAGATGGCCGACATGTCGTTCGGCACGACCCCCTTCGTCGGGTTCCCCGCCGCGTTCAAGGCGGCATTCCCCGAGGTGCCCGTCCTCGCGGTCTGCCGCATGGACGACGTGGACGTCGCCGAGAGGGTCCTCGCCGACGGCCACGCCGACCTCATCGGCATGGCACGCCCGCACATCGCCGATCCGGATATCGCTCGCAAGGGCGCCGCCGGCCACCGTGCACGCTCGTGCATAGCGTGCAACCAGGGCTGCGTCGCACGGTTGGAGAAGACGCTGCCGATCCGGTGCGTCGTCAACCCCGAGGTCGGGTTGGAGCGGGAGTGGTCGCGTGTGCCGCCGGCGCCCGAGAGCCGACGAGTGCTCGTTGTCGGCGGCGGTCCGGCGGGGCTCGAGGCAGCGGCGACGGCTGCCCGCCGCGGACACCGTGTGACCCTCGCCGAACGCTCGGACCGACTCGGCGGGCAGGTGAACCTCATCCGCGCGCAGCGCGGACGCGAACGGTTCGGGCTGCTCACGGACGAGCTGCGGCAGATCGTCGCGGCCGAGGGAGTCGAGGTGCGCCTGGGCACCGAGATCGGCGTCGCCGACGTGGTGACGGGCGGATGGGACGAGGTCGTCGTGGCGACCGGCTCCCGCTGCGCGCCGCACGACACGGTCCCCGCCGCCCACACGAGCTGGGAGGCGGCGGAAAACTCCGACGGCCTGGGTCGCTCGGTGCTCGTCCATGACGAAGAGGGGTTCTGGCCTGCGGCCGGGCTGGTGGCGCACCTGAGCGAGACCGGCCACCGCGTTCGCTTCGTGACCCAGAACCAGACCCCCGCGGGCAACATCGACACCTACACAAAGCACTCCCTCTTCGAGCGCCTGTCTCGCGCGGAGGTCACGATCCAGACGATGCGTCGGCTCGTCTCGTTCGAGCCCGGCGTGGGCGTCGTGCTCGCCGACACGCTCAACGGCGAGCGCACGCTCATCGAGGACGTCGCCGACGTCGTGATCGTGGCGCCGCAGATCGCGAACGACGAGCTCGGCCGCGCGCTCACGGCCGCCCTGCCCGGCACGCCCGTGCATGTCGTCGGTGACGCCTTCGCGCCGCGCACGACACTCGAGGCGACGTTCGAGGGCCGAGGCGCAGGGTCGCTCATCGGTCTCGTGGACGTGGACGGATGGAACGGCCCGCCACTGCGTTCGCCGTACGTCGGTGAGGGCTACGGCGGCGACCTGCTGGGCTCGGGCTACCGCAATCTGCCGCTCGTGCCGGGCGGCCGGGGCTGACCGGCACGACGAAACCCACGAGAGAGGAAGAACGCATGACCGACACCCCCCGCATCACCTTCCGGGTGACCCGCACGGCCGAGGTCACCTGGACCGGTCCGATCACCTCGGGCGCCGGCGTCGTCGACGTGCCGAGCGGTGTGATGGCCGGCGCCGAGATCACGTTCGCCACCCGCACGGGCGAGCCCGAGGGGCACACCAGCCCCGAGGAGCTCATCGCGTCGGCGCACGCCGGATGCTTCGCCATGTCGCTCGTCGCGGTTCTCGATTCGCTCGAGATCGACCACCAGTCCGTGACCGTGTCGGCGGCGCTCACACTCGGCCGGGTCGACGGCCTCTCGCGGCTCATCGGCGCGGACCTCGAGATCCACATCGCCGGCTCCTCGAGTTCGGCCGGTGCTCTCGAGAGCGCCATCCAGACTGCGGATGAGCGCTGCCCCGTGTCGTACGCCCTGCGCGCGACGATGCCGGTGGGGATCACGCGGCGCACGACCGCCATCGCATGAGCGACCTCTGGGATCTCTCGGGCCGGCGCGCGCTCGTGACGGGTGCGTCGGCGGGGGGTCTCGGCCAGCATTTCGCGCTCTCGCTAGCACGTGCGGGCGCGGATGTCGCCGTGCTCGACCGGCCTCAGGAGGCCGAACGACTCGCGGAGACCTCCGCCGCGGTACGCGCGATCGGAGTGCGTTCGGAGTCGGTGCATGCGGATGTCACGGTCGAAGAGGAGCTGGAGTCCGCCATCGATCTCGCCGAGCACGGCCTCGGCGGCGGCGTCGATATCGTCGTGAGCGCAGCCGGGGTCATGCTGCGGGAGGCCGCGGTGGAGAGCACCCCCGGGGCCTGGCGCCGCGTGGTCGATGTGAACCTCACCGGCACATGGCTGACCACGCGTGTCGTCGCGCGCCGCCTGATCGCGTCTGGTGCCGGCTGGGGACGGTTCGTGACGGTGTCGACCCAGTACGCGGGCATTGCGGGTCCCCTGCCGGAGTCGTCGTACTACGCCTCGAAGGCCGGAGTCGCGAACCTGACGCGGAGCCTCGCGAGCGAGTGGGCTCCACACGGCATCACGGTGAACTGCCTCGCGCCGGGGGCTTTCTTCCCGACGCGGATGACCGCGCCACTGGCCGATGATCCCGGCCGACTGGAGTCGATCACACGGCGCACGATGCTCGGCCGACTCGGCGACGCAGAGCGTGATCTGGACGGGCCGCTCGTATTCCTGGCATCCGATGCCGCGGCATATGTGACCGGGGCCGTCCTTCACGTCGACGGAGGCTGGAGCGCCTGGTAGGGACAGCGGCCCCCGAAGAACCCCGAGTTCAGCTACGAAGATCTCGTCGCCCGAGAGCCGAGATGCCTGTGCCGGCGCGGGGCGCCTGGACTCGAACCAAGAACAACTGAGAGCCACCTGGCCCGTCCGAGCGAAGCCCCGAATCGGTAGAGTTCCCCGTAATTTCAGGGATCTCATGGGCTTGAGTCTACCGTGGGCTACCGACAGCCACGCGGTGATTCGTGCTGATTTGTGCCACTCGGGAGGGTTTCTGGTCACCGGTCCTCGATGTCGTCGAGCCGCTGGACGGGGGCGAACGCGGCAAGCGGTTTCGGGTCTCTGGTGAGGTCGTACTCGCGCAGCAAGGCGATGTATCGGCACTTGTCGACGTCCCAGTCGTACGTCTCTGCGATCGCCTCCGCATCTTGTGCGGCGAGGAAGACGAGGTCGGCGAACAGGCGCGTCGCTCGCCCGTTCCCGTCGACGAAGCCGTGGATGCGAACAGTCTCTGCGTGCGCCGCGATGCCGAGTTCCCGTGCTGTCCAGTCGTCGGTGTGCTCCCACCGGTACCGGATGTTGTCGAGCGATCCGCGAAGTTCGACGGCGATGTGCTCAGGTTCGACGCCGATGTTGAGTTCGCGCGTTCGGTACCGGCCTGCCCACGTCCACAGATCTCCGTAGAGCTTCTGGTGCAGGTCACGGAGGAACGTGTCCATGAGGATGTCGGTAAGCACGAGGCGCCCGTCGGCGATGTCATCGAGCAACGCAATGCTGACTTCATCGTTGATCGCTTGCTCAGCCTCGTAGAGTTCGATCTTCTTCGGCTCATCTCCGAAGATCTCACGAGCCTGCGGGGTGAGGGCGTCTGCTTCCTCCGGCTCCAACGGCGTTTCGCCGTAGCCGGGCTCGACACCCGTCAAACGCGCTGCTTGCGCACGGCGAGGAAACGCTCGACCCGCTCAGAGCGAGTGACACCGACCGGCACCGACCTGTTCTCCAACGCCGCCGATGCGCGCGTGGAGCGCATGGCGGCACGACGAAGCGCCTCGTGTGTGACGTTCTTGCGCTTCATATGCTCACCTCCGGCGATCAGGAATGGCTTCATTCTATCGCGCCGGCTCCCGCCTGGCGGGGCGCGATGCGCGCACCGGTCGACAGGTCTCCCTGCCCAGCAGTTCGGCGGACACTCGCCAGCTCCGCGAGAATGGTTCGCGATGGTGCATCCCGGAGCGATGCGCGCGCGTCGGAAGAAGGACGATGGCATCCGAGAAGTTCGAGGCACCGGATCTCCAGAAGTTCATCGCTGCGCTGCGCTCTGACACCGACGACCTGGATGATCTCTGGCGCCGGCCCGAGCCGGAACTCCTCCCCGTCCCGACAACCGTGCGCGGTTTCCGCATCCGCATCGACCTCCAGCGCACGAAGCCGCCGGTGTGGCGACGCATCGATGTTCCCGGCGACATCCTCCTTCCCCGGTTGCACGAGGTGATCCAGGCAGCGATGGGATGGACCGACAGTCACCTGCACCGCTTCCGCACAAGCAACGACCGGAACGCTCCCGAGTTCCTCACGCAATTCGACCTCGACGAGGGCGACGAGGGAATGCTCGAAGACGACGTGCGTCTCGACCAGATCCTGTCCGACGAGGGCGACCGGCTCTGGTACGACTACGACTTCGGCGACGGCTGGGAGCACGTGCTGCGCGTCGAGAAGGTGCTCGACGGCCCTCCTCCGGCTCCGGTGTGCGTCGGCGGGAAGCTCGCCTGCCCGCCGGAGGACTGCGGCGGTGTCTGGGGGTACGCCGAGCTCGCCGACTGGGTGCGCAGCGACTACGACGACGCGCTCCGCCCCGAAGTCTTCGAGAGCACGACGGAAGGGCGCGCGTGGCTGCCCGACGGCTGGCATCCCGACGCGTTCGACATCGATGAGACGAACGCGCTCATCACCTCCGTCACCGCGGAGCCGATCCCTGTCGTCGAGGAACTCGCGTCGCTGCTCGAACTGGCACGCAACCGCGGCGCACGCGGCCTGCGCAACGCGCTTGCGCATCCGTCCGCTTCCGGTGTGAGGGAGGTCGGCGCCGACGAGGCCGCCGACCTCACCGAGCCGTTCCGCGTGCTCCTCGACGTCGTCGGGGACGGCATGGCGCTCACCGGCGCCGGGTATCTGAAGCCCACTGCTGTCGAGCAGATCGCCCACCGTACGGGCATCACCGAATGGTGGATCGGCAAGGCCAACCGCGAAGACCTCACCTGGCCCGTCGCCGAGCTCCGCGCCACGGCGCGAGCACTGGGACTCGTGGCGGTGCGCAAGGGCCGCATCGCTCCCACGCAGGCCATCGCAAAACGCCGAGACGACCCGCAAGCGATCCTCCGGCACATCACCGGCCGACTCCCGCTCGGCACAACCCCCGCAGAGCGACACGCCGGATGGATGGCACTCACCGTCGTCGCGAACGAGACACCCGCTGAACTGTGGGAAGAAAGCATCAGCGAACTCCTCTTCGACCTCGGCTGGCGCGACCGCGAGGACCCCTACCGCGCCCCCTCACCCGAAAGTCCCACCCTCGACGCACTCCACCTGCTCGCGGGGGCGATGCGCACGAACGGGAGACTCAAGGGCGTGAACGCCGCCGTCGCAGCCCTCGCCCGGGTCGTCACACGGGCCTGACCGTCGGGCCACCAGATCGGCTGCGGCCAGGTCCAACAGAAACCGTTACAGGTCCGGCCTACCTGTCGCGGATTCTGTCAGCTCGGACAGCGTGCTTGGTTCTGCAAGTCGAGGTATGCGCGCCCTGCGGCGCCCTCTCGCGTGGGCCGACTCATCGGGCACTCGCAACATCGAGCGCAGCGCGCATCGGCCCAAACGTCCCCAGCGCCTCCGCGTACTCCAGAAGCAGTGCCGGCTTCGAGTTCGGTGCTGCCAGGTACCGGTGAAGCGCGGCGTGCGCGATCGGTTCGCCAAGGCGTCCTCGAAATCTCATGAGATCCACCACAGTCCTCGCCGCATCGTAGATACGGACCGGCTCCTCTGCCCCTGCCTCGAACGCGGTCAAGCCGAGTTCGAACGTGCCCTCCTCGAAGCGAAACACCGTCACTGGCGGGTAAGCGATCACCGGCGTATGCGACCGCTTGGGCACAGCAATCTGCACCGACGCCGACGGCTCGTCCGTCAGGTCGTGAATCGCTCTCGCCGAGATACAGCACACGACCGCGCGAGGAGCGCGGTGCGCCACGGCGATCATGTCGGGGTACGACGCGGGGGTGCGTCTGCTCGATGGAAGACCCCGAGCGAGAGTTCGATGATCTGCCCGCCGTCTCGCCAGGCATACAGATCTCGCGGATGCACACCGTGCGCCCGTGAGGTCTCCGTCGTGAACGTCGACGGAAGCGAATCGTCGAGCTCCTTCATGGATACAATCCATGCACAGGCCGCTCAACTATGTGTGGTTTTATCCACTCCTGGTCACTCGTTCTTCTCGCGCTGGTCAACAGCTTCCGAATGAGCCCCTCTGCGCGTGTCGATGTCCTGCTCTCCGATCGGCTCTCGTCGCAGTGCTTGAACGACGAAGGCCTGCCATCGATCGGGCAACATCCGATCCCGCATGTCCTGCAGCGCCCGCCGAACGGTCGTAGCCCGGACACCCTCGTGGCGAGTGAGATCCTCATCGAGCACGTCAGACCGGTTCTCCAGCTCCATCCGCTCCGGCAGTGTGCGCCGCACACGGCAACGCGTGCCCCCACGCACCTTCGGCGGATTGAACTGTCCGAGCCCGAGCAGATCGAGCACAGATTCGCGGTGCAGGAACGCGCCTTCCCCGGCAAGAGCCACGGCAATCGTCGGCTCGGCGAACAAGGTCGTCGGCACGCCTCGGTGCGTGTAGACACCCTGCCCCCCGGAGCGCACCACGAGAGGCAAGCTTCCGTACCTCGACAGCGGGCACGTCCGCTTCCTCCGCCTCGGCGACGGTCACCACGGCGTCGCGGGATGCCGCCAGCTCCCGCAGATCGCGCCGACAGCTCATGCAGCTACCCCCATGCCGGTACCGTACTGACATTCGCGCTCCAAGAACCCCGCCTCGTAGTGGTCAGGGCAGGGAGGGCGCGGCCAATGCCGGCACCGCGAGACAGGAGTCGACGGAGTCAGTCGACCGGTTCAGACCGTGACGTTCCTGAACCAGCGAGTTGAACCTCTTCAGCCACTTCTTGCCATGCGTGAACCGGTCGGGATCCGCATCGTGATCTTCCTGTGCCTTGAGCATCACTTCGGCGGCACTGGGGACATATTCACCTCGATTGCGTGCCCGGTTCGCAGCCTCATTCCTGGCGTTGATCATGGGGCCCTGACCCTTGATCTTGGACACGTGGAATCCAGCACACTGCTGGGGGAA
>JASGFF010000020.1:0-39058 GCA_047605685.1 Microbacteriaceae bacterium
GCCCGCTGCCGCAGACCCGTTTCGTGCTGCGCAAGGCGCTTGAGGCGAAGCTGCCGGTGGTGCTGCTCGTCAACAAGACCGACCGGCCGGACGCCCGCATCGACGAGGTGGTCGGCGAGAGCCAGGACCTGCTGCTCGGCCTGGCAGCCGACCTCGCCGACGACGTGCCCGATCTCGACCTCGACCAGGTGCTCGACGTGCCCGTCGTCTACGCCTCCGGGCGGGCGGGCGCGGCGTCGCTGACGAAGCCGGAGAACGGCACCCTGCCCGACAACGACGACCTCGAGCCGCTGTTCGGCGCGATCCTGGCACACATCCCGGCGCCGGGCTACGACGACGAGCACCCGCTGCAGGCCTGGGTGACGAACCTCGACTCCAGCCCGTTCCTCGGCCGGATCGCGCTGCTGCGCGTGTTCCAGGGCGAGATCCGCAAGGGCCAGACCGTCGCCTGGGTGCGCCACGACGGCTCGCACAGCAGCGTGCGCATCACCGAGCTGCTCGTGACGAAGGCGCTCGACCGGGTGCCGGCCGAGAGCGCGCGCGCCGGGGACATCGTGGCGATCGCGGGCATCGAGGAGATCACGATCGGCGAGACGATCGCCGATCCCGAGGACGTCCGGCCGCTGCCGGCCATCACGGTCGACGAGCCGGCGATCTCGATGACGATCGGCACCAACACGAGCCCGCTCGTCGGCAAGGTGAAGGGCCATAAGCTCACCGCGCGCATGGTCAAGGACCGGCTCGACCGCGAGCTCATCGGCAACGTCTCGGTGCGGGTGCTCGACATCGGCCGGCCGGATGCCTGGGAGGTGCAGGGCCGCGGCGAGCTGGCCCTCGCCATCCTCGTGGAGAACATGCGTCGCGAGGGCTTCGAGCTCACCGTCGGCAAGCCCCAGGTGGTCACCCGCCAGGTGGACGGCAAGACCCACGAGCCCTTCGAGCACCTCACCCTCGACGTGCCCGAGGAGCACCTCGGCGCCGTCACCCAGCTGCTCGCCGCGCGCAAGGGCCGCATGGAGAACATGGCCAACCACGGCACCGGCTGGGTGCGCATGGAGTTCATCGTGCCCAGCCGCGGCCTCATCGGCTTCCGCACCGAGTTCCTGACGATCACGCGCGGCACCGGCATCGCGAACGCGATCGCGCACGGCTACGAGCCCTGGGCCGGGGCGATCACCACCCGGGTGAGCGGCTCGATCGTCGCCGACCGGGCGGGCGTCGCGACCCCGTTCGCGATGATCGCGCTGCAGGAGCGGATGAGCTTCTTCGTGCGGCCCGGCGACGAGGTCTACGAGGGCATGGTCGTCGGCGAGAACGCCCGGGCGGACGACATGGACGTCAACATCACCAAGGAGAAGCAGCTGACGAACATGCGCTCCTCCACGGCGGACACGTTCGAGAAGCTCGACGTGCCGCGCACCCTCACCCTCGAGGAGTGCCTCGAGTTCGCCCGCGAGGACGAGTGCGTCGAGGTCACCCCGGAGGCCGTGCGGATCCGCAAGGTCGAGCTGGACCAGACCCAGCGCGCCCGCGCCGCGGCCCGGCTCAAGAAGCAGGGCTGAGCGGGCGCTCGGCGGGAGCGGCTCAGGCTGTCGGGCCGGCTCAGGCGAACAGACCGGCGCCGACGAAGGAGCCGGACGCTGCCCCCGGCGGGATCGCGAACACCGCCGAGCCGACGTGCTGGATGTACTCGTTGAGGCTGTCCCTGGCCAGGGACCGCTGCACGGTGATGAACTGCTCGGGCGAGCGCTGGAACGAGATGAAGAACAGCCCCGCCTCGAGCCGGCCGAGCGTGTCGTTGCCGTCGACGAAGTTGTAGCCGCGACGCAGCAGCGCGGCACCGCCGTTGTTGTCCGGGTGGGCGAGCCGCACGTGCGAGAGCGCCGGGATGGCCGGATCGCCCGCGGCATCCGTCGCCTCTAAATCCGGCGCCGTGAACTCGGTGCCGCCGGAGAGCGGCGCTCCCTCCCGCTTGTCGCGGCCGATCGTCTGCTCCTGATCGAGCAGCTGCTGGCGGTCCCAGACCTCGATGCTCATCCGGATGCGGCGTGCGACGAGGTAGCTGCCGCCGGCCATCCAGCTGTCGTCGTCGATCCACACCTGCTCGGCGATGTCGGCGGTGTCCTCGGCCTTGAGGTTGAGCGTGCCGTCCTTGAAGCCGAACAGGTTGCGCGGCGTCGTCTGGCTCCTCGACGTGGACGAGGTGCGGCCGAAGCCGAGCTGCGACCAGCGGATGACGGCGCGGCCGAAGGCGATGCGGCTGAGGTTGCGCACGGCGTGCACCGCCACCTGCGGGTCGTCGGCGCAGGCCTGCACGCACAGGTCGCCGCCGGTCATCGCCGTCTCGAGCGCGTCGCCGGAGAAGCGCGGCAGCGGGGCGAGCTCGGCCGGGATGCGGTCGGCGATGCCGAAGCGGTCGGTGCCGTCGTCGTCGGTGAACAGTGTCGGGCCGAGGCCGAACGTGATGGTGAGGCCGGATGCGGCGAGCCCGACGGCCTCGCCGGTGTCGTCCGGCGGCGCGTAGTCGGCGCCCTCGGCGCCCTCGCCCACCTCGAGGCCCTGCGTCATCCGGGCCGCGGCCTCGCTCCAGTCGGTGAGCAGCGAGATCAGGTCGTCGCGGTCGGTGCCCGAGGCCATGTCGAAGGCGGCGAAGTGCAGCCGGTCCTGGGCCGGGGTGACGATGCCGGCCTGGTGCTCGCCGTAGAAGGGATACACGCTGCCGGCCGAGCCGCCGGCCGCGACCGCGGCGGCGATGCCCGCCCCGCCGGCGCCGCCGACGGCGAGGCCGGCGGCCCCGGCACCGATCAGGCCGAACAGCCCGCGGCGGGAGACCGCCGTCGGGCCCGGCTCCGCGCCACCCGGTGTCGTCGCGGCCGGCGCCGCGCCGTGCTCCGCGCTCGGCGAGGCCGGAGCCCCCTCGGCCGTCCCCGGCTCGGGATCCGGCAGAGGGGGCTCCGGGCGGGGCTCGTCGCTCATCGCGCGCTCACGGCAGGCATCGAGCACTCATGCTAGAGCCGATCCCTGGGCCGCTCGGCGTCGGCGCTCAGCCGAGCACGGTCTCGGTGAGCTTCGAGAGCGGCTCCGAGAGCGCGTTGACCTGGTCGCTCAGCTCCTTCTTCTGCGCGTCGCTCAGCGTGTCGTAGCTCACGAAGCCGTCCTCGATGGAGCCGTACTGTGCGAGCAGCGCGTCGAGGGTGTCGAACTCGCTGTCGATCTGGTCCACGAGGCTCGCGCCCTCGTCGCCCGCGGCGGCGGCGATGTCGCGCACGTAGCCGTAGGCCACCTCGGCGCCCTGCACGTTCGCCTCGAAGTCGCTGAGGTCGGTGTGCGACCACCAGTCCTCCTCGCCGCTGATCTTGCTCGTGGCGACCTCGTCGAGCAGGCCGATCGCGCCGTTGGAGATGTCGGAGAGCGAGACCGTGAAGTCGCTCGCCGTCACGAGGGACTGCAGCTCCTCGACGTTCGCGATCAGCTGGTCGCCGAACTGCACGCGCTCGGCGTCCGTCGAGGGCTCCCAGTCCAACCAGGCGCTCGTGCCGTCGGAGTTCAGGGCGTCCTCGTCGGGCACCCAGAGGTCCTTCTCGATGCGGTGGAAGCCGGTCCAGTCCAGGCCCTCGGCGACGGCGTCGACCTCGCGGTAGTCGATCTCCGGGTCGAGGTCGCCGAAGGACTCGGCGGTCGGCTCGATGCGCTCGTAGAACACGCGCGTCGAGGCGAACAGCGAGCGCGCGGTGTCGTCGTCGCCGGACTCGTAGGCGGCCACGAGCTCCTGCACGGCCGGCAGCAGCTGGCCGATCTGGTCCTTGATGTAGCCGACGTAGTTGGTGGCGGCCGCATCGGCCAGCTCCTGGGTGTCGGCGTCCACGGCCTGCGCCTCGCCGGTGATGGTGAACTCCGCGAGCCCGACCGGGTCGCCCACCTGCTGGAACTTGCAGGCCGTGTAATAGCTGCCGGCGTTCAGGGCGACCGTGTAGTCGACGCTCTGGTTCGGCGCGATGTTCTCCTTCTCGCCGACGATGCGCAGCTGGTCATCGGCGAGGATCTCGAACTCGTTGACGTCGGTGCCCGAGTTCGTGATCGAGAACGTCAGGGTGCCGGCGGTCGCGGTCGCGGCCGAGACCTGGCAGCTGTCGTCGTCGATCGCGACCGTGAGCGCGGCGGCGCTGCCGGAGGCGGACGCCTCGGGGTTGTTCGCCACGCAGCCGCTGAGCGTGAGCGTGGTGGCCGCGGCGGCGACGCCGGCGAGCAGGACGGTTCTGGACATGGGGTTCCTTCGGTGCTGTGGGTTCGGTGCGGTGGCTCGGCGGTGGGGGAGGTGATGGGGTCAGACGGTCGTCGCCTCGACGGCGGCGGGCGCGACATCCGTCTTGCGTCCGCGGCTCGCCCGGGTGAACAGCACGGTCACCGCCACGAGGTAGACCGCCCAGGCGGCCAGCTGCAGCCAGGTGGGCTCGGCCGTGAAGCTGAAGATGCCGGCGAGCAGCGAGCCGTACCAGCTGGTCGGCGGCACCAGGCCGGCGATGTTGTAGGCGAAGTGCCCCCAGCCGGGCAGCACGGATGCCTCCTGCAGCTCGCCGAGCCCGTAGGCGAGCACGCCGGCGGCGACGAGCACGAGCAGGTAGCCGCTCCAGCGGAAGAACCGCGTCAGCGAGATGCGCACGACGCCGTGGAAGATCGCCCAGGCGAGCGCGCAGGCGATCAGGATGCCGAGGACCGCGGTGAGGAAGCCGAGCGCGGGGCTGCCGCCGGAGCTCGCGCTCGCCCAGACGAACAGCGCGGTCTCCAGTCCCTCGCGGCCGACCGAGACCAGGCCGAGGAGCACGATCGCCCGGCCGGAGGAGGCGATCGCGGCGTCCGCCTCCGCCGCGAGCTCGCGGGAGAGCCGGCGGGAGTGCCGTGCCATCCAGAACACCATCCAGGTGACCATGCCGACGGCGACGATCGAGAGGCCGCCGCCGATGACCTCCTGCGCCTGGAACGACAGGCCGTAGGGGCCGAACGTCAGCAGCGCGCCGAGGCCGAGCGAGAGCAGGATCGCCACGCCGATGCCCAGCCACAGCCGCGGCAGCACGTCGCGGCGGCCGATCTTGCGCACGTAGGCGATGAGGATGCCGACGACGAGGGCGGCTTCGAGGCCCTCGCGCAGGCCGATGAGGATCGTGGCGAGCATGCTGTTCCAGGACTGTTGGTGAAAGGTAAGGCTGGCCTTAGCCGGTGCGACGCTACACCTCCCGACGTAGGCTGTCCAGCCGTGGAGATCGCCCGCCTGCTGTTCGTGCACGCCCACCCCGACGACGAGACGATCGCCACCGGCGGCTGGCTCGCGCTGCAGGCGGATGCCGGCGCCCGGCCCGTCGTGCTCAGCTGCACCCGCGGCGAGCGCGGCGAGATCGTCGACGCCGGCCTCGCCGCGCGGCTGCCGGACGCGGCCGCCCTCGCCGCCGAGCGCGAGCGAGAGCTCGGCCGCGCCCTCGCCGTGCTCGGCGTCGCCGAGCACCACTGGCTCGGCGGCGCCCGGCGGCGCTACACCGACTCCGGCATGGTGTGGGGCGCCGACGGCCGCCCCGCCCCGGTGCCCGACCCCACCCCGGACGCCCTCACCGCCGCCGACTTCGACGACGTCGTCGACGACATCGCCGCCGTCGCGCGGGAGGTCGGCGCGCAGGGGGTCGTCGGCTACGACGACGGCGGCGGCTACGGGCATCCGGACCACGTGCGCGCCGGCCGCGCCGCCTACGCGGCGGCCTCCGCGCTCGGGCTGCCGTTCCTCGCGATCGGCTCCGGCCGGCCCGGATCGCCCGAGGAGGGCGAGCCGCTCGACGTGAGCGCCGTGCTGCACCGCAAGCGCGCCGCCCTGGCCGAGTACCGCACCCAGCTGGTCGTCGAGGGCGACCGCTTCGCGGGTGCGAACGGCGTCTGGGAGCCGATCGCCGCCACCGAGCGCATCTGCGCCCCGCGCCGCCGTGGCGGCTAGAATCGTCGGCAAGCACCCGAAAGGTTTCCTCCGCACGTGACCTATGTGATCGCCGAGCCCTGCGTCGACGTCAAGGACCGCGCCTGCATCGACGAATGCCCGGTCGACTGCATCTACGAGGGCGAGCGCAGCCTCTACATCCAGCCCGACGAGTGCGTGGACTGCGGGGCCTGCGAGCCGGTCTGCCCGGTGGAGGCGATCTTCTACGAGGACGACCTGCCCGAGGAGTGGTCGGACTACCTGGTCGACAACGTCGCCTTCTTCAGCGAGCTGGGCTCGCCGGGCGGGGCGAGCAAGGTGGGCGCCCAGTCCTTCGACGGCCCGCTCGTGGCCGCCCTCGCCCCGCGCGGGCACTGAACCGGGAGGACTCGCGGATGCCGCGCACCCCGCTCGCGCTGCCCGGCTACCCCTGGGACGCGCTCGGCCCGCACGCGGCCCGTGCCCGTGCGCACCCCGAGGGGATCGTCGACCTGTCGATCGGCTCGCCCGTCGACGAGACGCCCGCGCTCGTGCGCGGCGCCCTCGCCGCGGCGACGGACGCGCACGCCTACCCGCTCACCGCCGGCAGTCCGGCGCTGCGTGAGGCGATCGTCGCCTGGTTCGCCGACCGCCGGGGCGTGACGGGTCTCGGCGTGCAGAACGTCATCCCGACGATCGGCTCCAAGGAGCTCGTCGCGATGCTGCCGCTCATGCTCGGCGTGCGCGCGGGCGACACCGTCGTGCATCCTCTGCTCGCCTACCCGACCTATGCCATCGGCGCCGCGATCGCCGGGGCGGACGCGTTCGCCTCCGACGACCCGGCCGAGTGGCCGGACTCCACGGCGCTGGTCTGGGTGAACTCGCCGGCGAACCCCGACGGCACCGTGCGCGACGCCGGCTGGCTGCGGGCCGCGCTCGCCCGCGCCCGCGAGCTCGGCGCCGTCATCGCCGGCGACGAGTGCTACGCCGAGCTGGTCTGGAGCGGCGACGGCTCGCCGGCCTGCTCGATCCTCGACCCGCGGGTCGTCGGCGACGACCGCTCCGGCGTGCTCGCCGTCTACTCGCTCAGCAAGCAGTCCAACCTCGCCGGCTACCGCGCCGGCATCGTCGCCGGCTGCAGCGAGCTCGTCGGCGAGCTGCTCGAGGTGCGCAAGCACGCCGGGCTCATCCCGCCCGCCCCGGTGCAGCGGGCCATGATCGCCGCGCTCGGCGACCACGGGCACGTCGCGGCGCAGCGCGAGCGCTACGCCGCTCGCCGGCGGGTGCTGCGCGCCGCGCTCGAGGGCGCCGGCTTCCGCATCGACGCGAGCGAGGGGGGCCTGTACCTCTGGGCCAGCCGCGACGAGGACTGCTGGAGGACGGTGGCGGCGCTCGCCGAGCTGGGCATCCTTGTCGGCCCCGGCTCCTTCTACGGGGCGAGCGGCTCGCGGCACGTGCGCGTCGCGCTCACCGCCGCCGACGCGCAGGTCGCCGCGGCCGCCGAGCGGCTCGCACGCTGATGCCTTCCAGCGCCGGCCCGGGGCGTTCCGGGATGCCGGCGCCGAATAAGCTGGGACGGTGAGCGACAACTCGACCGAGCCGGAGAAGGCGATCCTGCGCTTCCCCGGCGGCCAGGCGGAGTTCCCGATCCTCGAGAGCACCGACGGCCGCGACAGCATTGACATCGCGACCCTCATGAAGACGACGGGTCTGACCACCCTCGACCAGGGTTTCGTGAACACGGCCTCCACGAAGAGTGCCATCACCTACATCGACGGGGATGCCGGCATCCTGCGCTACCGCGGCTACCCGATCGAGCAGGTGGCCAAGAGCTCCACCTACCTCGAGACGGCGTGGCTGCTCATCTACGGCGAGCTGCCCAGCGCCGCGGAGCTCGCCGACTTCGACGACCGCATCCGGCACCACACGCTGCTGCACGAGGACCTGCGCCGCTTCTTCGACGCGCTGCCGCCGACCGCGCACCCGATGTCGGTGCTCTCGGCGGCGGTCTCGGCGCTGTCGACCTACTACGAGGGCGAGCTCGACGTGCACGACCCCGAGCAGGTCGAGCGCTCCATCATCCGACTGCTGGCGAAGCTGCCGGTGATCGTCGCCTACGCGCACAAGAAGTCCATCGGCCAGGCGTTCCTCTACCCGGACAACTCGCTGAGCTTCGTCGACAACTTCCTGCGGCTCAACTTCGGCACCCTCGCCGAGCCCTACCGGGCGAACCCGGTGCTCTCGAAGGCGCTCGACCGGCTGCTCATCCTGCACGAGGACCACGAGCAGAACGCCTCCACCTCCACCGTGCGGCTCGTCGGCAGCACCGAGGCGAACGTCTTCGCCTCCATCTCGGCCGGCATCAACGCGCTCTACGGGCCGCTGCACGGCGGCGCCAACGAGGCGGTGCTCGGGATGCTCGCGGCGATCCGCGACTCCGGCGAGGGGGTGCGCACATTCGTCGAGAAGGTGAAGAGCAAGGAGTCCGGCATCCGGCTGATGGGCTTCGGCCACCGGGTCTACAAGAGCTACGACCCGCGTGCCAAGCTCGTCAAGGAGAGCGCCGACGAGGTGCTCGAGGCGCTCGGCGTGAGCGACCCGCTGCTCGACATCGCCCGCGAGCTTGAGCAGATCGCCCTCGGCGACGACTACTTCATCTCGCGCAAGCTCTACCCGAACGTCGACTTCTACACCGGCGTGATCTACAAGGCGATGGGCTTCCCCTCGCGGATGTTCACGCCGCTGTTCGCGATCGGCCGCCTGCCCGGCTGGATCGCGCACTGGCGCGAGGCGAACAACGACCCGGCCACGAAGATCGGCCGCCCCCAGCAGCTCTACATCGGCCCCGCCGAGCGCAGCTGGCCGACGGATCGCTGACCCGCGGGTGCCCGATACCCTGTCGGCTACGCTCAACCAAGTCCAGGAAGTTACCCGACGGATGGATCAGATGCAGCCCACGCCCCTCGAGATCCCGGGGAAGCGTGAGCCGGCTTATGCCCGCATCGAGCGGTATCTGTGGTCGCTGCTGGACGAGGGCGCGGGAGTCACGGATCCCATGCCCTCGGAGGTCGAGCTGGCCCGCCGATTCGGCGTGAGCATCATGACCGCACGTCAGGCGTACACGCAACTGGTGAACTCCGGTGCCGTCGTGCGCGAGCGGTTCAAGGGCACGTGGGCCGCGACGCACATCACGGACGACCTCGGGCAGCTCAGCGGACGCACCTTCCCGACGAGCTGGGCCGAGCAGGGCGCCGAGGTGGTCTCCGAGGTGCTGGTCTTCGACCGTCGGGTCGCCCCCCGGCACATCGCCCGTCGGTTCGATGCGGTCGAAGGCTCGGAGTTCACCTACCTCGAGCGGCTCCGCCGGGCCAACGGGCAGCCCGTCGCCTGGGACACGCGCTGGATGCCGTCCGCGATCTTCGACGAGACCACGGCCGACGACTTCGAGCGGATGCCGGTGTTCACGGTTCTCGCCCAGCACGGCGTGACCTGCGTGACCATGCAGTCGGACATCTCCGCACGACTGGCCGACGCCCTGCACGCGAGCGCCCTGGAGATCAGCAAGGGCGACCCGTTGCTGGTCCGCCAGTCCATCGCGACCGACGACGCCGACGGGATCGCCCTCGTGATGACCTCGCTCTACCCGGCCAACCGGTTCACCTTCCGGAGCACGGCGTCGATCAGCAGCAGCACGTTCGCAGATCACTGATCCGTCTGTCGCCGATCCGTCTGTCGCCGACCTCGCTCACGCGACGCTCTCGGGCTCGGTGAGCGTCGTGAGAATGGCGGCCTCCTCCGTCGTGAGCGTCACGTTCGCCGCGGGCAGGACGTCCGCGAGCTGCTCGATCGTGCGCACGCCCGTCAGCGGCAGGGCGATCGTGGGACGGCTGCGCACCCAGGCGAGTCCGATGGCCGACATGGTCGTCGAGTGGGCATCGGCGATCCGCTCGAGCTCCTCCAGCAGGCGACCTCCGAATCGCTCGAGATAGCCCACCGCGACGGCGGTGTGCGTCGTCGTCTCCCAGTTGCGGCCCGGCCGATAGCGTCCGGAGAGGAAGCCCTTGGCGAGGCTTCGATACGGCACGGTGGTGATGCCGTACTCCAGCGCGACGTCGCGCACCCCATGCTCGTATCCCGCACGGTTCACGAGGCTGTAGTCCTCCTGCAGCACCTGGAAGCCCCGCAGGCCGCGTCGCTTCGCGGTGTCCATCGCCTCGCGTAGGCGCGCGGCGCTGAAGTTCGAGGCGCCGATGGCACGGATGAGACCCTCCTCCGTGAGCGCGGCGAGCGTCTCCAGGATCGCCTGCACGGGAGTCGATCCATCGTCCTGGTGCATGTAGTAGAGGTCGACGTGATCGGTCTGCAAGCGCTCGAGCGACCGGGCGAGCGCCGCGCGGATCGAACGCTCGTCGAGCGTCGTGTACGGCTCGAGCATCCCCATCTTGGTCGCGATGACGATGTCCTCGCGTGTTCCCCGGTCGGCCAGCCAGGCGCCGATCACCCGTTCGGACTCGCCGCCCGAGTGTCCGGGTGCCCACGCCGAATAGAAGTCGGCCGTGTCGATCGAGTTGCCGCCGGCCTCGACGAACGCGTCGAGGACGTCGAACGAGGTCGCCGCATCGGCCGTGAACCCGAGAGTGTTGCCGCCGAGCTGCAGCGGGAACACCTCCAAGCCGGTGGATCCCAGGGGGACGCGCGCCGCGGTCATCGGGACTCCAGGTGGGCGAGTGCGGCGATGGTCATGGCGCGCACCCCGACGTCGAGGGTGGGCCTCGGCTCCGGTGCGAAATAGGGCGAGTGCAGCCGGGGGAAGTCCGCCGCGGCCGGACCCCGGGCGACGAGCGTGTCGTAGACGGCGCTCGACATGCTGCCGATGAACCAATACATCGACGGCACCCCGAGGCGCTCGCCCAGGATGCCGAAGTCCTCGCTGCCCATGACGGGCTCGGGTGCGACGACCTCGGCCGTCGGAAGGTGGGTGCGGAACGCTTCGGCGACGACCGCTGCCGGTTCGGGGGAGTTGATCAGCGGAGGCAGCGCGTGGCCGGCGACGTACTCGGCCGGCTGGCTGATGCCGTTGGCGGCGAGTGCGCCGTCGATCGCGCGGCGCACCTTCGTCCAGGTGTCTCGCCGGATCTCCGGATCGTGAGCGCGGATGTTGACGGTGAAGTATCCGCCGTCCGCGATGACGTTCTCCTTGCTGCCGATGTGGATCGAGGCGATCGTGACGACGGCGGAGCGCATCGCGGGGGTCTGCCGGGCGACGACGTTCTGCACGAGCGCGATGGCGTCCGCGGCGGCCACCACGAGATCCTCCGCCTCGTGAGGCCACGCCCCGTGCCCGCCGCTTCCGCGCAGCACGACCCGCCACGAGTCCGAGCTCGCCTCGAGCGCACCGGGCGTGACCTTGATCTCGTCGTACGACCCGGGGATGACGTGCTGACCGAGGATCAGCTCGGGCACCGGCACGGTGTCGAAGATCCCGGAGTCCACGACCGCCGCCGCGCCGACGCCGCCCTCCTCGGCGGGCTGGAAGATGAACTCGACGGTGCCCGACCATCTATCGCGCGTCGCGGCGAGCAGGCGCGCGGTGCCGATGGCGCTGGAGATGTGGATGTCGTGGCCGCAGGCGTGCATGACGGGCACGGGGGAGCCGTCGACGAGCTGCGTGATCGTGCTCGCGTACGGCAGTCCCGTCCGTTCGAGCACGGGCAGCCCGTCGATGTCGGCGCGGAGGGCGACGACGGGTCCGTCGCCGTTCGCGAGCACCGCGACGACGCCGGTGCCCCCGATGCCCGCGTGCGTCTCGTATCCGAGCCCGCGCATGATCTCGTCGATGCGCTGTGCCGCCTCGTGCTCGCGATAGGCGAGCCCCGGGTGGGCGTGGAACCAGGCGTAGTCCTGGATCAGCGCATCGAGCGATGCGTCGTCGAGGCGGCTCAGCGCCGCCGGGATGCTGTTGCCACGAGCCATCTCGGACCTCTTCCCCCCGGGGAGACGATCGCCACCGGGGCCTCCATTATCTCCATATATAGTGATGATCACGACGCCCCAAGGAGAAACCACCGCATGGCGACACTCGAACCCGGCATCCGCGATCGCGTGCGTGCGCACATCGACGAACACCTGGAGGAGACGGTCGACGTCCTCTCCGATTATGTGCGCATCCCCAGCGTGAGCGTTGGCGACGGCTCGGGCATGCGGGAGGCCGCCGAGTTCCTCGCCGACCGCTACCGGGCCTTCGGCTGCAACGAGGTCGAGATCGTCGACACCGAGACCTTTCCGGGGGTGTGGGCCTACTACGACGCGGGCGCGCCCATCACGATCCTCAACTACACGATGTACGACGTGCGGTCGGTCGGCGACCCCTCGGCGTGGACGCGTGCTCCGTTCGACCCGGTCGTCGAACCCCGGGGCGAGCTGCCGGCGGTGCTCTACGGGCGCGGCGCCCAGGTTCCCAAGGGCTCCGACATCGCGTGGCTCGCCGGACTCGAGGCGCTCAAGGCGGTCACCGGAACGCTGCCCGTCAACATCGCCTTTCTCGCCGAGGGCGACGAGATCCTCGGGAGCATCTCGTACACGGGGCTGCTCGAGCGCTACGCGGATCGGTTGCGCGACCTCGACGCCCTCGTCTACCTGCGCGCCCAGGAGAGCAAGGACGGCGTGGTGCCCGTGCGGCTCGGCTACAAGGCGTTCTTCACGTTCGAGCTCCAGGTCTCGGGCTCTTCGTGGGGCCGGGGGCCGGGCGCCATGGCCGCGCACAGCGCGCTGCGCACGATCGTCGACAGCCCCGCGCTGCGTCTGGCCGATGTCATCCGGTCGCTGTACGACGTCGAGGGGGGCATCGCCGTCGACGGCTGGCTGGAACACTGCGCGCCGCCGACGATCCCCGACGCGGATCGTCCGCTCATCGACGCCCTGCTCGCTCACTACGCGGGTCGCGACTGGCCGGAGATCATCCCGGCCCTCGCCGGCACCGGCGTGACGACGTATGCACGCGGGCTTCAGGGCGAGAGCGTCCTCGCGGAGTACATCTACGGCTCGGCCCTCAACATCCAGGGCTATCACTCGGGGTACACGGGCCCCGGCACGCGCACGTTCACGATCCCCGAGCGAGCCGTCGCGCGCTTCGACGCCCGCCTCACGACGACGGACGATCCCGCGGTGTTCATGGCGCTGCTGCGCGAGCACCTCGACTCCCGCGGTTTCGCCGACGTCGAGATCTCCCTGCTGAGCGCCTATCCGGCGTCGCGGGCGGAGGTCGACTCCTCGCTCGTCGGCGCATTCCTCGACACTGTCAGGGAGTGGGGAAGCACCCCCGTGGTCTGGCCGGCCCAGGCCTACGGCGGCCCGTGGTCGCTCGTCGCCCGCGACGGCACGCCCATCGTGTTCGGCACCGGCATCGGCTACGGCCAGGGCGTCGGAGGCCCGGACGAGTTCATGGTCGTCGACGGAGGGGGCGTACGCCACTCTCTGGCCGACCTGGCGCTGTTCAGCGCCGACTTCATCACCGAGTTCGCCGCCCGCGCGTCGGCGCAACGGATGTCGGGGGAACAACGGACGTCGGCGGAACGCGATGCCTGAGGCCCGTCTCGCCCTCGACCGGGCGGTGCAGGAGCGCGCCGACCGCGCCGTCCGCACGAGCCTCGAGCTGCACGCGCGACCCGAACTCGCGCTGCGCGAGCACTACGCGTGCGAGCTGCTCACGACCTGGCTCCAGGACGAGGGCTTCGCCGTGGAGCGCGGAGTCGCCGGGCTCGACACCGCCTTCGTCGGCCGATGGGGGGACGGCGGCCCGACGATCGCCCTCATGGCCGAGTACGACGCGCTGCCCGGCATCGGCCACGCGTGCGGACACAACCTCATCGCCGCCGGCGGGGTCCTGGTCGCGAGCGCCGTGCGCGCCGTGCTCGCCGCGCGCGGGCTTCCGGGCACGGTGCTCCTCATCGGGACACCGGGCGAGGAGGGCGCGGGAGGCAAGATCACGGAGCTCGAGGCGGGCGTGTTCGACGGAGTCGATGCAGCGCTCATGTTCCACCCCTCCGACCGCACGGTGCTCACCCGCCGCATGCTCGCGTGCCTGCACCTCGACATCCGCTTCCACGGGGTCGCGGCGCACGCCGCGAAGAACCCCGATCAGGGGCGCAACGCGCTCGCGGCCATGATCCAGTTCTTCTCCGGCGTCGACGCGCTGCGCCAGCACATCCCGGCGAGCGCCCGACTGCACGGCATCATCACCAACGGGGGCACGGCGCCGAACGTCGTACCCGACCTGACCGAGGCCGCGTACATCGTGCGCGACGTCACGCTGGACTCCGCCGTCGCCCTCCGCGAGCGCATCGTCACGGTCGCGGAGGGCGCCGCCGCCATGACGGGCACCCGCGCGGAGGTTCTCGACTCCGTCGCACCCTACGCGCACCTGCGCTCGAATCTGACGATGGCGGCGCGCCTCGAGCGACACCTGGGTGAGATCGGCCTCGAGGTGGTGCCGCCCTCGCCCGAGGAGGGAACGGCGAGCACGGACGCCGGGAACGTGAGCCTCGCCCTGCCCACCGTCCACCCGTTCGTGGGCATCGCCCCGCTCGGCACGCCCGGTCATTCCGAGGCGTTCGCCCGAGCTGCGGCGAGCCCCCAAGCGCAGCAGGCGATGCTGGGGATCGCGAGCGGTCTCGCGCGCACGGCCTGGGATCTGCTGACGGATCCCGCGCTTCTGCTCGCGGCGAGAGACGAGTTCGCGCACACGGCGGCGTGAGACAGGGGAGATGGAGATGAACGCGATGGCATTCACTGCGGACGACGTGCTCGACTGGAGCATCGGCGAGAACCTCGACCGGCTCATCACCGTCGACATGCGCGGCGACGGCATCTGCCGGGTCATCCATGACGCGGCACGTGTCGAAGCGGGCATGCCGCTCACGCTCGCGGCGGGACGCACGCTCGACGCCGCGCTCGCGCCGGGACGCACCGTCATGATCCTCACGGCCTTCCTGATCCCGCCGACCGACGTTCCGGAGACCGACGGCCCGATCGGCAGCGCCGTGCTCTCGGTGACGCTCGTGCGCGCCCACGGCGCCGTCCCGGTCCTCGTCGTCGAACCCGAGGCGCGTGCCGTCGTGGAGGCGTCACTGCGCGCCTCGGGCCTCGGTGTCGTCAGCGATCCTCGCCTCGCCCGCGAGCTCCCGCGCACCGCGGCGGTGGTCGATTTTCCGCGCGACACACCCGACCCGGATGCGCTCGCCGCGCGGCTCCTGGATGACATCGCGCCCGCCGCCTGCATCGCCATCGAGCGTCCCGGCGCGAACGACCGCGGCGAGTACCACTTCGCGGGCGGCGCCAACGTCTCCGGCTCGATCGCGCGTATCGACCCGCTGTTCTCCGGGTCCGCGGAGCGCGGCATACCCACGGTCGCGATCGGCGACTTCGGCAACGAGCTCGGCATGGGGGCCATCGCACCCGTCGTGAAGCTCGAGACGCCGGCCGGCGGCGCCTGCAACTGCGGTTGCGGGGGCGGCACGGCGAACGAGCAGCGCGCGGATGCGACCATCGCCTGCACGGTCAGCGACTGGGGCGCCTACGCGCTCGCGGCGATGGCGGTGCACCTCGCGGCATCCGACTCGCGCGCCGTCACGCTCGCGGAATATCGTCGCATCGCCCAAGCGGCGTGCGACGCGGGCGCGATCGACGGCACGAGCCGTCTCGCCGTGCCGGATATCGACGGCGTGCCGGCCGCCTACACGGAACGGCTCCTCGAGCAGATCGCCGACGCCGTCGCCCTGCCCGCGCGGTCGGAGCTGCGCAACGCCCCGGGACGCGTGTTCCGCGCCGATCGCATGAGCCGCGCCGATCGCATGAGCCAAGGAGAGAACCGATGACCGATGCCGCCTGCGCCCCGATCGAGATCAAGGCGCACTTCCCCGACCCGCAGCGGCGACCCACGGGCGCGTATTCACCCGCGGTGTCGGCGGGCGGGCTCGTGGTGACATCGGGACAGGTCGGCACCGATCCGCTGACCGGTGCCGTCGCGGGCGACGGCATCGCCACCCAGACCCGCGCCTGTCTTCAGAATGTGCAACGCGCTCTCGAGGCGGCGGGAGTCACGCTCGACCGCGTCGTGAAGACGACCGTCTACCTCACCCGCGCGGAGGACCTGGCGGGCATGGATGCCGTGTTCCACGAGTTCTTCCCCGCACCGCATCCGGCGCGCAGCACCGTCACGGTCGCAGCGCTCGCCAGACCGGCCTTCCTCGTCGAGATCGACGCGCTGGCCGTCCGTTGACCCGCCCGACAGAAAGGACGCGACAAGCGCCATGCCCCGCCAGATGATCCTCAATCTCGACATCCGCGCGTCCCAGTTCAACGCCTTCTGGCGACTGCCCGACACCGACATCGGCACGCTGTACGACTTCGAGACGTACCGTCGCATCGCGCAGCGCGCGGAGGCCCGGGCCATCCACGCGCTCTTCGACGCCGACAGCCTCGGCATCAACCCGCAGGACGTGCAGTTCGCGCCGCCGCGCATCTTCGAGCCCACGGGCTACTTCTCTGCGCTCGCGGCCTCGACGTCGCGCATCGGCCTGCTCGGCACCTGGTCGACCACGTTCAACGAGCCCTTCAACCTCGCACGCAAGCTCGCGTCGCTCGATCACCTGTCGAAGGGCCGTGCCGGCTTCAATCTGGTCACGAGCGCGATCACGGCGGCCGCGAACAACTTCGGTCTCGATGAGCTGCCCGATCACGACGAGCGGTATGCGCGCGCCGCCGAGTTCGTCGACGTGATCCGCGCGCTGTGGACGAGCTGGGATGCCGACGCGCTCCTCGCCGACAAGGAGACCGGCGTCTTCGTCAATCCGGATGCCGTGCACCGCATCGCCCACGTCGGGCGGTATTACAAGGTGGCGGGTCCGCTGACCACGCTGCGTCCGCCCCAGGGGTGGCCCGTGCTCTCGCAGGCCGGCGAGTCGGCGGCGGGCAAGGCGCTCGCCGGCAGGTACGCGGACCTCGTCTACACCAATCAGACGTCGATGGCCAGCGCGAAGGCCTATCGCGACGAGCTGCGCGAGAGGGCGGCGTCCGAGGGGCGCGACCCCGACTCCATCAAGCTCGTGCAGGCGCTGTTCGGCGCGATGGCGGACACGCGCGCGGAGGTGGAGGACTACATGGCGACACTCCGCGAGCTCACCCCCGCGGCCGATGAGGTCCGCCGGGTCGAGCGCATGACGGGCTGGGATCTGAGCAGCCTCTCCGAGTCGGACCCGCTTCCGCCGCTTCCCGCCGTGAGCTCGACGAACAACTACCAGACGATCCTGCTGCGCCTGCACCAGCAGGTCGAGCAGGAGGGCATCCGGACGCTGGGGGACCTGATAGCGAGCACACGGCGGCACAAGACCGACGACCTGGTCGTGGGCTCGGTGACGGAGGTCGCCGACCACATGCAGGAGTGGGTCGAGCAGGGCGCGGTCGACGGATTCGTCGTCGGTCACGGCGACCAGACGAAGTACGGCGTCGAGGCGGTGCTCGACAAGCTCGTCCCCGAACTGCAACGTCGGGGGGCGTTCCGCACCGAGTACAGCGGAGCGACCCTCCGGGAGAACTACGGACTGCCCGCCATCGCGTGACGATCAACTCTAGACATGTAGCACGAGTGTCCCTCCCGCGAAATATCACGGAAACTTGCCGCTCTTACGATGGCCAGGTGGCCACATCTCTAGAGTTGAGCGAGGCACTCCGCATCGACCAGCTCGTCGTGCGATACGGGCGCGGCGCGCCCGTCGTGAACGGGGTGAGCCTTCGCGTGCGCGCGGGCGAGACCGTCGCCATCGTCGGGGAATCGGGTTCGGGCAAATCGACTCTCATCTCGGCGATCCTCTCGATGCTCCCGGAGGGCGCGAGCATCGTCGAGGGCGAGATCGAAGTCGCCTCCGCGGTGCGCGCGGATGACGCCGCCGCGGTCCACAAGCTGCACGGCCGCTACGTCGGCTACGTGCCGCAAGACCCGATGGCCAGCTTCAACCCCGTGACGACCGTCGTCGCCCAGTCGGTCGACGCCGATCGGGCCCATCGCACGACGAGCCGCAAGGAGTCGATCGCGCGCGTGCTCGAGGCATTCGCGCAGGCCGACCTGGTCGACAGGGACGGGACGCTCGCGAAGAAGTATCCACACGAGCTGTCGGGCGGCATGCGGCAACGTGCGCTGATCGCGACCGCGCTGCTGCACGACCCGGTGCTCCTGCTCGCCGACGAGCCCACCTCGGCCCTCGACGTCATCACGCAGCGCCGCGTTCTCGACCTGCTCGCCCAACTCACCGAGCGTCACGGCGCGGCGGTGCTCTTCGTCACCCACGATCTCGAGCTCGCCCTCGAGCGCGCCGATCGCATCATCGTGATGAAGGACGGCGAGATCGTCGAGGAGGGAGACCCACGGAGCATCCGCGACCTGGCGAGCGCGCCATATGTGCGGGAGTTCCTCGCGGCATCCGAGCGTTTCATCGCGCTCCCGGAGGCCGATCGCGACCCGGTGGCGCCCGATGCCGTCCCGGTGCTGTCGGGCACGGGCCTGACCAAGTCGTTCGGTCGAAAGCGATCCCGCGCGCCCAAGGCGCTCGATGGCGTCGACTTCGCCCTTCACCAGGGGCGCACGCTCGCGGTCGTCGGCCAGTCGGGCTCGGGCAAGACCACGATGGCATCGATCGCCCTCGGACTGCTCGCCGCCGACGCGGGAGAGGTGCGCTGGGCAGGCCGGCCCGTCGCATCGCTCTCGCGCGCGGAACGCGCACGCTTTCGTCGTGCCGTCCAGCCCGTGTTCCAGAACCCGCAGACGTCGCTCGACCCGACGTTCTCGGTCGAGCGCACGCTGCAGGAGTCGCTGCGCACCGCCGGTGTGCACGACCGTGTCGAGCGGGCGAAGCGCGTGCGTGGCCTGCTCGACGACGTCGCCCTGCCGCTCGGCGTGAGCGCCCGGCTTCCGCACGAGCTCTCGGGAGGCCAGAAGCAGCGCGTCGCGATCGCTCGCTCGCTCGCCATGCGCCCCCAGATCCTCGTGTGCGATGAGCCGGTGTCGGCGCTCGACGTCATCGTGCGGGCGCAGGTGCTCGAGCTGTTGCAGTCGTTGCAGCGCGAGTACCAGCTCAGCATGCTGTTCATCTCCCACGACCTGGGCGTCGTGAGCTCGATCGCCGACGACGTCATGGTGCTGCGGCACGGGACCGTCGTCGACTCGGGCACATGCTTGCAGGTCTTCACCTCGCCGAGCTCCGATTACACCCGCGAGCTTCTCGCGGCCATCCCGGGCGCGAGCACCCGACGTGGGGCTCCCGCCGCCTGAGGCGACAGGGCATCCGCCACCCCCGATCCCACAGCACCACCCGTCACAGAGAAAGAGAGTCCCGAATGAGAATCGTCAGATCGACGGCCATGATCCTGGCCGCCGCGATCGGACTCACAGCGTGTGCAGGATCCTCCGGCTCGGAGTCCACCACCGCGGCCAGCGAGGCGACGCAGCCGTTGCGCGTCGCCACGCAGGCTCCGACGTCCCTGTTCACCCCCGACGCGACCGGCGCCTATGCGTTCATGGTGCTCGACAACCTGTACGACGGTCTCATCCGTTTCGACGGCGAGTCCGGGGAGCCGGTCATGATGGTCGCCGACTCGATCGAGACCACCGACAACATCGTCTACGACGTCACCCTCAAAGACGACTACTACTTCAGCGACGGCGAGCAGGTGACCTCCGACTCGTTCCTGACGACCTGGAGCGCGATCGCGGACGCCGACAACGCGTACACCAACGCGGCGAAGTTCAACGAGATCGAGGGGTATGACGCCCTCGCGGTCGCCGACGGCGAGCAGGGGCAGCTCAGCGGCATCACGGTGACCGACGACACCCACTTCACGATCACCCTCACCGCCGCGGACAGTCAGTTCATCTACACGCTGGGGACGGTCCCGTACTACCCGCTGCCCTCGGCGGCATGGGACGACCCCGACACCTTCGCAACGCAGCCGATCGGCGACGGACCGTACACGATGACCTCGTCGTGGACCGGCGAGGAGACCATCGACCTCGAGCGCTGGGACGACTACGCGGGCGAGGCGGCGAAGAACCCCGGCATCGAGATCTCGATCGTCTCGGACGAGGCCGTGCCGTACACCATGTTCCAGGCCGGTGACCTCGACGTCGCCCTCGTCGACGCCGCGGACCAGAGCGCGGCCGAGTCGTCGCTCGGCGACCAGTTCGTCCGTCAGGACCAGTCGGCCTCGTACTACTACCTGATGCTGCCGACCTTCGCGGACGGCTACGACGACCAGAAGATCCGCCAGGCGCTGTCGATGTCCATCGACCGTCAGACGATCATCGACACGTTCTTCTCCTCCGACACCGTGGCGCTGACCGACTTCGGCGTGCCCGCGAGCATCGGGTACCGCGACTCCACCGATCTGCCCTACCTGTCCTACGACCCCGACGCCGCCAAGGCGCTCTGGGATGAGGCGGGCGGCGGCGGCATCGACAGCATCTCGATCGGAGTTCCCGCGAGCTACGGCTGGGACGACTGGGGTCAGGCGATCATCGACAACTGGGAGGACGTGCTGGGCGTGAAGGTCGATACGGTCACCCAGCTCGCGAACGTCTCGACGGCATACGACGACGACTTCCTCAACCCGGTCACCCGGTCCCGGTACTCGGACACCCCGAGCCCCGCGACCGTGCTCGTGCAGGGGTTCACGAAGGACGGAACGGCCAACTGGTCGGACTACTACAACGCGGACTTCGAGTCCACGATCGCCCAGGCGCTCGCGGCGAGCGACTCGGACGAGGCCACGCAACTGTTCGATGACGCGAAGGACATCCTCATCGAGGACGTGCCGCAGATCCTGCTGTGGTCGGAGGGCGACTCGTACGCACTGTCCGATCGCGTCGTCGACTTCCCGGTCGACATCTACAACAAGAGCAACTTGCGCGACGTGAGCGTCGTCGACGAGTGACTCGTCCGGTGCGGGGGACGGCGCATGCCGTTCCCCGCACCATCCACGCCATCACACGAAAGGGCGGGCGGTGCCCCCAATCGTCAATCGACTCCTGCAGGCGGTCATCACCGTCGTCGGCGCGACCTTCGTGATCTTCGCGGCGGTCTTCGTGCTCCCGGGCGATGCGGTCGACGCGCTCGTCGGCGACAATCCCGTCACTCCGGCGGTCGAGGCCGCGCTGCGCGAGCGCTTCAACCTCGACGGCTCGCTGTGGCAGCAGTACGCGGCGTATATCGGCTCCGTCCTCAGCGGCGACTTCGGCACCACCACAACGGGACGGGACGTCGGCCGCACCCTCCAGCTCGCCTGGCCCATCACGGTCGTGCTCGCGCTGACCGCGTGGGCGATGGAGACCGTTCTCGGGCTCGGGCTCGGCATCGCGTCCGCGCTGCGGCCCCGCGGCATCGTGAGCCGGGCCGGATGGCTCCTCACGATCGTCTCCCTCGCCGTGCCGACCTTCGCCGTGGCGCTCGTCCTGCAGCACTACGTCGCGCTGCAGACCGGCCTGTTCCCGGTCGCCGGCACGCGAGACGGCTGGCCGCTGTCGTACCTGCTGCCCGCGCTCACCCTCGCGCTCGTCGGGTTCGGCACGACGGCGCGCCTGACTGCCAACAGCGTCGCCGTCGTCCGCGACAGCGAGTTCGTGCGCCTCGCCCGCGCGCGCGGCGTGCCGCGGCGCACGATCATCGGGTCGTACATCCTCAAGCCCGGGCTCATCCCGCTCGTGACCCAGATGGGGCTGTCGCTCGCGGGAATGCTGAGCGGTGCCGTCGTCGTCGAGGCCATCTTCAACCTCGGCGGTGTGGGAAGCATCCTCGTGGCCGCGGTGAACCAGCGGGAAGGCACCGTCGTCGTGGGCGTCGTGACGATCCTCGTCGCCATCGTCGCGGCCATCAACATCGTCGTCGATGTGATCTATCGACTGCTGGACCCGCGGCTGCGGGCCTCCTAGGAAAGGCCATCTCGTGACCGCAACGGACGAGCAGATCACCCCGGAATCAGACGTTCAGCGTCGCATGGCATCGCACGGCTGGCCCGCGCTCGTGCGGAACCCGGCGTTCTGGGCCGGGGCCGTCATCGTCGCGTTCTTCCTGTTCATCTCGGTGGTGCCCGGCCCCGTCGCGAGCATATTCGGCGCGGGCGACCCGGACGACTGCACGCTCGCCCTCAGCAGGAACCCGCCGGATCTCGCGAGCGGCCACCCGTTCGGCTACACCATTCAGGGCTGCGACATGTACACCCACGTGGTCTACGGGGCCCGCAACTCGATCGCGATCGGGGTGGTGGCCGCGGGATCCGCGGCGGTGCTCGGCATCGTCATCGGCATGCTCGCGGGCTACTTCGGCGGCTGGGTGGACGTCGTCGCCTCCCGTCTGGCCGAGATCATCTACTCGATGCCGATGATCCTGGGCGCGATCGTCGTGCTGAGCGCGTTCGGCTCCCGCAGCCTCCTGCTCATCGCCGGGACTCTCGCGGTGCTCACCTGGGTGCCCATCATGCGCGTCGTGAGAGCGTCGACGATCGCTGCATCCGCCCGCGGCTACATCCTCGCGGCCAAGGCGATGGGCCTGGCGACGCCGCGCGTGCTGGGCGCGCACATCCTGCCGAACGTGCTCGGGCCCGCCGTCGTGCTGTTCACGACCGCGATCGGGGCCATTATCGGCGCGGAGTCGACCCTGACCTACCTGGGCATCGGCCTGCAGGTGCCCGCGATCTCCTGGGGCCTGCAACTGGCGACGGCGCAGAACTACTTCGCATCCGCGCCCCACCTGCTCGTCTTCCCGGTGATCGCGCTCGCGCTCGCGGTCGCCGGGTTCATCCTGCTCGGTGACGCCCTGCGACGCGCGTTCGGCGTTCAGCGAGAGGCGCTCTGACCGCGATGGAGGACTCACCCGTGACCGACGACGATACGAGCGCGGAACGCATCGACTCCCGTGCCTTCCGCAACGCCCTCGCGCACTACGGCTCCGGCATCACGGTCGTGACGGGGCTGGACGGCGACACGCCGGTGGGCTTCACCTGCCAGGCGTTCTACAGCGTCTCGATGGAGCCCCCGCTCGTCTCGATCAGCGTCATGCGCACGTCGACGACGTATCCGAGGCTGCGCCGCACCGGGCGGTTCGCGATCAACATCCTCGCCGAGGACCAGGCCGCCGTCGCATCGCAGTTCGGGCGCTCCGGGATCGACAAGTGGTCGGGGATCGAGCGCAGCACGACGCCGACGGGGATGCCGGTGATCGACGACGCCCTGGTCTGGATCGATTGCAAGCGGTACGCCGAGCACGAGGCGGGCGACCACATCATCGTGGTCGCGAGCGTGCTCGGTCTGCGGCAGCTGGACGGTCCGGCACGGATGCCCCTCGTCTTCTACCGGGGCGCGTACGGTCGGCTCATCGAGCACCGAGGCGGCTGATCGCCACGGGCCCCGCTAGCTACGGCTAGGCGTGCAGCGCCGCGTTGAGGGCGACGCCCCGGCCGGTGCGGGGCACCGCCTCGACGGCCCCCGTGACCGAGTTGCGGCGGAACAGGATGCCCGGCACGCCGGAGAGCTCCGCGGCCTTGACCACCCGCGGCCCGGTGCCCGGCCCGGCCCCCGCGCCGGGATCGACGATCGTCACCCGGGTGCCGGCCGTGACGTAGAGGCCGGCCTCGACCACCGAGTCGTCGCCGATCGAGATGCCGATGCCCGAGTTGGCGCCGAGCAGCGCGCGCTCGCCGATCGAGACACGGTGGCTGCCGCCGCCCGAGAGCGTGCCCATGATCGAGGCACCGCCGCCGATGTCGCTGCCGTCGCCCACGACCACGCCCTGCGAGATGCGCCCCTCGACCATCGAGACGCCCAGGGTGCCGGCGTTGAAGTTCACGAAGCCCTCGTGCATGACCGTGGTGCCGGGTGCCAGGTGGGCGCCCAAGCGCACGCGCGCGGCATCCGCGATGCGCACCCTCGGCGGGGTGACGTAGTCGAGCAGCCGCGGGAACTTGTCGATGCCGTGCACCGTGATCCCGGCGCGGCGGATGCCGGCGCGCAGGCCCGGGAAGTCGTCGGGATGCACCGGCCCGGCCGATGTCCACACCACGATCGGCAGCGTCGGGATGAGCCCGTCGAGGTTGATCGTGTTGGGCGCGACGAGGCAGTGCGAGAGCAGCTGCAGGCGCAGGTAGGCGTCCGGCACCGACGCGGGCGGGGCGTCGAGATCGATCTCGACCGTCACGAAGTCCAGTCGCACGCCGCGGCGCTCGTCGCTCGTGACGAGCTGCTCGAACTCGGCCGGCGCGATCAGCCGGTCGGTGCCGGTGAAGCGGCCCAGCCGGGGCGCGGGGAACCAGGTGTCGAGCACGGCGCCGCTCGTCGTGACGGTCGCGAGTCCATAGCCCCAGGCGGGTCGAGTCGTCATCCGGCCAGGCTATCGAACGGCGCTTCGCCGCCGGACGGGCTCTCTAGACTGGGCCGCATGCCGTCCGCGCTCGACCTCAGCCTCAGCTCGATCGAGATCAGCCGGCAGCTGTGCGACATCCCCTCGGTCTCGGGCGAGGAGGCGGCGATCGCCGACGCGATCGAGGCCGCGCTCGCGAGCGCCGAGCACCTCGAGGTGAGCCGCCACGGCGACACGGTGGTGGCACGCACGGTGCTCGGCCGCGCCCGGCGGGTCGTCATCGCCGGACACATCGACACGGTGCCGATCAACGGGAACGTGCCGAGCCGCCTCGAGACCGTCGACGGCGTCCCGCACCTCTGGGGCCGCGGCAGCGTCGACATGAAGGCCGGCTGCGCCGTGCAGCTCAAGCTCGCCCGCGAGCTGAGCGCCCCGGTGCACGACGTGACCTGGATCTGGTACGACCACGAGGAGGTCGGCGAGGCGTTCAACGGCCTGAACCGGCTCTCCCGCGAGCGGCCCGAGCTGCTCGCCGGCGACTTCGCGATCCTCGGCGAGCCCTCGAACGCGGGCATCGAGGGCGGATGCAACGGCAACTGCCGCATCGAGATCCACACCCGCGGCATCCGGGCGCACTCGGCGCGCGGCTGGGCGGGCCACAACGCCATCCACGACCTCGCCCCCGCCCTCGCCGCGCTCGCCGGCTACCGGCCGCGCGAGGTGGAGGTCGACGGCCTCGTCTACCGGGAGGGGCTCAACGCGGTCGGCATCGGCGGCGGTGTCGCCGGCAACGTCATCCCGGACGCCGCGATGCTGCACGTCAACTACCGTTTCGCGCCGTCCCGCTCCGGCGAGGAGGCCGTCGCACACCTGCGCGAGGTGTTCGCCGGCTACGAGGTGACGGTCGTCGACCTCGCCGAGGGCGCCCGCCCCGGCCTCACCTCGCCGATCGCGCGGGACTTCGTCGCGGCCGTCGGCGGCGAGCCCCGGCCCAAGTACGGCTGGACGGATGTCGCCCGCTTCTCCCGCCTCGGCGTGCCGGCGGTGAACTACGGGCCCGGCGACCCGCTCAGGGCCCACGCCGACGACGAGCGCGTCGCGCTCGCGCAGATCACCGCCTGCGAGCAGGGCCTGCGCGCCTGGCTGACGGCCTCGTGACGTCGCGGTCGAGCGCGGCGCCCCCCGGCGGCGCGGCGCATCCCGCGGCGCGCTCCGCCGCGCCCATCGCGACCCGGCTCGCGAGCGCCGGCGGCTTCCTGCTGCACCGGGGCTGGTGGCTCGGCGTGCTGCTGGTGTTCCTCGCCTCGCGCCTCGTCACGACCGCCATCGTGCTGTGGTTCGCCGCACACCAGGCCGACAACCCCTGGAACACCGGCGCGCAGCCCTCCTACGCCGACTTCGCCCGCATCTGGGACGGCAACTGGTACTGGATCGTCGCCGACTCGGGCTATCCGAGCGTGCTGCCGCGCGACGACGACGGCCTCGTCTCCGAGAACGCCTGGGCGTTCCTGCCGGCGTTCCCCTTCGTCGTCCGCACCATCATGGTGCTCGCCGGCACCGGCTCCTTCGCCGTGCCGGCGATCGTCGTCTCGGTGCTGTGCGCCGCCGGCGCCGCCCTGGTGCTGCACCGGATGCTGCGGCCGCGACTGTCGGCCGGCACCACGATGTTCGCGGTGCTGCTGTTCTGCGTCGCACCGCTGTCGCCCATCCTGCAGCTGACCTACGCCGAGCCGATGTTCCTGCTGCTCATCGGCGTCGCCCTGCTGCTCCTGCAGCGCAGGCGCTACCTGACGCTGCTGCCGTTCCTCGTGCTCGCCGACCTCACCCGGCCCGGCGGCCTCGCCTTCGCGCTCGCCCTCGCGATCCACGTCATCGTGCGCTTCGCGCGCCGTCACGTCGATCCCTTCGAGCGCGCGCAGCGGTGGCGGGCGGTCGCCGCCACGGTTGTCGCCGGCCTCGCCGGCCTCGCCTGGCCGGCCATCGCCGCCATCGTCACCGGCGACCCGAGCGCCTACACGGACACCGAGCTCGCCTGGCGCTCCTCCTACATCGGCGACGTCGAGCTGCTGCCGTTCACCCCCTGGGTGCAGGGCGCGATCTGGTGGTTCCGCTGGGTCGGCTGGCCGGCCTGGCTCGCCGTTGTGCTGCTCGCGCTCACCGTCGCCGCCGCCGGCCTCGCCCTGTTCACCCCGCCACTGCGGCGGCTCGGCACGGACGTGCGCGCCTGGCTGGCGAGCTACGCGCTCTACCTGCTCGCCGTGTTCTTCCCGCAGTCGAGCACGTTCCGCGTCCTGATGCCGCTGTTCCCCGCGCTCGGCGCCCTGGCGATCCCGCGCAGCCGGGTCTACCGGGTGCTGCTCGTCCTCGCCTGCGTGGTCGGGCAGGCGGTGTGGATGAAGTGGTGCTGGTGGTACGACGGCTGGGACTGGACTCCGCCGTGATCCGGGGCCGTGATCCGGGGCCGTGATCCGGGCCGCGACGCCGAGGGCGGGGGCCTGATTTCACGCCCGTCACGCGCATCAGGGATAATCGATCGGTACCGAGGCGGTACCTGAGGCGGTACCGAAGGAAAGGGGACACGTCATGGCGGCCATGAAGCCGAGGACCGGCGACGGACCGATGGAGGCTGTCAAGGAGGGGCGCCTGATCATCGTGCGCGTGCCGCTCGAGGGCGGCGGGCGACTCGTCGTCTCGGTCAACGACGACGAGGCCAGGGAGCTGCACGACGCGCTCGCGGCCGTCGTCGCCTCCGTCTGAGCCCGGCCACGGGCCCGCGCGTCGGGCCCGGTTGCCGGGAGCCCAGTTCTCGGGACCGCTCAGCCGTCGGGCTGGGCGGTCCTTGTCTGTGCTGTCCCGGCCTGTGCGCGCCCGACCGGCGCGCGTCCACGGTCACGCTCGGAGCTTGACGATCTGCAGCAGGCCGTCCCCGGCCGGCGACAGCGCGCTCACGACCGCCTCCGAGCGGCCGATCTCCTTGATCAGGCTGCGGAAGGCGACCTCCCGCTCCTCGCGGCGCGCGGGGTTCGCCACCCGGTCGTGCCAGAGCGCGCGGGTGACGAGCACCACCCCGCCGAGCCGCACCAGGCGCAGGGCGTGCTCGACGTACTCGATGACGCTCGCGGCATCCGCGTCGACGAGCACGAGGTCGTAGCTGTCCTCGTTCATCCGCGGCAGCACCTCGAGGGCACGGCCGGCGATCAGCCGGATGCGGCCGGCCGGATGCCCCGCCGCCGTGAACGCCGCCCGGGCGAGCTGCTGGTGGTCGGCCTCGACGTCGATCGAGGTGAGCGTGGCATCCGGGCGGCCGCGCAGCAGCCACAGCCCGCTCACCCCGGTGCCGGTGCCGATCTCCACGATCGCGTCGGCGCGGGCGGCCGCGGCGACGACGGCGAGCTGGGCGCCGACCGCGGGGGAGACGGCGTCGACGCCGACCTCGGCCGACTGGGCCCGCGCCTCGGCGATCGCCGGGGGCTCGACGACGCAGTCGTCGGCGAACTTCCAGTTGAGCTCCTTCTCCGGCACGGGCCCAGCGTAGCGGCCGGGGCAGCGGGCGGCCGGTCGGGGCCGGCGGCGATATCCTGGCCTGGTGTTCGGGCTGTCCGGCGAGAAGCTGCTCTTCATCGCGCTCATCGCCGTCGTGGTCGTGGGGCCGCAGCGGCTGCCGTACTACGCCGCCCAGCTCGCGAAGCTCGTCAAGCAGGCCCGGCAGTTCGCGCGCGGCGCGCAGGAGCGGTTGCGCGAGGAGATGGGTCCGGAGTACGACGAGGTCGACTGGAAGCGGCTCGATCCGCGCCAGTACGACCCGCGGCGGATCATCCGGGACGCGCTGCTCGACGACGATGAGCCGCAGAGCGCGATCAAGCCGGTGAGCCGCACGACCTCGGCGGCGGCGCAACGCCGCAGCGCGCAGGGCGCGGGGCTCGCGGCGCCGTACGACACGGAGGCCACCTGAGCCCGAGGCCGCCTGGGCCGGCGGCCGCCTGCGCGGCCGTGCTCAGCGCAACCGCGCCGCGCGCAGCACCCTCAGCAGCAGGAGCATGAGGTCCGTCATCCTGCCGAACTCGCGGCCGGTGCGCGGCAGCGTCATGACGCCGCGGGATGTCGCGACGGTGCGGCTCTCCACGAAGCGCAGCAGTCCCTCGGGGCCGTTGCGCCGGCCGAGCCCCGAGCGCTTGACGCCGCCCATGGGCGCGTCGACGCTCGAGAAGCTCGCGCGGTAGCCCTCGTTGATGTTGACGCTGCCGGCCTGCAGCGTGTCGGCGATGCGGCGCGCGCGGCGGACGTCGCCGGCGAGGATGCTGGCGTTGAGGCCGAGGTCGCTGTCGTTGGCGGCGAGCACCGCCTCCTCGACGCTGCCGACGACGTGGATCGCGACCACGGGCCCGAACGTCTCCTCGCGGTCGCAGGCCATCTCGGTCGTGACGCCCGCGAGCACCGTCGGCTCGTAGAAATAGGGCCCGAGGTCGGGGCGGGCCCGGCCGCCGGCGAGCACGCGCGCGCCCCGGTCCACGGCATCCCGCACGTGCGCGCTCACCCGCTCGAGCTGGGCGGCGCTCGCGAGCGAGCCGACGTCGGTGGAGAAGTCGAGGGCGGCACCCTGCACGAGGGAGCGCACCCGCTCGACGAACGCGGGGACGAACGCCTCGGCGACGCCCGCGAGCACATAGACCCGCTCGATGGAGACGCACAGCTGGCCGGCCGAGGAGTAGCAGGCGTAGGCCGCGTCGGCGGCCGCCCGCACCGGGTCGACGTCGTCGAGCACGATCATCGGGTTCTTGCCGCCGAGCTCGAGGGATGCGCCGACCAGGCGGCCCGCGGCCCGGGTCGCCACCCGGGTGCCGGTGGCCGTCGAGCCGGTGAAGCAGACGTGGTCGACGGCGTCGACGAGCGCGTTGCCGACCTCCTCCGCCTCGCCGGCGACGACGCTCCACAGCGCCGCCGGCATCCCGGCCTCGACGAAGGCCCGGCGGGCGGTGAGCACCGAGAGCAGCCCCTGGTCGTCGGCCTTCTGCACGACGGCGTTGCCGGCCGCGAGCGCCGGCACGACGTCCATCAGGGTCAGGCTCAGCGGGTAGTTCCACGGCGTGACGACGCCGACGACGCCCTTGGGCTCGTAGCCGACCCGGGCGCCGAACACCACCGGGATGCCGGCCCGCCGGCGGCCGCCGCGCAGCACCCGTTCGGCGCTGACGGCGTAGTAACGGGTGACCGTGGCGCCCTGGAACACCTCCTCGAAGGCCTGGCCGCGGGTCTTGCCGGTCTCGGACTGCACGGCGTCGAGCAGCTCCTCCGTGCGCCCGAGCAGCAGGTCGTGGGCGGCGAGCAGCACCCGGCGGCGGTGTGCGGGACCGGCGAGCCGCCAGCCGAGCGCGGCGAGCCGGCCGGCGGAGGTCGCCGTCGCGACATCCCGGGCCGTGCTGCCGGCGAAGGAGTGCAGCCGTTCGCCGGTGAACGGGGCGATCACGTCGATCCGGGCGGTTCCCGTCGAGCTGAGGTCGGCGATGAGCGCCTCGGCGGCGGACCGGGTGAGCAGCTGGCCGCCTCCGCTGCGTGGCCGGGTCATGCCGCTCAGCCTAGACCGGCCCGGCCGGCCGGCGGCCCGGCTCGGGCCCGCCCCGGTTGTGCCGAAAACGAAGGAGCTGGTGTCTGTGCGGCGCCCCTTCGCGCCGTGAGGGCGCCGCGGCGCATCCACTCCTTCGTTTTCGGCGGTGCCGTTCAGCCGTTTTCGGCGGTGCCGTTCAGCGGTGCGCGGCGTCCAGGCGCTCGGCCTCGGCACGCAGCAGCTCGACGATGCGGCGCACCGAGAGCCGCTCCGCGCGCTCGGGCAGCATGAGCGCGGCGATGCGCCGATGCGCCTCGATGCCGCGCAGCGGCCGGGTGGTGAGGCCGTTCTCGTGGTCGCGAGTGGTGTAGCGCGGCAGCACGGCGATGCCGTGCCCGGCGGCGACGAGCGCCTCGACGATGCCGTTGTCGCTGAAGCGGTGCGCGACGCGGGCGTTGCCCCCGGTGGCGACCTCGATGCGCTGCAGCACCCGGTCGAAGGGCTGCCCCGCGGGCACGCCGATCCAGGTCTCCTCGATGACGTCGCGCGGGCTGAGCACCGCCTTCGCGGCCAGCGGGTGCTCCTCGGGCATCGCCACGTCGAGCGGCTCGGTGATGAGCGGCACGACGGCGAGGCCCTGCTCCCGCCAGCTGGGCAACAGCTCGGGCGCGTCCGCGACGACGATGTCGACGTCGGCGACGAGGTCGGTGGAGTCCGCGCGGCGCGGCACCCGGTCCGTGCAGACGAGGTCGAGACGGGGGATGCCGGCGACGGCGCCGAGCACGCCCGGCAGGAACATCTGCCCGCCGCTGGCGAACACGCTGAGCGTCACCACGCCCTGCGGGGCACCGGTGAACTCCCGCCAGACCGAGTCGAGCCGGGCGATGGACGCCGCGACGTCGGCGGCGGACTCGGCGAGCATCCGGCCGGCGCCGGTGAGGCGGATGCCGCGGCCCGAGGGCTCGGTGAGCGGCACCCCGGCCTCGCGCTCGAGCACCTTGAGCTGTTGCGAGACCGCCGAGGGGGTGCGGTGCGCCGCGGCGGCGACGGCGGCGATCGAGCCGCGCTGCGCGAGCTCGCGCAGCAGGTCGAGCCGACGGACATCCATGAAGCAACACTACATGGTTACGGTAGAAACATTCGCTTGTTCTGCATGGTCGTCGGCGAGATCATGGATGCGTCCCCGAAAGGAACCCCGCCCATGGCCGCCTCGACCCTCTTCCTCATCGTCCTCGCCGGCGCCGCGCTCGCGAGCGCCGCCGGCGCGATCGTCGCCATCGCCCGCGACGGCTACCGCCGGCAGCCGGCGCGCCCCGGCGCCTGAACCGCGGGTAGCCCGCGCCGCTCAGACCGGCGACACCCCGAGCGGCCGGCCCGCGAGCCCGCGCGGCCGTACGGCGATCCGCTCGGCCAGGGCCGTGACGGCCCGCGCGGCCGGGTCGTCCGGATGCGTCGCGACGACCGGCGTGCCGGTGTCGCCGCCCTCGCGCAGCGCGAGCGACAGCGGCACCCGGGCGAGCACCTCGACCGGCGGCTGCCCGGCACCGGAGAGCCGCGCGGCGACGGCGTCACCGCCCCCGGAGCCGAACAGCTCGATGACGGTGCCGTCGCCCTGCGGCAGCCCGGTCATGTTCTCCACGACGCCGGCGATGCGCTGGCCGGTCCGGCGGGCGAGCAGCCCGGCGCGCTCGGCCACCTCCGCCGCCGCGGCCTGCGGCGTCGTCACGACGAGCACCTGCGCCTGCGGCAGCAGCTGGCCGACGGTGATCGCCACGTCGCCGGTGCCCGGCGGCATGTCGATGAGCAGCACGTCGAGGTCGCCGAACCAGACGTCGGTGAGGAACTGCTGCACGGTGCGGTGCAGCATCGGGCCCCGCCAGGAGACGGCGGTCGGCCCCGAGACGAACATCCCGATCGAGATCACCCGCACCCCGTGCGCGACCGGCGGCAGGATGAGCTCGTCCACCCGGGTCGGCACGGCATCGCCGAGGCCGAGCAGCCCGGGGATCGAGAAGCCGAAGACATCCGCGTCGACGAGACCCACGGCCAGACCGCGCGCCGCGAGCGCGACGGCGAGGTTCGCGGTGATCGTCGACTTGCCCACGCCGCCCTTGCCGCTGGCCACGGCGTAGACGCGGGTGAGCGAGTCCGGGCCGAACCGGGACTCGCGCGGCCGGCCGGCGCGCAGCCGTTCGGTGAGCGCGCGACGCTCCTCGGGCGTCATCACCGCCAGCGCCACCTCGACGTCGCGCACGCCCTCGACGGACGCGGCGGCGGCGCGCACCTCGCGTTCGAGGCGGTCGGCCGCCGGGCATCCGACGATCGTGAGCCGCAGCTCGACGCGCACGGAGCCCCCCGCCACCGTCACCGCGCCGACCATGCCGAGCTCGGTGATGGGCCGCCGGATCTCCGGGTCGATGACGGCGGCGAGGCGGCCGCGGACGTCGTCAGCGATCGGGGCCCGGGGCATCCCGCTCCCTGTCGAGCTCCTCGAGCATCGCGCGCAGCTCGGCGCGGATGAAGTCCTTCGTTGCCATGTCGCGCATCGCCAGCCGCAGCGCCACGATCTCCCGAGCGAGGTACTCGGTGTCGTTGAGGTTGCGCTCGGCGCGCTGGCGGTCCTGCTCGATCTGCACCCGGTCGCGGTCGTCCTGGCGGTTCTGCGCGAGCAGGATGAGCGGGGCGGCGTAGGAGGCCTGCAGCGAGAGGATCAGCGTGAGTGCCGTGAAGCCGAGCGCCGCCGAGTCGAAGCGCCACCAGCCGTGCGCCTCGGCGAGGACGTTGTAGACCATCCAGATCGCGCAGAACGCGGTGAGCGCGAGCAGGAACCACGGCGTGCCCATGCCGCGCGCGATCGCCTCGGTGAAGCGGCCGAAGCGGTCCTTGGACTGCCACTGGAAGCCGAGGCGCAGGCTCAGCCCCTTCGGGCTCTCCAGGCGGTCCTCGCCCCGCCGGGCGCGGCTCGGGTCAGCGCGTGCCATGCGGCGTCCTCCTTCTCACGGGGATGGCAGCTGTCGTGGTCGGGACGGGCTCCGGGGAGTCCGCGTCCGTACTTCGCCAGTCATCCGGCAGGAGGTAGTCGAGGACGTCGTCGATGGTCACCACCCCGACGAGTCGGTGTCGTTCGTCGACGACGGGCAGCGAGACCAGGTTGTAGCTGGCGAGGATGCGGCTGACCTCGGCCGCGCTCGCCGAGGCGGGCACCGGCTCGAGGCTGCTGTCCACGAGGGTGCCGAGGCGCTCGTTGGGCGGGTAGCGCAGCATCCGCTGGAAGTGCACCATGCCGAGGAAGCGGCCGGTCGGCGGCTCGTAGGGCGGCAGCGTCACGCAGACCGCGGCGCCGAGGGCCGGGGCGAGCTCGTGGCGGCGGATGAGCGCGAGGCCCTCGGCGACCGTCGCGTCGCCGGAGACGATGATCGGCTCCGGGGTCATCAGCCCGCCCGCGGTCTCCGGGTCGTAGGCGAGCAGGGCGCGCACGTCCTCCGCCTCCTCGGGCTGCATGAGCTCGAGCAGCGCCTCGCTGCGCTCGTCGTCGAGCTCGGCGATGAGGTCGGCCGCGTCGTCCGGCTGCATCTGGTCGAGCACGTCGGCGGCGCGCTCGTCGTCGAGGTGCTGCAGGATCTCCACCTGCTCGTGCTCGGGCATCTCCTCGAGCACGTCGGCGAGCCGGTCGTCGGACAGCTCGTCGGCGACCTCGAGCATGCGCTGCTCCGGCAGGTCGAGCAGCGCGCTCGCGAGGTCGGCGGGCAGCATGTCGCCGTAGCTGGCGACGAGCTGGGCGGCATCCTGCGCCTCGCCGGCGACCGGCAGGTTCTCGCGGATGTCGGTCCAGCGCACGAACACGGTGCTGCCCTTCGCGAACGGCGAGGCCCCCTGGCGCGGCCGGCGGCAGAACACCTGGGCGATCTCCCACTCGCCCGGCCCGGTCTCCTCAAGCGCGACGTCCTCGATGGTGACGGTGCCGGAGCCGTCGACGAGCGTCGCCTTGCGGCCGAGCAGCTCGGCGATGACGCGCACCTCGCCGGTGCGCTGCTCGAAGCGGCGCAGGTTGATCAGCCTGGTCGCGATCACCTGGCCGGAGCCGATCGAGGCGACCCGGCCGACGGAGAGGAACACCCGGCGCTTGGCGGCCACCTCGACGATGAACCCCACCACCCGCGGCGGCTGCGCGCCGCGGTAGATCACCAGCACGTCCCGCAGCCGACCGACCCGGTCGCCGGCGGGGTCGAACACGCTCGAGCCCGCCAGCCGGGCGGCGAAGACGCGGGTCGTGCTCACAGGGAGAACCCTACCGCCCGGCGTCCCGGCGGCCCCGCCTCGGTCGTCGCCGGGGCCGCGGTGCCAGAATGGCCGGATGACCAGCACCTCGCCGTTCGGACGTCGCCCCGCGCCCCAGCCCACCGTGCCGCGCGGGGACGTGCTCGGCAGCTACGAGAGCTACGTCGAGGCGCAGCAGGTGGTCGACCGGCTCGCGAAGGCCGATGTGGACGTGTCGAAGGCCTCGATCGTCGGCAGCGACCTCAAGACGGTGGAGCGGGTCACCGGTAAGCTCACCTGGGGTCGGGCGGCCGGCGGCGGGGCGGCGAGCGGCGCCTGGTTCGGACTGTTCCTCGGCATCGCCATCCTGCTGTTCTCGCCCTCGACCGGCGTCGGCTACGTGCTCGCCGCCGTGCTCATCGGTTCCGGCTTCGGGATGCTGTTCGGCCTGGTCGGCTACGCCGTGAGCCGGCGCAGCCGCGACTTCACCTCGACCCACCAGGTGCTCGCCTCGAGCTACCAGGTGGTCGTCGACCCCTCTCTCACGCTGCGGGCCCGTGCGGTGCTCGGCCTGGACGCGCCGGGCGCGGTGCGGCCGGGAGTCGAGGAATCGGACGCGGGCTGACAGCTCCGCGCCGCCGTCGTGCCGCGCGCGGTGCCGGCGCGGTCAGCGCTCGAGCCAGGCCTCGACGTCGTCGGCGGTGCGGGGGATCCCGATCGAGAGGTTCTCGGCGCCCGACTCGGTGACCAGGATGTCGTCCTCGATGCGCACGCCGATGCCGCGGTACTCCTCGGGCACGGTGAGGTCGTCGGGCTGGAAGTACAGCCCCGGCTCGATGGTGAACACCATGCCGGGCTCCAGGACGCCGTCGAGGTACAGCTCCCGGCGCGCGGCCGCGCAGTCGTGCACGTCGAGGCCCAGGTGGTGCGAGGTGCCGTGCACCATGTAGCGGCGGTGGTGCTGGTGCTCGGGGTCGAGCGCCTCCGCGGCGCTCACCGGCAGCAGTCCCCACTCGGCGGTCCGTGTCGCGATGACCCGCATCGCCTCGGCGTGGACCTCGCGGAACCGGATGCCGGGCCGGACGATCGCGAATGCCGCATCCGCCGCCTCGCGCACCGTCTCGTAGACGCGCCGCTGCACCGTGGTGAAGCGCCCGCTCACCGGCAGCGTGCGGGTGATGTCGGCCGTGTAGAGGCTGTCGAGCTCGACGCCCGCGTCGATGAGGATGAGGTCGCCGGGCGCCACCGGCCCGTCGTTGCGGGTCCAGTGCAGAACGCAGGCGTGCTCGCCGGACGCCGCGATCGTGTCGTAGCCGACCTGGTTGCCCTCGGCGCGCGCACGCCGGTTGAACGTGCCCTCGACGAGGCGCTCGCCGCGCGGGTGTGCGACGATCTGCGGCAGCTCGGCCACGACGTCCTCGAAGCCCTGCGCCGTAGCGGCGACGGCGGCGCGCAGCTCGCCAAGCTCGTAGCCGTCCTTGACGAGCCGCAGCTCGGAGAGGTCGCGTGCGAGCTCGCGGTCGCCGTCGCCGTCGGCGTCCGCGGCGGTGGCGGCCAGCAGCCGGATGCCGTCGACGCGGTCGGTGAGGGCGGGGTCGGCGTCGCGCACGACGAGCGTGTCGGCGTCCGCGAGCGCGAGCACCGCCTCGAGCTCCTCGAGCGGGGCCGTGGCGAGCGCGAGGTCGGCGGCGACGTGCGCGGGGCTCGGCCGGGGCCCGATCCAGAACTCGCCGATCTCGGGGTTCGCGTAGAACTCGCTCGAGTCGCGGCCGGCGGGGTGGCGGTAGTAGAGCGTCGCCCGATGGCCGTCGGCGCTGTGGCTCTCTGCACTGTGGCCTTCGGCACCGTGGCCGTCCGCGCCGTCGACGACGGGCTCGAGCACGAGCACGCTGCCGGGCACGGCGTCGGCGCCCCAGCCGGTGAGGTGCGAGAACGCCGAGTGCGCCCGGAACGGGTAGTCGGTGTCGTTGGAGCGCACCTTGGCGCGGCCGGCGGGGATGACGATGCGGCGCCCCGGGTGCAGCGCCGAGATCCGCGCCCGGCGGGCGGCGGCGTAGGGCGCCTGCGCGCGCGGGGCGGGCAGCGGATCCGCGCGCTCGGCCCAGCCGCTCGCGATGTACCGCGCGAACGCCTCGCTCGCGGGCGTCGTCGAGCGGTTCGAGGTGGCCCGAGGCGCGGGCCGTGCCGGGGCGGGCTGCGCCATTGCGGGCTGAGCCGTCGAGATCTGGGCGGGCAGGCGGGCGGCGGGGGAGTCGGCCATGCCCTCCATTGTCGCGCGATGGTGCTGTTATTCGATGGTGCCGTTATTCGAGGGAGCTGACGAGCGCGAGCGGGCCGTCGTCGCCGACGCAGAACTCCGCGAGGGCGGCGGCGCCGCTGTCGCCGGCGAGGGCCGCGACATCCGCCTTCGCGATGAGCGCGATCGTGCCGGTGACGCCGTCGCCGTCGCCGAGCCGGCGGCCGTCGGGCAGCACCACGACGTCGCCGTCCTGGCTCGTGCCCGTCGGCCACACCGCCCAGGCGCTCTCGCCGTCGACGACGAGGTCGATGCAGCCGTCGTCGTGCACGGCGACCGTGCCGCTGAGCGTCCCCGCCGGCGTGCTTGTCATGGCGCTCGCGGAGGCGCTCGGGCTCGCCGTGGCGAGCTGGTCCACGGTGAGCAGCGTGGTGCCCTCGACGCGTGCGCCCGGGGAGGCGACGATCGCGACGATCACGCCGACGGTGACGAGCGCGCCCGCGCCGATGCCGAGCACCGCCCAGTTGACCCTCACCCCTCGACCGTAGCCGGCCCGAGGGTGGTCGGCCCGAGCGCGGTCGGCTCGAGGGCGGCCGGCGTCATCCGGCGCTCGCGGCGACGAGGGTCGCGACGACCGGCCGGTGGTCGCTGCCGGCGTCGTCCTCGGACTCGACGACGTGGAAGGCGGTCGCGGTCCACTGATCGGTGGCGAGCACGTGGTCGATGGGGGTGCCGAGCAGCGCCGGCACCGCGGTGGGCCAGCTGCCCACCGCGGCCGCACCGCGCGCGAGCGCGGCATCCGCGCAGCCGCCGAGCTGGGCGCCGGCGTCGTGCTCGAGGTGCGCCCAGTGGTCGAGCGTCGAGTTGAGGTCGCCGGCCAGGATCGTGTCGCCGCGGCACACGCCGGCCAGCCAGTCGAGGTCGTCCCGCCAGCTGGACGGGTCGAGGCCCGTCGGCGAGATCGGATGCGCCGCGATGATCGTCGGCGAGCCCGAGCCGGCCGGCACCGCCACGACGCTCGGCAGCTGCCCGGTGCCGCTGTCCGCGGCGTCGACCGTGTAGTCGCCGAGCGCATCGCTCACGAGCAGCGACGTCGACCGGGCGCTCGAGACCTGGTCGTAGGCGACCGTGAAGGACTGCATCGGTTCCCCGGCGGCCGCCATGAGCGCGGCGACCTCGTCGGCGATCTCCTTGCGGGTCTCCGGCAGCGCGACGACCGAGGCGTGCTCCGCCAGCGCCAGCCGGGCCACGGTCTCGGCCCCCGGAGCCCCGCCGAGCGTGTTCCAGGAGAGCACGGTGATGCCGCCCGTGGCCTCCGTTGCGCTCGCGTCGCCCCCGGTGCCACGGTCGGCGATGACGACGCCCTGCAGCGCGCAGAACAGCAGCAGCACCACGGCAAGGCCGGCCGGGCCCCGGCGCCGTCCGGGCCGGCGCAGCGCCGCGCGCAACAGCGCGAGCACGGCGAGGGCGGTGCCGGCGAGGGCGCCGACGGTGCGGAAGGCGACGAGCTGGCTGACCACGAGCGTGCGCTCCAGCCCGAACAGGCTCGGCCAGGCCACGACGAGCAGCGTGGCGGCAGCGACGAGGGCGACGAGCGCGTCGAGGATGCGGCGGACCATGGCCCGTCGAGCCTAGGCGGTGGCGCTGAGTGCGCCGCCGAGGCCTTGCCGCGGTGCCGGGGCGGCCGGCCGGCCCGCCCTAGCATGAGAGGATGTCCGGCCCGATCGACCTGCACGCGCACTCGAGCGTGTCCGACGGCACCGACTCGCCCGCGGAGCTGGTGGGCGCGGCGCTCGCCGCGGGGATCGGCACCGTCGCGCTCACCGACCACGACTCGACGGCCGGCTGGGCCGAGGCCTTCGCCGCGGCGGCCGGCACCGGGCTGACGGTCGTGCCGGGCATGGAGCTGAGCACCAACCACGGTCCGGCGAGCGTGCACCTGCTCGCCTACCTGTTCGATCCCGAGGACGAGCGGATCCTGGCCGAGACGGCGCGCATCCGCGACGGCCGGCTGCACCGCGCCGAGCGCATCGTGGAGCGGATCGCCCGCGACTATCCGCTGCGCTGGGACGACGTGCTCGCCCGGTCCACCGACGGCGGCAGCGTCGGCCGGCCGCACATCGCCGACGCGCTCGTCGCGCGCGGCATCGTCGCCGACCGGGATGCCGCCTTCGAGAGCATCCTGCACTGGCGCGGCGCCTATTACGAGAAGTACTACGCCCCCAGCCCGCTCGAGGGGGTGCGCATGGTGGTCGCCGCGGGGGGCGTGCCGGTGCTCGCGCATCCGGCCACCGAGGGACGGTGGCGGGTGCTCGAGCGCTCGGTCGTCGCCGAGCTCGTCGACGCGGGCCTCGCCGGCCTCGAGCTGGGCCACCGGGACAACACCCCGGCCGGGCGCGAGCGGCTCGCCGAGCTCGCCGAGGAGTTCGGCCTGCTCGTCACCGGCTCGAGCGACTACCACGGCGCCGGCAAGCCGAACCGGCTCGGCGAGAACAGCACGAGCCCCGAGGCCCTCGCCCGCATCCTCGAGCTCGGCAGCGGCTCGGCGGCGTTCCGCGGCTGAGGACCGTTCCACGGCCGCGGCGCGGCCGGTCAGCCGCCCCCGGTCGGCAGGCCCGGTCGGCGGACCCGGTTCGGCGGGCCCGGTTCAGCCGGCGGGCGATGCCGGCGGCGGGGTCGGCTGCCCGCCCGCCGGA
>JASGFF010000021.1:0-39004 GCA_047605685.1 Microbacteriaceae bacterium
CCCGCCCGGCGGGGGCGGGCGGTCGCGGTCGCGGCCCCGGCGGCGGCACCGCGGGCGCCTTCGGCCGTGGCGGTCAGAAGTCGCGCGCGCGCAAGTCGAAGCGCACGAAGCGCGCCGAGTTCGAGATGCGGGAGGCGCCGCAGCTCGGCGGCGTCGCGATCCCGCGCGGCAACGGCCAGGTCATCCGGCTGCGCCGCGGCGCCTCGATCTCCGACCTCGCCGACAAGATCGAGTCGCTCACGAAGATCTCGGTGCAGCCCGGCGCGCTCGTGACGGCGCTGTTCCACCTCGGCGAGATGGCGACGGCGACCGAGTCGCTCGACGAGTCGACGTTCCAGGTGCTCGGCGACGAGCTCGGGTACCAGATCCAGATCGTGTCCCCCGAGGACGAGGACAAGGAGCTGCTCGAGGGCTTCGATATCGACCTGGACGCCGAGGAGGACGAGGAGGACCTCGTCATCCGGCCGCCCGTGGTCACCGTCATGGGCCACGTCGACCACGGGAAGACGAAGCTGCTGGACGCCGTCCGCAGCGCGAACGTGGTCGCCGGCGAGGCCGGCGGCATCACCCAGCACATCGGCGCCTACCAGGTGTGGAAGGAGCACGAGGGCATCGAGCGGGCGATCACGTTCATCGACACCCCGGGCCACGAGGCGTTCACCGCCATGCGCGCCCGCGGCGCCCAGGTGACCGACATCGCGATCCTCGTGGTCGCGGCGGACGACGGCATCATGCCGCAGACCGTCGAGGCGCTCAACCACGCGCAGGCCGCCGGCGTGCCGATCGTCGTGGCCGTCAACAAGATCGACAAGGAGGGGGCCAACCCCGCCAAGGTGCGCCAGCAGCTCACCGAGTTCGGCCTCGTCGCCGAGGAGTACGGCGGCGACACGATGTTCATCGACGTCTCCGCGCTCGCGAAGATCGGCATCGAGGACCTGCTCGACGCCGTGCTGCTCACCGCCGACGCCGGGCTCGACCTGCGCGCCAACCCCGACCGGGAGGCGCGCGGCGTGGCCATCGAGGCGAAGCTCGACAAGGGCCGCGGCGCCGTCGCGACGGTGCTCATCCAGTCCGGCACGCTGCGCGTCGGCGACGCGATCGTCGCCGGTACCGCCTACGGCCGGGTGCGCGCGATGACGGACGAGAACGGTGCGGCCGTCGTCGAGGCGACCCCCTCGCGCCCCGTGCAGGTGCAGGGGCTGTCGAGCGTGCCGCGCGCCGGCGACACGTTCCTGGTCACCGAGGACGACCGCACCGCCCGGCAGATCGCCGAGAAGCGCGAGGCGATCGAGCGCAACGCGCAGCTGGCCAAGGCCCGCAAGCGCATCTCGCTCGAGGACTTCACCCGCGCCCTCGAGGAGGGCAAGGTCGACTCGCTCAACCTCATCATCAAGGGCGACGTCTCCGGTGCCGTCGAGGCGCTCGAGGAGTCGCTGCTCAAGATCGACGTCGACGAGAGCGTGCAGCTGCGCATCATCCACCGGGCCGTCGGCGCGATCACGGAGAGCGACGTCAACCTCGCCACCGTCGACAACGCCATCATCGTCGGCTTCAACGTGCGCCCGGACACGAAGGCGCGCGAGCGGGCCGGGCGCGAGGGCGTCGACATCCGGTTCTACTCGGTCATCTACTCGGCGATCGAGGACATCGAGAACTCGCTCAAGGGCATGCTCAAGCCGGAGTACGAGGAGGTGCAGTCGGGCCTCGCCGAGATCCGCGAGGTGTTCCGCTCCTCCAAGTTCGGCAACATCGCCGGTGTGCTCGTGCAGTCGGGGACGATCACGCGCAACGCGAAGGCGCGCGTCATCCGTGACGGCGTCGTGCTCGCCGACGGGCTCGCCATCGAGTCGCTGCGGCGGTTCAAGGACGACGTCACCGAGGTGCGCGAGGGCTACGAGTGCGGCATCGGGCTGGGCCGGTACAACGACATCCAGCTCGGCGACGAGATCGAGACGATCGAGCTCGTGGAGAAGCCGCGCGGCTGAGGGGCTGAGGGATGGCACAGGGAGACCGCGCGGCGCGGATGGCCGATCGCATCCGGGAGATCGTCGCCCGGCGGCTGGAGAAGGGCATCCGCGACCCGCGCCTCGGCTTCGTGACGATCACCGACGTGCGGGTGACCGGCGACCTGCAGCACGCGAGCGTGTTCTACACGGTCTACGGCGGCGACGAGGAGCGCGCCGACTCCGCGGCGGCGCTCGCGGCCGCCACCGGGATGCTGCGCAGCGAGGTCGGCAGGAACCTCACCGCCCGGCTGACGCCGAGCCTGGAGTTCATCCCCGACGCGCTGCCCGAGAACGCTGGCATCATCGAGGGGCTGTTGGCGGAGGCGCGCGAGCGGGACAGCGCGGTGGCCGCGTCCCGGCTCGGCGCGCGCTACGCCGGCGAGGAGGACCCCTACGTGAAGCCCCGGATCATCGATCCGGACGGGCCCATCGATCCTGACGGGACCTGAGCCCCGGCCCGCCGAAAACACCTCGCGGCGTCCGTCGAAAACGAAGGAGCTGGTGGCTCCGGGGCCCATCGGCGACCGGATTCCGGCCTCGGCGGCGGCAGCTCCTTCGTTTTCGGCGGTGCCTCGGCGGTGTGCTGGAGCGGTGCCCCGGTGGTGGGGCGGTGCGGGGTCAGTGCAGGGGCAGCGTGTAGCCGGCCTCGGCGTCGCCGACGGCGAGACCGTCGGCGACGAGACTCGCGAGGGCCCGCTCGCGCTGCGTGGCATCCGGCCAGACGGCGGCGATCTCGGCAGGGCTGACCGGCACGTCCGCGGCGCGCAGCTCGCGCATTATCAGGCCGCGCACCTGGCGGTCGCTGCCCTCGAAGCGCTTCTGCGCCGGCGCGCGCGTGCCGTCGAACGCCGGCCGCCCGGCGGCGCGCCACGCGCAGGCCGCCGCGATCGGGCAGTCGTCGCAGCGTGGCGTGCGCGCCGTGCACACCAGCTGGCCGAGCTCCATGAGCGCGGCGCTTGTCAGCCGCGCCTCGGCGGGGTCGGCGGGCAGCAGCGCCTCGACGTCGTCGAGGTCGCGCCGCGCTGCCGGCCCCGGCTCGCCACGGCCGTGCACGGCGCGGGCGACGACCCGGCGCACGTTGACGTCGACGACGGGATGCCGGCGGCCGTAGGCGAACACGGCGACGGCCCGCGCGGTGTAGTCGCCCACGCCGGGAAGGGCGAGCAGCGCCTCGACATCCGCCGGCACCACGCCGCCGTGCCGCTCGCAGATCGCCACGGCGGCCGCGTGCAGGCTCAGCGCCCGGCGCGGGTAGCCGAGCCGGTCCCAGGCGCGCACCGCCTCGGCGACGGGAGCGGCGGCGAGCGCCGCGGGCGCCGGCCAGCGCTGAAGCCAGACGGCCAGCCGCGGGATCACCCGGGCGACCGGGGTCTGCTGCAGCATGACCTCGCTCACGAGCGTGCCCCAGGCGCTGAAGCCCGGACGGCGCCAGGGCAGGTCACGGCCGTTCACGCGGAACCAGGCGCTCGCGGGCCCGGCGATGTTCATGGCCTCAGCGTAGGCGCCCCGGCCGGGACGGACCGGCCGGACGGACGGGACCAGCCGGGACGGACCGGCCTGGCGCGCCCGGGCGTAGGCTGCAGCCATGGCTCGGTGGGCTCCGGCGCGGCAGGACGTGATCGCGGAGCTCGCGCGCGAGATCACGGGCGTCTACACCGGCCGCGCGATCGTCGCGATCATGGCCGATGACGAGCGGGAGTCGGCCGCGTTCGGGCAGGAGCTGGCCGAGGCGGTCACCGCCGGCGGCCGCACCGCCGTGCTCAGCCGCGACGGCGTCGGCGCGGCCGACGGCGTCGTGACGATCGTGGTCGGGCCGGCGGCGCGGCGGCAGCCGACGGCGTTCCACGTGCGCGTCTGGCTCGACCACGACAGGCCCGAGGACGCCCGGGAGCGCGCCGAGGCCGCCGTCGTGTTCGATCTCAGCGAGCCCGAGCATCCGCGCCGTCGCTTCGCCGACAGCTGCTGAGGTCGCGGGGCGCCGCGAGCGCCGGGCCACGGGGCGCCGCGGGCGCCGGACCGCGGGCGGCTCTGTGGCCTGCCGGCTGTGCCCTGCCGGCTCGAGCGCGAACGGCCCTGGCGCGAACGGCCCTGGCGCGAACGGCCCTGGCGCGAACGGCCCCGGTGTCGCCCGCTCAGGCGCTGCCGGCTCCAGCACGGACCCGTGCGACGACCTCGGCGGCCGGCAGGAAGCCGCCGTGCTCCACCTCGTGCACCATCGCGACGAGGGCGGCGTTCACGGGCGTCGGCACGCCGAGCCGGGCGCCGTGGGCGACGACGGGGCCGTTCAGGTGGTCGATCTCGGTGGGCTGGCCGCGGCGGATGCTCTGCAGCGTCGAGCCCGGGTTCGGCACCGGGCCCATCCGCCGCGCCATCAGCCGGGGCAGGATCGCGCCGAGCCGTGGCGGCAGCACGGCGAAGGCGCGCACGAGCGGGTCGCTGAGACCCTGCAGCGGGGCGAAGCGGATGCCCGCGGCGCGGGCGACCCGTGCGAGCTCGCGCATGCTCGCGACCTGCACGCGCAGCAGGGCCGGGTCCGCGACGACGTCCTGCACGCTCAGGCCGGTGATCGCCGGCAGCGCGTTGACCTGGTTGATGAGCAGCTTCGACCACTGCGCTGCGGCGAAGTCGTCGACGACCTGCACGGGCATCGCGGCGCCGAGCGCGGCGGTGACGGCGCCGAGCGCCGCGGGCGTGCCCGCGCCGAGCACGGTGGGCCCGGGGGCGGTGACGGTGACCACGCCGGGCTCGAGGTGGGAGGCGGCGTAGAGCGCGAGGCCGCCCACGACATCGGTGCGGCCGAGCGCGCGACCGACGGCCTCGGGGCCGCCGAGCCCGTTCTGCACGACGAGCACCCGGTCGCACCGGGCGGCGGGCTCGTTCTGCGCGACGGCGGCCGCGGCGTCCTGCGCCTTGGTCGCCACGACGAGCAGGTCGACGGCGCGCTCCAGCCGGGCGGCGGCCGGCACCGGGGCGAGGTGCCTGCCCCAGCCGCCGTCGAGGCTGATGCCGCGCTCGCGGATCGCCTCGAGGTTCGCCCCGCGCGCGACGACGGAGACCTCGTGGCCGGCCCGATCGAGCAGGGCGGCCGTGGTGCCGCCGATCGCCCCCGCCCCGATCACCGCCACCCGCACAGCCACCACCTTAGGGCGGTGCGCGGGCCGGGCCGGCGGCGCGGATCAGCGGCCGGCGTCTGGCCGGCCCGCGTCTGGCCGGCCCGCGTCTGGCCGGCCCGCGGCGCGGCCCGCGGGCAGCAGCAGCGCGACGAGGGCCGAGAGAGCCAGGGCACCGGCGCCGGTGAGCACGGCCGGCACCGCGGCATCCACGTAGCCGTCCGGCGTCAGCTCGCCGCCGGCGGCGGTGAAGACGGCGGTGAGCACGGCGATGCCGAGCGCGGTGCCGATCTCGCGCATCGTCGAGTTGGTGCCGCTGGCCCGCGCGGTGTCCGCGGGCGCCATGCTCGCGAGCACCGCCGTCGAGCTCGGTGCGAACACGAGCCCCATGCCGATGCCCTCGAGGACGAAGGGCACGACCATGGCCGGGAATGTCACGGCCTCGTCGAGGACGAGTGCGAGCCAGGCCATGCCGGTGGCCTGCAGCGCCAGCCCCGCGACGATGAGCGCGCGGGTGCCGAGCCTCGGCGACAGCAGTCCGGTGAGGGGGGCCACGACGAGCGGTGCGAGCGTCCACGGCATCGTGCGGATGCCGGCGTCGAGCGCCGAGAGCCCCTGCACCACCTGCATGAACTGGATGAGCACGAATATCGAGCCGAAGGCGCCGAAGCTGAAGGCGAGGCCGACCACGTTGGCGATCGTGAAGGAGCGGTCGCGGAACAGCCGCAGCGGCAGCAGCGGCGCGGCGGTGCGACGCTCCCAGAGCAGGAACGCCGCGAGCAGCGCACCGCCGCCGAGCAGCGCGCCGAGCACCTGGCCGCTGTCCCAGCCGGCGTCGTTGCCGCGGACGATGCCGAACACCACGCCGAGCACGCCGAGGCCGGCGAGCAGCACGCCGGGCACGTCGGCGCGCAGCCTCTCGCCGAAGGAGTTCGGCAGCAGTGCGAGCACGACGGCGACGGCGACGACGCCGACCGGCACGTTGATCCAGAAGATCGCCTCCCAGTCCCAGCCCTCGAGCACGGCACCGCCGATGAGCGGGCCGAGCGCGACGCCGAGGCCGGCGATGCCGCCCCAGACGCCGATCGCGAGCGGCCGCCGTGCGGTGCCGACCGAGCCGATGAGCAGCGGCAGCGACAGCGGCATGATCGCGGCGGCGCTCGCTCCCTGGATCGCGCGCGCGAGGACGAGCTGCCAGGGATCGCTGGAGAGCGCGGCGGCGGCGGAGGCGAGCGTGAACACGCTGATGCCCGCGACGAAGACCCGGCGGCGGCCGAGCCGGTCGCCGAGGGACACCGCGAACAGGATGAGCGAGGCGAAGGCCAGGGTGTAGGCGTTCATGAACCACTGCAGCTGCTCGAGGGTCGCGTCGAACTCGCGCTGGATCACCGGCAGGGCGTTCGTCATCACCAGGTTGTCGAGCGTCGCCATGAACATCGGCAGCCCGGTGGCCAGGATGGCGAGCCAGAGCGGGACGCGGCGGGTCGTTGCCGGGCGGGCAGCGCGGGCGGATGCCGCGACGGGCGCCTCGGCGGGGGCGGCGGGGGACTCGACGGCTCGGCTCATCCCGGACTCCGTTCTAGTGGTTATCGAATGATTACAAGACACGATAGTAATCGACTGATAACCTGTCAAGCGTGTCACCCGCGACCACCCCACCGCCGGCATCCGGCACCCGGATGCGCGCCGACGAGCGTCGGGTGCTCATCCTCGACGCCGCGACCGACGTCTTCGGCGACCACGGCTACGTGGGCACGACGACCGACCGGGTGGCCCGCGCCGCCGGCGTCAGCCAGCCCTACGTCGTGCGCATGTTCGGCAGCAAGCAGCGGCTCTACGTCGAAGTGCTCGAGCGCGCCCTCGCCGAGCTGCTCGGCGCCTTCGAGGCCGTGCTCGAGGGTCCCGAGCAGGAGCTCGCGCACCGGATGGGCCTGGCCTACGCCCGGGTGGCGAGCGAGCGCCGCGGCCTGGTGCTCTCGCTCATGCACGCCTTCGTGCTCGGCTCCGACCCGGTGATCGGCGAGTGCGCCCGCGCCGGCTTCCTCGACGTGTACCGCTTCCTGCGCGAGCGCTGCGGCTTCGAGGCCGCCCACGCCGTCGAGTTCCTCTCCGGCGGCATGCTCATCAACACGCTCGTCGGGCTGCGCATGGTCGACGAGCTCGACGGCTCGGCCACCGCGCGCGAGCTGCTCGAGACCGCGATCCCCGACAAGCTCGACCTGCTCGCCGGGCAGGGCGCGTGAGCGGCATCCTGCTCGTCGACAAGAGCGGCGGGATGACGAGCCACGACGTCGTCGCCCGGGCCCGCCGCGCCCTCGGCACCCGCAGGGTCGGCCACGCTGGCACGCTCGACCCGATGGCGACCGGCCTGCTCGTGCTCGGCGTCGGCAGCGCCACCAGGCTGCTGACCTTCCTCGTCGGCCTCGACAAGAGCTACCTCGCCACGATCCGGCTCGGCGTCGCCACCGACAGCGACGACGCCGACGGTGCCGTGACCGCCGAGAGGGATGCCACGGACCTGCCCGAGGAGCGCATCCGCGCCGCACTCGCCGAGCAGGTCGGCGACCGCGACCAGGTGCCGAGCACCGTCAGCGCGATCAAGGTCGACGGCCGGCGCGCCTACGAGCGGGCGCGTGCCGGCGAGCGCGTCGAGCTCGCCGCCCGGCGGGTGCGCATCGAGGCGATCGACGTCCTCGCCGTGCGGCGAGCGGGCGCCCGCGTCGACGTCGAGGTGCGCGTGGACTGCTCGAGCGGCACCTATGTGCGCGCGATCGCCCGCGACGCCGGCGCCCGGCTCGGCGTCGGCGGCCATCTGACCGCGCTGCGCCGCACCCGCGTCGGTCCCCTCGACGTCGGTGCCGCGGTGGGCGTCGGCGCGATCGCCCCCGCGGCGCTGCTCGCCCCCGCGGCCGTCGCCACCGCGCTGTTCCCGCGGCGCGCGCTCGACGCCGCCGAGGCCCTCGCGCTCGGCCAGGGCAAGCGCGTGCCGGTGGGTCGGATCAGCGGCGCAGGCCATGCCGTGCCGGGTCATGCCGTGCCGGTCGGCGGCGCGCCGGACGGCCCGATCGCGGCGATCGGGCCCGACGGCGTGCTCGTCGGCATCGCCGAGCGGCACGGCGACACGCTGCGGCCGATCGCCAACTTCCCGCGCGCCGATGCCCCGACCGCTGATGCCTTGGCCACTGATGTCGCGGGCGCCGATGCCCGGGCGGCCGATGCCCGGGCCCCGGGGCCGGGGGAGCGGCCATGATCGCCGGGCTCGCCCTCGCGCTCATCGCCGTCGCCGTGGCGGCCGGGGGGCTCTGCGTCATCCTGGGCCTCGCCGGACGCCCGCCGGACGACATCAGCCTCGGCGCGACCGCGCTCGTCGAGCTCGGCCTCGTGCTGCAGCTCGTCGTCGCCGTCGTCGCCCCGCTCGTCGGCAACCCGCCGAGCGGCAGCCTCGTGGAGTTCTGGGCCTACCTGGTCACGGCCCTCGTCATCCCGCCGCTGGCGGTGCTGTGGGGCCTCGTCGACCGGGTCCGCTGGAGCACCGTCATCATCGGCGTCGCCGACCTCGCCATCGCCGTCATGCTCTGGCGGATGCTGGTGATCTGGACCGTGCAGGGCGCCTGAGCGCCTCCACTACGCTGGAGCATCGATGAGCACGACACCGTCCCCGCGTGCCCGCTCCCGGCGCGCACGCGGCCTCGGGCGCGTGCTGGTTTTCCTCTACGGGCTGCTCGCGCTCGCGGCCACCGGCCGCTCGGTCGTGCAGACCGTGCTCAACTTCGAGTACGCCCCGCTCGCCTACAGCCTTACGGCGCTCGCCGCGCTCGTCTACATCGTCGCGACCGTCGCACTCGTGGTGCCGCGCGAGTCCTGGTGGTACGTCGCGGTCGCGACGATCGGCTTCGAGCTCGCCTTCGTGCTCGTCGTCGGCACGCTGACGCTCGTCGACCCGACGCTGTTCAACGAGAAGACCGTCTGGTCGTACTACGGGCTCTACTACGGCTTCGTCCCGCTCGTGCTGCCGGTGCTCGGCCTGATCTGGCTCGGCCGCACCCGGCCGGCGCGGGACGGCTGAGGTGATCGTCGTGGGGGCCCCGGACGCCAGCGCCCTGGATGTCGGGGCGGCGGGCCTCGGCGCCACCGCTGTCGCGATCGGGAAGTTCGACGGAGTGCACGTGGGCCACCGCCGGGTGCTCGCCCGGCTGCGGCAGCTCGCCGTGCAGCATTCGCTCGCGCCGGTGGCGGTGACGTTCGACCGGCATCCGCTCGCCCTGCTGCGACCGGACCTCGCCCCCGCCCCGGTGGCGAGCCTCGCCCAGCGGCTCGAGCTGCTCGAGGCCGAGGGAGTGGCGGCCACCGTGGTGCTCGCCTTCGACGAGGAGTTCAGTCGGGAGTCCCCCGAGGAGTTCGTCGACCGGGTGCTCGTCGGCGGCCTCGACGCCCGGCTGGTGCTCGTCGGCGCCGACTTCCGCTTCGGCCATCGCGGCGCGGGCGACGTCGCCGCCCTCGCCGCCCTCGGCCGACAGCGCGGTTTCGACGTCGAGGCCGTCGAGGACGTGATCGTCGAGGAGCGCGGCGATCGGCGCCGCGCCTCCTCGACCTGGGTGCGGGAGCTGCTCGACGCCGGCGACGTGGCCGGGGCGGCGCGCGTTCTCGGCCGGCCGCACCGCGTCCGTTCCATAGTGGTCCGCGGCGCGCAGCGCGGACGCGCCCTCGGCTATCCGACGGCGAACCTCGACCCGGCGATGGAGGGCTACCTGCCCGGCGACGGCGTCTACGCGGTGCGCGTGCGGGTGCGCGGCGGGCAGCATCCCGGCGTGGCCTCCGTCGGCAACAACCCGACGTTCCGCGGCGTGCCGGCACGGCAGGCCGAGGCGCACGTCTTCGACGAGAGCTTCGACATCTACGGCGAGCCGATCGAGGTCGAGTTCGTCGAGCTGGTGCGGCCGATGCGCCGCTTCGACGACGTCGAGACACTCGTGGCGCAGATGCACGAGGACGCACGGGTCGCCCGCGCGATGCTCGGCGCCTGAGCGGCGGCCGGCTGGCGCGGTTGACGTCAGCCGAGCAGCTCGGCGCGGTGCACGAGCGCGGCGGCGCCGATGAGCGGTCCCTCGCCGGAGAGGCCGGAGGGCACGGCGCGGGTCTTGGCGACGAAGCCGAAGCGCGCGCGCCGGGCGATCGCCCGGTTGATGTGCACGAACAGCTCGGGGGCGACGTGCGAGAAGCCGCCGCCGATGGCCACGAGCTCGACGTCGACGAGCGCCGTCGCCGAGGCGATCGCCTGGCCGATCGCGTGCCCGGCGCGCTCCACGGCGGCGCGCGCGACCGGGTCGCCGGCGGCGTGCGCCGCGGCCAGCTCCTCGCCGGTCTCGCCCGCGAAGCCCCGCTGCCTGGCCCAGGCGACGGTCCGCGGCCCGCTCGCGACGGCCTCGACGCAGCCGATGCCGCCGCAGTCGCAGCGCTCCTCGGAGCCGCCGACCTCGATGTGGCCGATGTGACCGGCGTTGCCGGTCGGGCCGGGCAGCAGCCGGCCGCCGAGGACAAGGCCGCCGCCGATGCCGGTCGAGACGATCATCCCGATCAGGTCGCCGACGCCGCGACCGGCGCCGACCCAGTGCTCGGCGAGGGCGATCGCCTGGCCGTCGACGCGCAGCGTCACCGGCAGCCCGGCCGGCAGCGTCTCGGCGACGAGCCCGCGCAGCGGGAAGTCGCGCCAGGCGGGCAGGTTGAGCGGCGAGACGAGGCCGTGCTCCAGCGCGATCGGCCCGGCGCTGCCGACGCCGGCACCGACGAGCCGGGCCCCGGCGGGCAGGCTCGCGAGCGCGCTCTCGGCGACGTGGCGCACGGATGCCGCGAGCTCGTCGCTCGTAGCCGTGCGCCCGGTCGCGGCGCGCGCCCGGGAGCCGGGCAGCAGCGCGCCGGTGTCGTCGACGAGCGCCGCCTCCGCCTTCGTGCCGCCGAGATCGACGGCGAGGGCGATGGCGGCCGGGGTCACCGCACCATCCTAGGTGTCGTCCGCGCGGCCGTATCCGCGCACGAGCGCCCGGTAGAACGCGATCGTGTCGAGCCAGGACCCCACCCGGATGCGCTCGTCCAGACCGTGCAGGCCGGCCCGCTCCGCGGCCGTCATCCGCATGGCGCAGAACCGGTAGACGTGCCCGCTGATCGCCGCGAAGTGCCGGGCGTCGGAGGCCGCGTACATGACGTAGGGCACCGGGACAGCATCCGGGAACGCCGTCCGGACGGCGGCGACCACGGCGTCCCAGGCGGGCCCGTGCGTGGGTGAGACCGGGGACGGCTCGTGCGTCTCGCCGAGCTCGACGCGCACGAGCGGGTCGGCGACGACGCGACGCACGTGCTCCTCGACGGCCGCGACCGAGGCCGAGCCGGCGATGCGCACGTCGACGGTCGCCGTCGCCCGTGCGGCGAGCACGTTGTCGGCGGCGCTGCCGCTGAGTCGGGTGACGGCCATCGTCGTGCGCACCATGGCGCGGGTCTCGTCGCCCAGCCGTGCCATCATCCGGGTGACGAGGCCGGCGGTGAGCCCCAGGTGCCGGAACGCCCAGCCGCGAGCGCCGCGCGCGTGCGGCCCGATCGCCTCGAGCATGGCCCGCACCGGCGGGTCGAGCCGGGCGGGGAACGGGCGGCGCTCCAGCCGCAGCACGGCGCGGGCGATGCGCACGGTCGCGGCCATCGCCGGCGGTGTCGAGGCGTGGCCGCCGTCCTGATCGACGCTGAGCAGCACCTTCGCCGCGCCCTTCTCGCTCACCCCGATCGCCGCGATCGGGCTGTCGACGCCCGGGAACACGTCGTCGACGACGGCGCCGCCCTCGTCGAGCACGAGACCCGGTCGGATGCCCCGCTCGCGCAGCGTCCGGACGATCTCCCGGGCACCGGTGCCGCCGCTCTCCTCGTCGTGCCCGAGGCTCAGGTAGACGTCCCGCGGCGGCGTGACGCCGGCGGCGAGGAGCGTCTCGACGGCCTCGAGGATCGCGACGAGCTCGCCCTTGTCGTCGATGGCGCCGCGCGCCCAGATCACGTCGTCCTCGAGCTCGGCGGCGAACGGCGGATGCGTCCAGCCGGTGTCGCTTGCGGGCACGACGTCGTAGTGGGCCATCAGCACGAGCGGTGCCTCGCCGCTCGCGCCGGGCCAGCGGTAGAGCGCCGAGCGGCCGCCGCCCGCGGTGCCGATCAGCTCGCGCTCCAGGCTCGCGCTCAGTAGCGGGTACAGCTCGGGCAGCCGCGCGAGGAAGCGCTCGTGCTCGGACCAGTCGTGCTCGGGCCGGTCGTGCTCGGACCGCTCGTGCGCGGCATCCCCCGGTCGGGCGCTCGGGTGCGCTGCATCCGGGTGGACGGTCGGGATGCGCAGCAGCTCCCGGAACCGCTCGACGGCCCGGCGCTGTGCCTCGTCCACCCCGCCAGCGTAGGCGGTCCGCCGCCGCCGAAAACGAAGGAGCTGGTGTCCGGTGGGGTGTATTTGGGCGCGATACCCGCCCGGGCGGCACCAGCTCCTTCGTTTTCGGCGCCCGGGCCGGCGCCCGGGCCGCGGCCGGAGGCGGGGCACAGCGGGCGGAAACCGGCGGGAAACGCCGCGTGCCTACGCTGGGGGGCATGAGCGAGCGGGGAGCGTTCGGCGTGACGGCTGCGGGCACCGAGCGGGCGGCCCGGGGGCCGGCCGCGCCCGAGGGCCGGGCCGCCCTCGAGAGCCGGCCGGGGCTGCTGCGCCATCGCGGCCGGCTCGCGCTCCCGATCACGACCGAGACACCCGCCGAGGCCAGCCGGGCCGACCTGCTGTTCGTCGCCGAGGTGCTCGAGGCGGCCGGCGTCGAGCCGCTGCTCGTGGAGGGCTCCGGCGCCCGGCCGGTGCTCGCCGTCGACGCCGCGGAGCGCCCGCGGGTGCGCGAGTGCCTGGTGCGGGCGATGGCGGCCGAGCCGTTCTACGCGAAGGCGCCGGGGGAGCGGGCCGTGCTCGTGACCGAGGGCGGCCTCTCCGGGCGGGGCAAGCCCCGCGTCATCCGGCTGTTCCGGCCCCGGGTCGAGCCGCGCGGCGGGCTGCGCTACGGGGCGTCCGGCGCCGTGCAGCTCGAGTTCTGGCGCTGGGGCGAGCACACGCTCGAGCCGCCGTGCGAGAACGCGCTCACCCGGCGCGTCCTGCCGCGCTCGGAGGTCGAGATCGTCGACGTCGAGCGGCACGGGCGCCGCTGGCGCACCATCGCGCCGATGTTCCGTCCGACGCCCGAACGGGTGCGCTTCGACATCGACATGGTGTTCTCCTGGGTGGACGGCACCGACGTCGAGTTCCAGCGCGCCCGCGCCCGCCGGATGGCGAGCTACGTCGTCGGCGAGGGCGACGCCCACGAGGCCCGGTTCCGTCAGATCGACGAGCTGCGCTACGCGCTGCGCAGCGTGCACCTGTTCGCGCCGTGGGTGCGCCGCATCTTCATCGCCACCGACTCGCCGGCCCCGGCCTGGCTCGCGGACGACCCGCGGGTGACGATCGTGCGCAGCGAGGAGTTCTTCGCCGATCCGAGCGTGCTGCCGACCCACAACTCGCAGGCGGTGGAGAGCCAGCTGCACCGCATCCACGGTCTCGCCGAGCACTACCTGTACTCCAACGACGACATGTTCTTCGGCCGTCCCGTCGAGCCCGAGCTGTTCTTCACGCCCGGCGGTGCCACCCGGTTCGTGCCGGCGACCACGCGGATCGGCCTGGGTGCCCCGGACGCCCGGCGCAGCGGCTTCGAGAACGCCGCCCGGGTGAACCGGGCGCTGCTCGAGCGGCGTTTCGGCGTGACGATCACCCGGCACCTCGAGCACTGCGCGGCGCCGTTCGCGAAGTCGGTCGTCCGTGAGCTCGAGCGAGAGTTCGCGGACGAGTTCGCGCGCACGGCCGCGAGCCCGTTCCGCAGCGTGAGCGACGTCTCGGTGACGAACTCCCTCTACCACTGGTACGCGCTGCTGACCGGGCGGGCGAGCATCGGCGAGGGCGCGCGGGTGCGCTACATCGACACGACGATGCGCCGCGGCCTCGTCGAGATGGACCGGCTGCTCGCCCGGCGCGACGTCGACATGTTCTGCCTCAACGACGGCAGCTTCCCGGAGCTGGAGGCCGAGGAGCGCTCGGGCGCGGTGCGCTCGTTCCTGCAGCGGTACTTCCCGGTGAGCGCCCCCTGGGAGCGGGCGGCGGCGGCCTCGGCGATCGCCTGAGGGCCGGATGCCGCCGCCTCAGCGCGTCGGCTCGAGCAGCTCCTCGAGGGTCAGCGGCACCGCCGCCGCGGTGCGCGAGGGGCGGATGACGATGCCCTCCCGCTCCAGGACGGCCGCCGACTCCTCGGGGCTCGTGTAGCTCAGCGGGGCGGTGGCGTCGAGCGGGACGACCGAGTGCAGCACGGTGTGCTCGTAGACGTGCACGAGGTTGAACGCCTGGGCGCCATCCCGGGGCCGGGTGCCTCCCACCGGAACCGCGAGGTCCTGCGTGTAGCAGGTGGCGCTCGCGACCGAGACCGGGATGCCCGCGAACGTCGCCGTCGAGGAGTAGTGCAGGTGCCCGGCGATGATGCTGCGCACGTCGGTGCCGGCGAGCACCCCGGCGAGCGCCGCCTGGTCGCGCAGCTCGACGGTCATGGCGAGGTCGAGCATGCTCGGCACCGGCGGGTGGTGCATGGCCAGGATCGTGCCGTGCGGGGCGGGCACGGCGAGCTCCTCGGCGAGCCAGTCGAGCTGCGCGGTCGTGACCTCGCCCCAGTGCTCGCCCGGGACCGTCGAGTCGAGCACGATGAGCCGCAGCCCGGAGAGCCAGTGCACCCGGTCGACGGGCGCGACGCCACCGGGCTGGTCGAGCAGGCCGGCGCGGAAGGCGGAGCGGTCGTCGTGGTTGCCCATCACCCAGACCACCTCGGCGCCGATGCGGTCGGCGACGGGCTCGACGAGGGCGCGCAGCCGGGCGTAGGCGGCGGGGTCGCCGCGGTCGGCGAGGTCGCCGGTGAACACGATCGCCTCCGGGCGGCCGTGGGATGCCTCCACCGCGGCGAGCACGGCGGCGAGGTGCCGCTCGCTGTCGACGCTGCCGTAGAGGGCGCCCTCGGCGACGAGGTGCGTGTCGCTGATATGGAGCAGGAAGTGGTCGGGTCGCGGGTACTCGGCGACGCGGGTCATGCGCACAAGAACAGCACGCTACCGCATCCGTAACATGTACGAAACATTGCCGGCAGGCGAATCGCTCATGAACACCGCCGCGGGGGCCCGCGGCGGGTGGGGTAGGATCGACGCAGCATCCCTGCTCCACCCCGGTGCTCCTGCCGGGGGTCTGGACGGCGGGGCTGCGTCGGCCGTGCGAGCGCGCGGCACATCCGGTATCGGCCGCGTCCGCGACGCGGCCACCCGATCGAGGAGAACGATGGCCGATCAGGCCCAGCGCGGCGCCCGCCGCATGAGCGGCGCCGGCGCGTCCACCCGTCAGGGCAGCCGTCGCCGCCCGCATGACGAGGGCGGCGTCATCCCGGTGCTCGCCCGCACCGCCCGCGAGGTCGAGGCCGCCGTGCAGAAGGGCCCGCTCAAGCCCGCGAACCGCGCGCGCTTCCAGGTGGCGACCCTGCTGTTGCGCGAGGAGCGCGCCCGGGTCAAGAACGACCCGGCGCTCAGCGACGTCGAGCGCGCCAACGAGCAGAAGCGCCTGGATGGCCTGGCCGGCATCCTCGCCAAGACGGCCGCGCGCGACACGAGCCTCATCTCGATGCTCTCGGACGACGCGCCCGTCACCCCGGCCGCCAGGGCGCTGCGCCGCGACCTGCTGCTCGCCGCCGGCGTGGAGCTGAGCCCGGACGAGCTCATCATTGCCACCGAGGCGGTGCCCGTCGACAAGCGCGTCGAGAAACAGGTGGTGCCGGAGTCGGTGCGGCGGATGCAGATGGCCAACCCCTTCCTCGCCCCCGACTTCAGTGCCCTCCAGGCTCCCCGGCCGGTCGTCTCGCGGCTGGCCAACTGGGAGCTCATCGAGCCGCTGTTCCGCTCCTTCGAGTACGGCGCCGGTGGCACGGCCGCGACGATGGAGCTGCCGGAGGCGGCGAGCCTCGGCAGCCCCGGCGGCGTGGAGCTGATGCGCCACCAGGCGCGTTTCGTCGAGGAGGCCAGGCGCGGGCACCGCACGTTCCTGCTCGCCGACGAGCCCGGGCTCGGCAAGACGGCGCAGTCGCTCGTCGCGGCCTCCGTGACCGGCTCCTACCCGCTGCTCGTCGTCGTGCCGAACGTGGTCAAGACCAACTGGGCGCGCGAGGTGCAGAAGTGGACGCCCGGCCGCCGCGCCACCGTCGTCGTCGGCGACGGCGAGACCCTCGATGCCTACAGTGACGTCGTCATCGTCAACTACGAGATCCTGGACCGGCACGTCGGCTGGCTCGGCCGTTTCGGCTTCAAGGGAATGGTCGTCGACGAGGCGCACTTCATCAAGAACCTGAAGAGCGAGCGCAGCAAGAACGTGCTCGCGATCAGCCGGGCTATCCGCGCCGCGACGCCGCGGGCGCTGTTCATCGCCCTCACCGGCACCCCGCTCATCAACGACATCGACGACTTCCGGGCGATCTGGCAGTTCCTCGGCTGGATCGACGACAAGAAGCCGCTGCCGGCGCTCATGGAGCGCCTCGAGGCGACCGGTCTCACCCCCGCGGACCCGGGCTTCTTCGCCGCGGCCCGCGCCGCCGTCATCGACATGGGCATCGTGCGTCGCAAGAAGGAGGATGTCGCCGCCGACATCCCGGCGCGTCGCATCGCCGACATCCCCGTCGAGCTCGACGACGAGCTCGGCCGCAGCATCCGCGCCGCCGAGCGGGCGCTCGTCGCCCGGCTGCTCGAGACCTACTGGCGGGTGCGCGCGCTCAAGCCCGAGGCGGAGGAGGAGGACCTCATCCGGGTCGTCGCCCACGCCGAGCTCGAGGAGTCGAAGGCGGCGAAGACCGGCGACAACGTGTTCGCCATGGTGCGCCGCATCGGCCAGGCGAAGGCGCAGCTCGCTGCCGACTACACGATCCAGCTGGCCCGCAGCGTCGGCAAGGTGGTGTTCTTCGCCAAGCACATCGACGTCATGGATGCCGCGGAGGAGGCGTTCGCCCGCGCGGGCGTGACGAGCGTGTCGATCCGCGGCGACCAGAGCCCGCGGGCCCGGCAGGAGGCGATCGACGCCTTCACGAACGACCCTGAGGTGGAGGTCGTGGTGGCCTCGCTGACGGCGGCGGGCGTCGGCCTGAACCTGCAGGTCGCCTCGAACGTCGTGCTCGCCGAGCTCAGCTGGACGAGCGCGGAGCAGACCCAGGCGATCGACCGGGTGCACCGCATCGGCCAGGAGACCCCGGTGACGGCCTGGCGGATCATCGCGGCGCACACGATCGACGCGAAGATCGCCGAGCTCATCGACCAGAAGGCGGGGCTCGCCGCGCGCGCCCTCGACGGATCGGATGCCGAGGTGCTCGCCGAGTCGAACGTGCAGCTCGAGGCGCTGGCGGCGCTGTTGCGCGAGGCCCTGCACGCCTGATCCTGGCCGCGCCGCCGTCACCCCTTCTGGGGGCGGCGCGTCGCGGGGGGCGTTCGCTACGGTGGGGTCAACCGGTCCGGGGGGCCGGGAGGACGACGGCGACCACAGGCTGGGCCGACGCGTTCTCGGGGGAGACAGGTCGCAACCCGTAGAGGCCGGTGGGCGCCGTCGTCTGGTCAGTTATCGTGGCCGGTGCCGTCGTTTGGCCGGCACCGTCGTCTGGCCGGCACCGTCGGCGGTGCCGCGCTCGCTGGCCGCTTTGTGGGGCCCGCGCGGGCCGCCGCGCGGCGGCTCAGAAACCGGTCTGCGGCGCCAGGAGCGCGGCCGTGATGTCCGGGAAGGCGAGGGCCCCGACGGTGATGGCGACCACGACGAGCAGCCAGAGCACGAGCGGCGCCACGGCGCTGCGCCGCGCCTGCCGGCGGACGGCCGCGGCGCGCAGCCAGAGGTAGACCAGCGGGGTCAGCAGGATCCAGCCCGGGGCCGGAGGGCGCTCGAAGCCGGCGGTGCGCAGCTCGCGGGCGTCGCCGATCGCCGACATGATGCCGATGAGGGCGAACACGAAGCCGAGGCCGCCGGCCATGAACACCGTGTAGTAATCGAGGAGGTAGCGGGCGATGCCGACTCCGGCGGCCGCGATCACGAGCGGCAGCAGCGCGATGGACCACACCGAGGCGCCGTAGCGGCGCTCGGGCGGCGCGGCGACTCCGGCGGACGCCTTCGGGATCATCTCGAACGGGCGGTAGGGCACCTCGGGCTCGCCGAGCGAGAGCGCCTGCGGCCAGCCGCCGAGCCCCGGGCCCGCGCCGAGCGCCGCGGGGGCGCTCTCGGCGGCGAACGCTCCGGCCGGGGCAGTGGCGGCCGGGGCAATGGTGGCCGGGGCAGCGCCGATCGCCGGGGCGGCCGGGAACAGCGGGCCGAATGACTGCGGCGTGAAGCCCTCGTAGCCGACGGGCACGATCGGGTCGACGGGCACGATCGGCGGTCGTGCCGAGGTGGTCGGCGTCGGCGCGGGCGGCGCCGCCGGCGGTTGCCCGGGGATCTGCGCGGAACCCGGCTGCGCGGAACCCGGCTGCACGGAGCCCGGCTGCGCGGAGCCCGGCTGCACGGAACCTGGCACGGGGTGCTGCTGCCCGGGGCTCTGCACGGCCAGGGCCGACACCGTGGCGCTCGGGGCCGGCGTGAACACGGCCGGGCCGAGCGCAGGTGGCACTGTGGAGGCGGCTGGCGCGGCGGGCATCGCGAAGGGCGCCTGCGTGTGCGGCTCGTAGCTGTGCTGGCTCGCGCGCGCCATCCGCTCGCGCAGCTCGCGCCGGCTCGGGTACTGCCGTGTCGGATGATCGGGGCCGCCCGGGTGGCCGCTGGCCTGGTCGGAGACGGCCGCGGGCAGCGCGAACCGTGCCGGCGCCTGCGCGGCGATCTGCAGCGGGGCGGCCGAGGGACCCGGCGCGCCCGGCAGTGCGGGCGGGTCCGGCGGCGCGCTCACCGGCGACGGGTTCGGCGCGACATCCTGGGTCCAGGCGCTCCCGGTCCACCAGCGGCGCTGCGGCAGGCCGCGCGGGTCCGGATACCAGCCGGCGGGCGGCACCGGGGCGAGCCGGGGATCGGACACGGGATGACCGCTTTCGTCGTCACGAGCAGAGGGTGTGCGGAGCAGAGCATCGAGTTCGCTGCCCTCATGCTAACGGCGAAGCGAGGACGAGTGAAGGGAAGGGTTTGAGTGGACGGGCCTGCGAGCACGGGCCCGCGGGGATGGGCACAGGCCGCCCGGCCCGGCGGGCTCAGTTGCTGAGCGTGTACTTGCCCCAGTCGAGCACCTGCCAGCCGATCCAGCCGTTGGCACGGGTGAGCGTGACGATGATGTCCGTCGAGGTGGAGTCATCCGACGTCGAGACGCAGGTGATCTCGTCGCCGGCGAACAGCGGCGGGGTGTCGGGGCAGTCGACGGTCATCGTGGCCCCGGCGAGCAGCGCCGCGTCGGTCTCGACGGACTGCTCGATCTGGCTGGCGAACACGCTCGGCAGCGCGGCGATGAGCAGTCCCGGCACCACGACGACGGAGGCGAGCTGCAGCACGGCGAGGCCGAGGTAGGTCACGAGCGGCCCGATGCCGTGACCGCTCTCGCGCAGCGTCGCGCGGGCGCGCAGCACGAGGTAGACGAACACCGTGAGCGCGGCGAACGCCCAGTGCGGCGGGCGCTCGAAGCCGCCGGCGACGAGGGCACGGCGGTCGAAGTAGGCCAGCAGCACGCCGACGAGGTAGGCGATGACGGCGATCCCGTTGAACAGGACGGGGTTGATGCCCATGCCGATCGCGGTGAGCAGCACGAGCTGCACCATGAGCTGCGCGACCGGGAGCAGCGCGATCGGCCAGACGAAGCTCGTGCTGGCGTTGAGCCGCGAGGGCGCCGAGGAGCTCGACTCGAACAGCTCGGAGGAGACGATGGGAGTGCGGGCCCGGTTGCGGGCCGCGGTGGGCGTGCCGAACAGCGCCTCGAGCGAGTCCGCGCTCGCGGCGAACGTCGACGCGGGCGCGGCCGTCGCGGAGCCGTCGAACAGCGCGGCGAACGACGCCGAGCCCTCGGGACGCTCCGGGGTGCGGTAGTCCGGCTGGCGGGGTTCCGGGGCGACCGGTTGCATGAAGGGGTTGGCGACCGGCTCTGCGGGGGCGGTCGCGGCCGAGGCCGCCGAGGCGGCGCGGCGGGTGTCGGTCCCGCGCGTCTCCCACCACTTCGCGGACTCCGCGTAGGGGTTGGGCGGCTCTGGGGAGCCGCCCTCGGCGAACGGCGGCTCCAGCTGGCGCAGGGTGTCGTCGCTCGCGGGATCGGTGCCCGGCACGAAGCCCGCGCCGGAGCTCTGCTGCTCGGCGACCGGCTCGTCGTCGGCCCAGGCGAACTTGGTGTCCTGGGCGACCATCGGCTGGCGCGCCGCCGCGGTCTGCTCCGTCCAGGCGTGATTGTTCCACCAGCGCAGCTGCGGAAGGCCCAGCGGGTCCGGATACCAGCCCGCGGGTGCACCGAACAGGTCGTCCTGCGCCACGTGATCTCCCCCTTGACCCCGGACCGGGATGGCCGGAACCTGCCCCGATCATATCGGCAGGCGGCGAAGGCCCGCGACAGTCCGGGTACTGATCCTCACCCCCAGTTAGCGGGGCGTCCCGCCCGGCTGTCGGCCCGGGCTGTTCAGCGCGCCGGCGCGCCGAACGGGTGGTTGGGCACCACCTGCGAGGGGTCGACCCGCATGGCGGCCGAGGGCGGCGTCGCGCGGGCGAGGGCCGCGAGCATCGCGGCGACATCCCCGGAGCCGGCGGGCGCCGTGCCCTCCTCGAGCTCCAGCCGCGGCGGCGCGACGTGGCCGCCGTGGTGCGGCTGGGCCGAGCCCTCGATCTCGCGGCGCGGTGGTGCGACGTGCGCTCCCTGTCGCGGCCCGGGGCGTTGGGCCGACGGCTCGATCACTATCACCGTCGGCACCATCACCGTCGGCGCGGATGCCGGGGCCGTCGCACCGCCCTGGCCGACCGCCTCGTCGTCGGCCCAGGCGAGCTGGGTCCGCGATGCGGCCGGTGACTGCGGGGCGAGCGCCTGGTCGACGCGTTCGGTCCAGCCCTGGCCGTTCCACCAGCGCATCTGCGGCAGGCCGAGGGGATCGGGATACCACCCGGGCGAGACAGCGAATTCGCCGGCCACGCACGTCCCCTTCCCCCGGAGCCCGCGTCGATCGCGGCGGATGAGTCGAAGCGTAGCGAATCCCGGGAGCCCGCGTACACTCGGTAGCGCGTTTAATCCTCGACCCAGTGCACCGTCGAGGCGAGATCGGCGATGAGGGGGCGTACCCGCTCGAAGATCTGCAGGTCGAGGTCGGCGTAGACGATGCGGTACGTCTCGTCGCCGTGACGGAACACGTAGGTGTTCTCGGCGACCACCGACGTGCCGTTGGCGGCGTAGACGTAGTGCTTGACGCTCTGCTCGCCGGCGATGCCGCTCGCCGTGGTGAACTCGTCGGACCACGGGGGCGCGACGAAGTCGCGATCCGGGTCGTGCGGCTCGTGCCCGTCGGTGTAACGCTCCGAACGGGCGATGACGGAGGTCGGCGGGTCGTCGGGGAAGGCGACGTAGTGCCGGAAGCCGCTCTCCTCGGCGTCGCGGGCGACGATGCGCAGCACGGGCAGGGTGCGGCTCTCGGGCATCCCGAAGCCGACGAGCTCGGCAGCGCACTCCACGGCGAACTGCTCGGCGGACTCGACGTGGATCGATCCGTCGACACTCGTGAACGGCCAGTACTCGGGAACCCCGATCCAGTAGTCGGGCTGATTGACGAGGAAGGTCATGCGGCGGTTCCGTCCTCGTGATCGTGGAATCGGAGGCTGCGCAGAATGGAGTCGAGCAGCACGAGCGCCGCGTCGCCGAATCCATTCGGGGCCTCGATCGGGATGGCGGCCGAGGCGTATGCGGCGAGCCATGCCCGCCGTTCGGGCACGGGCACGAGGTAGTCGAGGGAGTGGACCGTCACGCGACCCTCGACGGTGCGCACATCGTGACGCATGAGGCCGTGGTGGAAGTCGATGGAGATGGCTTCCCGCTGCATCGCCGCCGCGGCTCTCGTCATCGACGCCTCGTCGATGTCGGGTGGGATCGGGAGTCGCGCGTCATCGATCGACCCGAGGATGAGGCTGCCCGGGAATCGAGCGCCCGCGATCTTCTCGACGGCGAGGACGAGATCGGTCACCCGCGCACCGGCCGGGAGCGCCGAGAGGGACGCTCCGATGGATGCGAGCTGCGCCCGCACCGCGTCGGCCTGGTCGCGGGGGAGTGATCTCAGCGCGGGCTCGGCCACCGCCGTGAGGGGCCCGTCGACCCCTCCCGTCACGTCGAGCGAGACGAATCCGGGCGGAAGCACCATGCGCCACGCGAAGCGTCGTGTCGGAGCGCCGATCACCGAGAGCCCTCGTCCTCAAAGAGCGGTGCCATGTGGTCGATCACGACAAGCAACCCGCCGAGCAGGAACAACAGGATCGCGGGAACAAAGACGAGCAGCGAGGGCCCGATTCCCAGCCAGACGACACCGGGGGTGTTCAGGCAGGAGAGCAGCGCACCGAATCCCGCAATCGCAAACCCGTTGGCCCGCATGAAACTGTTCAGAACCAAGCTGGAGGGCATGAAGAGATCGCCGATGTCGCCGACCCGGCCGAGACGGATGAGGAGCGTCCAGACGCCGGTCGCCGCCGTCGTCACGGCCGTGCAGCAGGTGAGCACGAGCACCACCCACTGAGCTGCGCCGCCGTGGTGACCGCTGTAGTCGATCACGCTGCTCACGAACCAGGCGATCAGCAGTATGGGTCCCCAGATGACAGCGTTCAGCATGCTCAGCTTTCGGATGCGGGGCCAGCGCATCAGGGTTTGCTCCCGCTCAGTTCGGTCGTCTTCTCGGAGTGTTCGATGACCGCTTGAGCGTTATCAGCGACCTTCTGGCCGAGGTCAGCCAATTCGGTGACCGCTTGGGTGGCGAACGCCCCCTGAACCACCCGGTACGTTGCCTGGACGGACGGGGCCACTTCCCCACCGAGCGTCGAGATGCGCGCGATCGCGTTGGCTTCACTGAGCTCCCTGAGCGCGCCGATCACGGGGAGCTCGAGCTTGGGCAGCCTGGACGCGAACTGCTCGGCCAACTCCACACAACGGTCGGCGGCTTCCCGTGTCATGCCGGACTTGCCCGCACCGGCGAACGACTTCATCCGAGCCACCGCGGAGAGCTCCTTGAGGGTGCCCCCTGCGGGCTTGAACAGGAGCTCTCCGACCCTCAGACCCTGCTTGAAGAACTTTCCGACCAAGCCCGCAACACCGGGGATGATCGCGAGCCCCACTTCCACCCAGTCCATCGGGTCGTTCCAGCCGTCCAGGCCGGTCTTCCAGAGCGCGCTGCCCAGTTGCATGAGCGCACCGAGCGCCAGGCCGATGCCATTGAAAGGAGGCGGAAGGAACATCGAGATAATATCGAGCGCCAGGCCCACGTTCGCGAGCACGGCGATCCAGTTCTCCGGGTCACTCGCCCACTCGGCGACGGCGTTCCACGCGTCGCTGAGCCCGTGCACGGTGGCGTCCCACGCCTTCTCGTACCACGACTTGTCGTTGAGACCGTCGTGGTCGATGACCTCGCTGATGTTCGAGGCGGCGGTGTCGCCGGCGTCGCGCACGGTGTCCTCGGCGTCGGCCTGCCGCTTCTGCGCGGCCGTGATCTCACCCTGGTACTGCTCGATGAGCGGCGCCCAGACGTAGAGGTAGTCGTGCTTGCCCTGGTCCTTGGTCGTGTCGTCGGGGCCGTACAACCAGTCCTGGTACGCCTCCTGGGACTTGAGCTCGGCGTGGGCCAGGTGGGTCTGCGCGGTGGACTCCGCGTGCTCCGCGCTGGACGCGTCCTGCTGGGCCTGGCGGAGAGCCGCCGCATAGGTCGCAAGGTTCGTGTGGGCCGTGTCGTAGCGGGTGTGCAGCTTGTCGAGGCTCGACGACACGTCGCCGAACTGCTCGACGAGCTTCTGCACGGCCTCGCTTCCGCTCGCATCCGCATCCACCGCGGTCGTCAGCGAGCTGACGCTCTCCGCCGCGGTGGTGAGGGCTGCGGCCATCGTGCCGTAGGCGCGTGCCCGGGTCTCGACCTCGTCCGGGTCGCCCGAGATCATTGGCCATCACCCTTTCCGGATATCGCGTCGGCGTACTTCTGATCGGTGTCGGTGAAACCGTCGACCACGCTCTGCGCCATCGTCGTGAGGGTCTCGACGTCGTCCAGGAGCTTGGTGCGACTGTCATCCCACTTCGAGGCGAAGTCCTGGTGCACTGAGGCGAGGTGGTCGTAGCCGATCGCCTCGGAGATGTCGGAAAGGTCCGATTTCGCCGATGACAGCTCGTGGTGGATCGTCTTCAGACTGCTGACGAGATCCCGGATGTCGTCGAGGTTGACCGTGAGGTGATCGCTCGTCACGGGCGTCTCCTTGCCGCAAGAGGATTCGAGGGGGCAGCGGGTGCGGCTCCGTCGGTCGCGTCAGGGGGACCGGCTGGGCCGCATCGACGTCAGCTGCTGAACGACGAGGCGATCTGCGAGTCGGCCTGGGAGAACGTGTCAGCCGCAGTCGACAGCGACGTCGAGATGCCGTCGAGCGCCGACACCGTCTGAGTCGTGCCCGTCGTGAACTGCTCGTACATGGTCTGGAACGCGCCCGAGGCGGCGTCGGTGACGAAACCCGAGCTGACGAGGTTGTCGATCTGGGCCTTGAGCTGGTTCAGCTCGGTGATCAGGTTCTCCTTGCCGGTGGTGAGCTGGTTCGCCGCCGACTTGATCTCGTCGTAAGTCACGTTGAGGTTGGCCATGATGTGGTCCTTTCACTCGGATGGACAGTTGCGGAGCGCGATAACCGCGTGAGTCGAGGATAGCCTTCCTTTTGCCGTCGGCAGACGGTTCATAGCAAATCGTTGCCTGCCGTTCTCACCCCTCGTCGTCGAGGCGCGGCAGCTGCACCCTCTTCGCCTTGCCGTGCTCTATGTACATGCCGCGTCCGGGCGGGAACTCACTGCGCGCCGCGCGCGGGATCGGGGTCTTGAGCAGCATCTCCCCCTCCATCGCATCCGGCTGCAGCAGCAGACCGCGTCGGCCGTTCTTCACCTCGGCGAAGATCGGCCAGGAACCCGCCCATCCGGTCACCTCGTTCTCGGCGACGAGAAACTGGTCGTGGCGCTTGACCTGCTTGATGAGCTCGACGAGCGCGGCGTCCGCCGGGGTCTGCAGGAACTCCCCGATCGACTCGACGGCGATCGCGTAGCGCTGCTCGGAGCCGGCGGCGATGTCGGCGGCGATCTCCCGGGCGAGCGCGGCGACATCCTCCGGCAGTGTGGCCCGCTGGTCGAATACCGGATCCACGCCGAGCGACGAGCGCGCATTGCCCAGGTAGACGAAGCGATGCCCGTCGTCGAGCGCACGCAGCGAGCGCACGATCCACGCGAGCGCGTTCGAGCGACCGGACAGCGGAGGGCCCGAGAGCAGGAACGTGCCGGTCGCCTCGAACCCGGTGAGGCCGAGGGTCTCGTCGGACACGCCGAGCACCGGGCGGCGGCCGATCGACGGCGGCAACCCCCGCGAGGAGATCTGATCGGGCAGCGAGTTGATCGGCTCGGCCACCGGGATGCGGTCGGCGTTCGCCTCGGCGTAGGCGATGACGGCCGCAGCCTGGTCGGCGGCGGTGGAGACGGTCTCACCGGCCCCGAACACCCCGATCTGCGTCTCGTGACCGTCGGCGATGCAGCGCCCCGGCGCCGCGTCGTCGCCGAGCACATCCTTCGGCACGCCCAGCACGCTGTAGGCCTGCTCGTCGGTCAGGCGCATCACGACCTTGCGCTGCACGACGGCCGTGACGCTGTTCGGCACAGCGCCCGCGCGATCGGCCGTGAACACCACGTGGATGCCGAGCTGGCGCCCCGAGGCGAGCACGTTCTTGACCACGTCCCACCAGGCGGCGCGGCCGACGGCGAGATCCCACTCCTCGCGGAACTGGGTGAAGCCGTCGATGAGCAGCAGGATGCGCGGCTCGTCGGGCCGACCGGCGTGCGTCCGGTACTCGGTGATGGTCGACGCCGCGACGGCGGAGTAGCGCTTCTCGCGATCCTCGAGCTCGAGACGCAGGGTGCGCAGCAGGCGCTGCACCCGCTCGGTGTCGTCGCCCGGGATGATGGAGCCGACGTGAGGGAGTGCCTCGAGCTGGCGCAGCCCACCGCTCGCGAAGTCGAGTCCATAGACGTGCACCGGGCCACCGCGTGGCGTGAGCGCCGTCGCGATCGCCATGGAGCGCAGCGCCACCGACTTGCCCGAGCCGCTCGTGCCGTAGAACGCCATGTGGCCGTCGTCGTCGGGGCGGAAGCTCGCAAGCACACGACGCTGCTGCTCGGGCACGTCGGAGAGGCCGAACGGGATGACGGTGTCGTCGTCGGTGAACAGCGGCGCGATCTCGACGAGGGCCGGCAGCTCGTCGAGCCACGGGCGGCGCGGCACGGGCAGCGCCACCGCGCGGAAGGCCCGCCCGATCGTCTCGACGAGGCGCTGCTGGTCGTTCGGACCGAGGTCGGCGTCGTCCGGGGTCGTGGGGGCGGCGGCCTGCGGTTGCCACTCCGCACCGCCGCCGAAGCGCAGCTCGGCGATCGCGACCTCGGCGAGAGCGGCCTCCCGGGTTGTCCATCCACCGGCATACGCCGACTGGAACTCCTGCAGGCGACCCGGTCCGGTCTTCGCCATGCCGCGGCCCGGGAGTCCGGGGTCGAAGCGGGCCGCCTCGTCGGTGCCGACGACGTCCTTCGCGTCGGACTCGTCGGCCATGCGCAGGGCGACGCGCAGGTTGGTGTTGGCGCGCAGGTTGTCCTTGATCACGCCCGCGGGACGCTGCGTGGCCATGATCAGGTGGATGCCGAGTGAGCGCCCGCGCTGGGCGATGTCGACGACGCCGTCGACGAACTCGGGGACCTCCTTGGCGAGCGCGGCGAACTCGTCGATGACGATGACGAGCGCCGGCGGCGTCTCGGGATCTCCGCGGCGCTCGAGATCGAGCAGATCCTTGGCCTTCTTGCGGTTGAAGAGATGCTCGCGGTAGTGCAGCTCGGCGCGCAGGCTGGTGAGCGCGCGACGCACGAGGTGCGGGCTGAGGTCGGTCACGAGACCGACGCAGTGCGGCAGTCGCACGCAGTCGGCGAAGGCCGATCCGCCCTTGTAGTCGACGAAGAGGAAGGTCACCCGGTCGGGCGAGTACTCGACCGCCATGCCGAGCACCCATACCTGCAGGAACTCCGACTTGCCGGCGCCGGTGGTGCCACCGACGAGCGCGTGCGGCCCCTGCGTGCGCAGGTCGAGGGTCATCGGCTCGCCGCCCATCGAGCCGACGAAGGCACGGAGCTTGCCGGCGCGCTTGCGGGCGGTCGAAGCCGTCTGCGAGCGGTCGATGATCGAGTCGTTCTCGCGCCAGCGCCCCGAGACCGCGGTGGGCTGCTCGAAGAACTCATGACCGATCAGCTCGGTCATCGCGATCGTGCGCGGGATGTCGGAGGCGTCGACCACGATCGCACCGGCGTCGGCCACGGGGGCGAGCGCGCGCCCGAGCGCCATCGCGGTCTGCCGCGGCACCACGTCGAGCTGGGCGGGATCGATCTGCTCGCCGAGTCGGATGAACAGGACCGTGCCCGAGCCCTCGGCGGTGACATCGATGACGGTGCGGCACGTGGCGGGCAGGTCGGCGACGCGGTGGGCGATCCAGACGGGGAAGACCCCGGCATCCGCGCCGCGCTCGCTCAGGGCGACGAGGCGTGCGCGGTCGACGGGGGCGTCGGCCGAGACGACCACGACGAGCGCAGGGATCGGTGATCGAGGGCCCGAAGCGGTATCCGCGGTGCCGACGTCCGCACCGCGTCCGAGAGCCGCGTCGCTCGCCGAGACCGCGCCGCGGTTCTGCGCGTTTCGCCGTTCGAGCCGTCCGTCGATGAGCTCCTCGATCGCGGAGAGCAGACCCGTCGCGCTCGACGGCGAATCGGCGAGGTGCGGGCGCAGGCCGAGGGGGGACTGGGGGGAGGAGGTGTGCGGCGTCCACTTCAGCCAGGCCAGCTCATCCGCCCACGCGGGCGAGACGAGGGCCGCGACCGCCACCTCGGAGGGCGAGTGCAGGCCGACGATCTGGGTGAGCATCCCGTGCAGCACCGGAGCTGCAAGGTCGGGCTCGCCGGCGCATCCGAGAGCGCCCGCGTCGAAGAGGTTCTCGACGATCGGCGCCTCGTCGACACGGCGGTGGGCGGCGGCGAGCTCGTCGAGGCGCTGCTGGAACTCGGGGATCACCGAGCCGCGCCGCGGCACGTCGATCGTGGAGCGCGAGGGCATCGCGCCGGTTCCAACGCGCACGTTGAGGAAGTTCCAGTGCTCGGGGCGGCGGGTCCACAGCAGCGGGGTGCGCTCGATGATGGCCTGCACGACGTCGGTGGTCGCCGGCGCCTCGGCCAGGCGCGTGGTCCGCTCCCGCACGAGCGAGGCCTCCAGGTCTCTCGCGAGCGCCTCGATGCGGGTGTCGAACTCGGTGATCGCGCGCCTCCTCGACCGCTTCTCGGCGCCGCGCCCCATGATGAAGTTGCCCACGAGCAGCACGGGCGACATGGCGGCCATCGCGATCATCGTCCAGCGGTTGAGCACCACCGCGAGCACGACGGCGAGGATGACCGGCGCGACCATCGTGAGCCACGGGAACGGGCTCTGGTCCCTCTCGATCGGCACGTCCGGCGCCGTGTACCGCTCGCCCGCGAAGCGCGGCTCGACCCGTGGCGAGCGGTTGAACGACACCGGCCCACCGGCGCTGCGATCGGTGCTGCGCGGGGAATCGGCGATGAAGCGGATGCGCACCCGCGTGCTGCCGAGCAGCAGCTCCTGGCGGTCCGCGACCACGACCCGCGACGCGAAGTCGCCGTCGACGATGACGCCGTTGGCCGAGCCGAGGTCGATCACCTCGATGCGATCGGAGACCTCGATGCGCGCGTGCACCCCCGAGACGAGCGGGTCGTCGAGATGGATGTCGACCCCGGAGCGGCGCCCGATGGTCCAGCTGCCCGGGGCGAGCGGGTACGACTCCCCCTCGTTGCGGCTGCTGAGCACCTCGAGCTCGGCGATCGGTGCACCTCCGCGCTCCTTGCGACTCACGTCTTCGGCGAGCGCGACGGTGGCCCCTGAGGCGAGCCACTCCTCGCTCACCTGGGCAGTGGCGGGCAGCGGCACCCAGTCGTCGGGCAGGCCCTGCGTCAGCGGGACGAGCCGCAGCAGCGTGAGCCGCTCGGGCATAACGGCTCCGACGGAGTGGGGATCGCGTTCCGCGATCGCGTGTGCGACATCGGCGATCGGGGCCGAGGCATCCATCGTCACCGTGACGTCATCCTGGGAGCCATCGGAGCGGACGAGCGTCAGTTTGATCCGCATTTTTCCCATGCTGCCAGAGAAGTGTGCGGCGGCGGCCAGCCCCCGTGCTCCGTCACCGTGCCGGACTGGCCGGGCCGGGCGACGCCGGTGGGGCAGGACGGCGGTCGTGAAGCCACGGCCGTCCAAGCCGCGGCGCCTCGATCCCCGTTGCGCGGGCGTAGGGTCGGGCCACAACAGCGTGAGGAGAGCACAGTGGTGCACAGCGGTCTCACCCGCGTCGAACGGGACTCGATCGGCGAGCTCGCGGTCCCCGAGGAGGCGTACTGGGGCGTGCACACCGCCCGTGCCCTGGAGAACTTCCCGATCACCCGGCGGCCGATATCCGTCTACCCCGACCTGGTGCGCGCGCTCGCCCAGGTCAAGCGCGCGGCCGCCCGCGCCAACGCCGAGCTCGGCGTGCTCGCCGCCGACAAGGCCGCCGCCATCGACGCCGCCTGCGCCGAGATCATCGCCGGACGCTGGCACGAGCAGTTCGTCGTCGACGTCATCCAGGGCGGCGCCGGCACGAGCACCAACATGAACGCCAACGAGGTGATCGCCAACCGCGGCCTCGAGCTCATGGGCCACCGGCGCGGGGATTACGCGCTGCTGCATCCGATCGACGACGTCAACCGCAGCCAGTCCACCAACGACGTCTACCCCTCGGCGGCCAAGCTCGCCATGGTGTTTGCGCTGCAGCGGCTGCTGCCCGAGCACGAGCGGCTCGAGGAGGCGCTGCTGGCCAAGGGCGAGGAGTTCGCGCACGTGCTCAAGATCGGGCGCACCCAGCTGCAGGATGCCGTGCCGATGACCCTCGGCCAGGAGTTCCGCGGCTTCGCGCACACGATCGCCGAGGATCGCGAGCGGCTGACCGAGCTGCTGCCCTGGCTCACCGAGATCAACCTCGGCGCCACCGCGATCGGCACCGGCATCAACGCCGACAAGCGCTACGCCGAGGCGGTGCGCCGGCAGCTCGCCGAGCTGACCGGGCTGTCGATGCGCACCGCGCCCGACCTCATCGAGGCCACGAGCGACGCGGGCGTGTTCATGTCGCTCTCGGGGGTGCTCAAGCGCGCCGCGGTCAAGCTCTCCAAGGTGTGCAACGACCTGCGGCTGCTCTCCTCCGGCCCCCAGGCGGGCCTCGGCGAGATCACGCTGCCGGCGCGCCAGGCCGGCTCGTCGATCATGCCCGGCAAGGTCAACCCGGTCATCCCCGAGGTGGTCAACCAGGTGGCGTTCAGCGTCATCGGTGCGGATGCCACCGTCACCGCTGCCGCCGAGGCGGGACAGCTGCAGCTCAACGCCTTCGAACCGGTGATCGCCCACTCGCTGCTGCAGTCGATCGCCTGGATGACGAACGCCGAGCGCACCCTGCGCGAGCACTGCGTCGTCGGCATCGCCGCCAACGAGAGCCGGCTCGCGGCCGAGGTCGAGTCCTCGGTCGGGGTGGTCACCGCGCTGACGCCGCGCATCGGCTACCAGGCGGCCGCGGCGCTCGCGCACGAGGCGCTCACCGGCCACGACTCGATCGCCGACCTCGTCGTGCGCGCCGGCCTGCTGGAGAGGGCCGAGGTGGAGCGGCTGCTCTCCCCGGAACGGCTGACCGCCCCGCTCACCGGGACGATCCCGCTGCCCTAGTCAGCTGGGGGCGTGGGCTCGGTTTCGGCGGGCTCGGTCGTCGAGCCGGTCACCTTCGCGGCCGTGCTCCTCGCCGCCTCGGCCACCTTCGCGGCGGCGTCCTTCGCCTTCGTGGCGCTGTCCTTCGCGATCACCGTCGTGCGGCCGGCGGCGCTCGCGGCCGCCTCGGCCGCCTTCTGCACCCCCTCGGTGACGTGCTCGGGGATCGAGTGCGCGAGCGCCTCGGCCCGGTCGCGCACGACCGGGGCCTGTGCGCGGGCGTAGGCCTCGACGTCCGCGCGCGCCTTGGCGACCCGCGGGTCGTCCCACAGCCCTCGGGCGGCGGTGACCAGCCGCTCGTACTGCTCGCGACCGGCGCGGGCGCCGATCAGATAGCCGACGCCGAGCCCGACGCCCAGGAAGAGGAGTTTGCGACCCATCGCCCCAGGGTACGGCGGATGCCGGGCACGGCGCGCGGGTCGCACCCGACATCCGCCGATACCCAGAGAGGGTGGATGGGTTCCGTGACTCTCGATGGGCCGGTGCCTCGCGATGCAGATCCGCGGATCAATCATCCGACATCGGTTGTGCAGGAGATGACGACCGGTGCGGCCGCGATAACGGTCGACAGGACCGGAAATCCTGCACAACCGATGGGGGCGAACGACGAAGCGCCGCCGGGCACCCGGCCCGGCGGCGCTTCATCCTGCCCGCTGGACGAACAGAACTACATGTCAGTCGAAGAAGAGCGCCGCGTCCCGCTGCGCCTCGAACACGAGAGCGGGGTCGTAGTCGGCGTGCTCGCCCGGCTCGTAGGTCACGGCGTGCAGCCTGCCGCGGTAGCGGAAGGATCCGTACCGCTCGTGCACCCGCCAGGACACCGGGCCACCACGGCCCACGCCGACGTCGATGCCGCTGAACGGCGCCATCCCGATGAGCATCGTGGCCTGGGCGATCGAGCCGACGACGACGCCGTCGAGGCTGAGCTCGATCCGCCAGCGGAACTCGGGGAGCCAGTGGAAGTCCACGACCACCCGGTGCGTCCCGGCGCCCAGCTCGCCGCCGTCGACCTCGATCATCCGGCCGTACTCGTTGTACGACAGCCGCAGCCGGCCGTCCTCGATGAACAGCAGGTAGCCGCCGCCCTGGTCGCCGTGGGAGACGAGCACGCCGCTGTCCTGATCGCCGTGGTCGATCTCGGCGATCACCCGGAAGCTGCGCATCGAGATCAGCTGGCTGGAGCGGTAGCGCTCCAGCCGCGGCGTGCCCGGCAGCAGGCGCACGGGGCGCTCGAACTCGCGCTCCGCCGGGCGGCGGATGCCGTTCTCCCCGCCCCGGTCGATGAGGGGGAACACGGTGTTGTGCCAGGCGGCCTGCTCCCAGGCCGCGGCGAGCTCGGCGACGAGCTCGGGATGCTCGGCCGCGACGTCGTGGCTCTCGGTCGGGTCCTCCTCGACGTTGTAGAGCTGCCATTCGGCGTCGTCGAAGGGGGTGCCCGGCCGGTGCAGGGTCACGATCTTCCAGCCGTCGCGGTAGAAGCCGCGACTGCCACCGAACTCCGCGTACTGCTCGCGGTGCGTGCTCGGGGCATTGTCCCGCAGCACGGTGGCGAAGGCCGAGCCGTCGATCTCCTGAGCCGGCAGGTTGTGGCGCACGCCCGGGCTCTCGAGCCCGGCGAGTTCGAGCAGCGTCGGCAGCAGGTCGGTGACGTACTGGTATTGGGTGCGGACGCCGCTGTCGCCCTCGGCGGGGCGCAGTCCCGCGGGCCAGGACAGCACGAAGGGCACCCGGACGCCGCCGGCGAAGGTCTGGCCCTTGTAGTAGCGGAACGGCGTGTTCGAGACGTTGCCCCAGCCGCGCGGGTAGTGGGCCATCGTGCGCGCCGTCCCCACGTCGTCGATGTCACGCTCGACATCCGGCTGCCAGGTGTCCGGGAGCCCCGGGACGTGCACGAAGCGGCTGAAGTAGCTGCGGGTGCCCTCCGGGCCGCCCTCCGCGCTGCCGCCGTTGTCGGAGGTGAACACCACGATCGTGTTGTCCAGCTCGCCGAAGGACTCGATCGTTCCCAGCAGGCGTCCGAGGTTCTGGTCGACGTTGTCGACCATCGCGGCGTACACCTCCATGTAGCGCTCGTAGAGCTCGCGGCTCTCCGGCTCCAGCTCATCCCAGGCCGGCACCTCGAAGCCCGGGCCCGCGGTGCGGTCCGGCAGCGGGGTGCCGGGTGGGAACAGTCCCTCGGCGATCTGCTTCGCGTGCCGGGCGACGCGGATGGCGTCCCAGCCGTCGGCGTAGCGGCCGCGGTACTTCTCCAGGTCGAGCCGCTTGGCGGCGAGCGGGCCGTGCATGGCCGTGTGGGCGAAGTAGAGGAAGAACGGCTTGCGCGAGTCGCTCGCGCGCAGCCCCTGGATCATCTCGATCGCGTGGTCGGTGTAGTCGTCGGTGAGGTAGTAATCCTCCGGCAGCTCCTCGGGCCACAGCGGCGTGTTGTCCTGCACGATCTGGTTGGGGAAGAAGAAGCTGTTGGCCCCGTCGAGAACCCCGTAGTACTGGTCGAAGCCGCGCTGCACCGGCCAGGTGTGCCGGGAGGCCGCCTGGTTCATGAGCGCGTCGCGGGTGAGGTGCCACTTGCCGATCGCGAACGTCGCGTATCCGTTGGCCCGCAGGATCTCCGGGAGCGTGAGCACGTCCTCGTCGAGCTCGAGGCGCAGCCCCGGGAAGCCGGGATCGTAATTCGCCACGCTCGCGAAGCCGGCGCGGTGCGGGTTGATCCCGGTCAGCAGGGCGGCGCGGGCGGGCGAGCACACCGGTGTGGAGTGGTAGTTGCTCAGCCGCAGGCCGTTCTCGGCGAGGCGGTCGAGGGTTGGCGTGTCGATCTCCGAGCCGAACGGGCCGATGTCGCTGTAGCCCATGTCGTCCATGAGCACGACGACGATGTTCGGGGCCCCCTCGGGGGCGCGTCGCTCGCGCGGCCAGGCGCGCGTGGACTCGGATGTCGTGCGGCCGATCGTGCCGGGGAAGTGCTCGTAGCCGCGGGCGGAGGCGGGGACGGCCATCACTGGGCCTCGGCGACGGAGTTGAAGCGGTCGTCGAACTCCGCGGAGACGTCGAGCTTCTCGGTCAGCAGTCCGAGGTCGTAATAGGTGTCCGCCTGGTCCTGCTGGTTGGCGATGACGCTGTCGTCGATGGGCACCAGGTTGTAGTCCTGGCGCTCCACCACGGCGGAGGCGATGTCCTCGCTCAGTCCGGTGACCGTGGCGTAGGCCGCGGCCCAGGTGTCCTGGTTGGCCGCCGCCCAGTCATAGGCGGCCTGCACGCGGCCGATGAAGTCCTCGAGGGCGGCGGACTTGGCGCTGTCCTCGAGCGCCGCGTCGGTCGCGACCGTCACCGTGTAGTCGGCGACGAGGCCCGCGCCGTTGCCGATCACGCGGTCGCCGGCGGCGAGGGCGGTCGCCCGCTGCGGGTCGAGCATTGCCGCAGCGTCGACGTCGCCGCCCGCGAGCGCGGTCGCCGCGTCGACGGGGGAGAGGTTGACGGGCGTGATGTCCTCGTAGTCGAGTCCCGCGTTCTCCAGGGCCTTGACGAGCGTGTACTGCATGATCGTGCTCTGCAGCATCGCCACCTTCTTGCCCGCGAGGTCGGCGACGGACTCGATGTCCGAGTCGCCGGGCACGACGATCTCGACCTGGCTCGTGTCGCTCGCCACGCTCTGCGCGACGGCGACGATCTTCGTCGCGCTGTCGGAGACCTGGCCGAAGATCGGCGGGGTGTCGGCCATCATGCCGCCGTCGATGCTGCCGCTGGGCACCGCCTCGAGCAGCGCGGGCCCGGCGTCGAACAGGCTCCACTCCACCGTGTAGTCCATGTCCTGGTCCTCGCCGGAGGCCTCCAGGAGGGCCTCGATGATCTTCGACTGGCCGAGCTGGCCGAGCCGGAGCGTGGTCGTCGAGTCGTCGTCAGAGCTGCTCGAGCCGGTGCAGGCGGTGAGTCCGGCGATCAGCGTCGCGGCGACGGTGAGGGCGGCGAGGCGGTGGAGTCGGGTCCGGGGCATGGTTCTCCTTAACATGGGGGTCTTGGGCCGGGGCCTACTGGTCGTCGTCGCCGACGCCGAGCTCGGTGAGCAGCTGCTTGCGCAGCTCCACGAACCGGCTGGAGCGACGGCGGTCGTGCTCGGGGAGGCTCACGTGCGTGTCGAGGGAGATCCGACCCTGGGTGAGCACGATCACGCGGTCCGCGAGCAGGATCGCCTCGTCGACGTCGTGGGTCACGAGCAGCACCGCCGGACGGTACCGCTCGCAGAGCTGCTTGAGCAGCCGGTGCATCCGGATGCGCGTGAGCGCGTCGAGCGCGCCGAAGGGCTCGTCCATGAGCAGCAGCTCCGGCTCGCGGACGAGAGCGCGGGCGAGGGAGGCGCGCTGCGCCTCGCCGCCGGAGAGCGTCTTGGGCCAGACGCCCCCCTTGTCGCTCAGGCCGACGTCGGCCAGCAGGCGCTCCGCCCGCTCCCGCGCCTGGCGGCCGGCCGCGCCGCGGCGGGGCAGGCCGAGCATGACGTTGGGCAGCACCCGCGACCACGGCATGAGCCGCGAGTCCTGGAAGGCCACCGAGGGCAGCGCCGGGGCGGTGAGCTCCCCCCGGTACTCGCTGTCGAGCCCGGCGAGGATGCGCAGCAGCGTGCTCTTGCCCGAGCCGCTGCGGCCCAGCAGTGCGACGAACTCGCCGGGGGCGATGTCGACGTCGATGTCGACCAGCACGCCCCGCCCGTCGAAGGCCCGCTCGAGGCCGCGGACCCGCACGACGGGGGAGTCGCCGTCCTCGGCGGGGGCGATGCCCTCCGGGGTCAGAGCGTCGATCGCCACTGCAGTGCCCTTCCTTCGATGACTCGCACGATGCCGTCGGAGAGCAGTCCGAGTGTCGCGTAGATGACGAGGCCGACGACGATGATGTCGATGCGGCCGATGCTGCGCGCCTGGGTCATCAGGTAGCCGATGCCGCTGGCCGCGTTGACCTGCTCGGAGACCACGAGCACGAGCCAGGCGATGGCGACGCTGAAGCGCAGGCCGGTGAAGAAGCCGGCGAGCGCCCCGGGGAGCACGATGCGCCGGATCGTCGCGAACCGGCCGAGCCCGACGGTGCGCGCCAGGTCGATGTACCGGGCGTCGACGCTGCGGATGCCGGCGTGCGTGTTGAGGTAGATCGGGAACATCACGGCCAGGGCGACGAGGGTGACCTTGAGCTCCTCGCCGATGCCGAGCCACACGATCGCGAGCGGCATGAGCGCGAGGATCGGCATGGCCCGGAGCATCTGGATGTTGGAGTCGAGCAGCACCTCGCCGACGCGGCTGAGGCCGGTGACGAGGGCGAGCACCACGCCGACACCGACGCCGATCGCGAGCCCGCTCATGGCGCGGGCGAGCGAGACCAGCAGGTGCTGCTGCAGCGATCCGGAGGCGATGAGCTCGATCGCCGCCTGCACGACCGTGCCGGGCGCGGGCATGAGGTGCTCGTCGAGGATGCCGGTGGCCGAGAGCGTCCACCACACCGCGAGCACGAGGAGCGGGCCGATGAGGCGCAGCAGCCCCGGGGGCAGCGCGTGCCGACGCCGACCGGAGGCGCGACGGGTGATCCGGTCGTCGGCGCCGATGCTCAGCGACTCGTCCGCCGGCACGCCCGTATTATTCACCAAATCAGTCGACATAACCCTTTAAGTATGCACATCGGTCTGTGTCCGGCCAAGTCGCGGCGTGTCGCGGGCCGGCCCGCGGCGATCGGAGGGCGGCCGCCGGGGCGGCGGTCAGGGGCTGGATCGGTCGCGCAGCGCGCGCCCCTCGCTCTCGTCGGCGGCGCGGTGCCGAGCGAGGGCGAGCGCACGCCGGGTGTCGCGCAGCGGCAGCCGGATGGCGGTCTCGGCGGCCACGCCCGCCGCGAGCTGGCGGATGCGGACGATCTCGGCATCCGCCTCGGCGCCGATGACGAGCACGAGGTTCGACAGGTAGAACCACACGAGCACGACGACGGCCCCGCCGACCCAGCCGTAGACCCGGTTGTAGCTGTCGACGGTGAGCACGTAGACGGCGAAGCCGCTCGTCGCGAGCGACCAGAACACCAGCGCGAACAGCGCGCCGAGGCTCACCCAGCGCAGCCGCAGCCGGCGCACGTTCGGTGTGCCGTAGTACAGCAGCGCGATGATCGCGAAGCCGAGCGCGGCGAGCGCCGGCCACTTCGCGATCGTGAAGGCGAGCGCCCAGCCGGCGGCGACGCCCGCGGCCTCCGCGACCGCCTGCGCCACCGAAGGGGTCACCAGCAGCAGGCCGATGACGAGCGCGAAGGCGAGGATGAGCACGAGCGAGAGCACCATCATCCGCGGCCGGAACGCCCAGAACGGACGGCCCTCCTCCACCTCGTAGACGGTGTTCATCGCCCGCCCGAACGCCGTGAGGTAGCTCGACACCGTCCACACCGAGCCGGCCAGGCCGATCACGAGCGCGTAGCCGGGGCTCGGGATCGTCAGGAACGACTCCAGCGGCGTGCGTGCGGCCTCGACGTCGGAGGCCGGCAGCACGCCCTCGAGCAGCGCGGCGAGGCGGTCGACGGCGGCCGCGCTGCCCCCGCCGGCGAGCGCGAACACCGAGACGACGGTGAGCGAGGCCGGGAACAGCGTGAGCGTGGAGTAGAACGTCAGCGCCGCGGCCGCGTCGAGGCCGCGGTGGCGGATGAAGCCGTGCAGTGTGCGCCGGGCGGCGTAGCGCCAGGCATCGCGGCCGAGGCCCCGGGTGGTCGGCAGGCCCTCGGTGATCACCGTCGACGCCTCGCGCGCGGCCGGGACGCGAGGGTCGGGGCGAGCGGCGCGAGGCGGACGTCCGTCGTCGCGCCGTCGTCCGCCGGCACGACGGGGGCCTCGTCGTCGGTCATCCGATCATCGTAGGGGCGCGCCAGAGGTGCATCCCGGCGTAGCTGCGCCAGGGCGCCCAGGCGCTGGCCCGCTCGCGGATGCCGCGGGGCGAGTCGGGCAGGCCGAGGCGGCGCGCCCCGGCCCGCAGCGCGAGATCGCTCTCGAGCAGCACGTCCGGGGCGCCGAGCACCCGCATGGCGACGTGGCCGGCGGTCCACGGGCCGATGCCGGGCTGTGCCTCGAGCTCGGCACGCAGCTCGGCGACGCTGCGGCCGAGGTCGAGGCGCAGCCGGCCGTCGGCGACGCGCTCGGCGATCGCCACGATCGCGGCGCTGCGCCGGGCGGGCCCGCGCAGCACGGCCGGCCCGCGCTCGGCGAGCTCCGCCGGGCTCGGGAACAGCCGCGGGTCCGCGGACGCCTCCCGCACCAGCCGGGCGACGACGGCGCTCGCGGCGGCGACCGACACCTGCTGGCCGAGCATCGTGCGCACGAGCGTCTCGAAGGCGTCGACGCTGCCGGGCAGCCGGATGCCGGGACAGGCGGCCACGAGCGGCGCGAGCGCCGGGTCCGCCGCGAGCGCCGCGTCGATCGCGGCGGCGTCCGCGTCCAGGTCGAACAGTCGGCGCAGTCGGGCCACGAGCGGCGGGAGGTCGCCGAGCGAGGCGAGCCGCGCCTCGACCCGCACGCCGTCGCCGTCGAGCACCGCCTCCACCTCGGCGACGCCGGCGGGCAGGCGCAGGGCGCGGGCGTGGCGGCCGGCGTCGCCGGCCTCGATGCCGGGCGCCGCGTGCGCGGCGAGGTAGCGCATCAGGCCCGCGCCGTCGAAGGGCGGCCGGGCGGGCAGCCGTAGCGAGATCACGCCGGGCGGCGCGGCCTGCGGCGCGCCGGGATCCGGGCCGGTGCCGGCCGTGCCGCCG
>JASGFF010000022.1:0-38897 GCA_047605685.1 Microbacteriaceae bacterium
TCACGACGACTCTGGTGTCCTGGAGCGCCTCGAGCACCCTCGGCTCGGTGAACCGTTCGACCTGCTCGACCATGTCGTCCAGCATAGGCTCGGCGTCGCCGGTTATCCGCACTCTGCTCGCCGATTTTCTAGGAGTTGCTCGCCGATTTTCCGAGCCCTCTCCGCCGATTGCCGATGCCCCGATCTGAGCACCCCGGTATTCTCCGTCCGGCATCATCCGGCTCCCCTCGCGAGCGCCCGGTCGAGCAGTCCAGCGGTCGCGGGGTTCACCATCTCGTTGCGTCGGATGTAGTGCTGGATCGTGATCTTCGTGTCGGTGTGCCCCAGCAACTCGGCGGCGAGGTCGACGCCCGACTGCTCGTTGATGACGGTGGCGACCGTGCGGCGGAACATATGCGGCGTGACGCCTGTGATGCCCGCGAGCTTGCAGACGAGTCGGAGTGATGTGGCCCGGCGGCAGCCACCCCGATGGGTTTTTGATGACTGGATCAAGATCCATGACCTTTCGAGTCATGGAAACCCTTGATATTCAGGGCCGAACGTGTCGGGGCGACAGGATTTGAACCTGCGGCCTCCCGCTCCCAAAGCGGGCGCTCTAGCCAAGCTGAGCTACGCCCCGGCGCCGGAGACGGCGGCGGCAAGTCTAGCCGTCCGCGGCGAGCGGATGAGCGGATGCCGACCGCGGATCGGCTACAGTGGGCCCGCAGCATCCGGGGCGGTAGCTCAATGGCAGAGCCTTAGTCTTCCAAACTAATTACGCGGGTTCGATTCCCGTCCGCCCCTCCCGACCCAGCGCCCCAGCCCAGCGCCGCGCTCGTGGCGTCCACCGCGATGGCCGGCGGAAAACGCCCGATCGGGCGCGTCTGCCCCGGCGAGGCGAGCCTTGTTGAGCCCTGCCTTCTCTTGCTTGCGGAATCGTCGGGCGGCGGGGATCGTTGTAGTCACCACCTCACGAAGGAGCTCATCATGACCACAACCACGACCGTCCCCCAGACCTCCATCGACGCCGACGCCGTCACCGCCGTCGCCCAGTTCCTCGTGCCCGTGGTGACGGAGCTCACCGCCCTCTCCGTGGACGGCAAGCAGGCGCACTGGCACGTGCGCGGGGCGAACTTCCAGGCCGTGCACGAGCTGCTCGACGAGGTCGTGGACCACGCCCGCGAGTACGCCGACACCGCCGCCGAGCGGGTCGTCGCCCTGGGCCTGCCGCTCGACGCCCGGGTGCAGACGGTCGGGGCCAAGGCCACGACGCCCGTGATGAGCGAGGGCTTCCAGCAGTCCGACACCGTGATCGCCGAGGTGATCGCCGAGATCGACGCCACGCTCAAGACCGTGCGGACCGCGATCGACGAGCTCGCCGAGCTCGACGCCGCCAGCCAGGATGTCGCGATCGAGATCGCCCGCGGCCTCGAGAAGGACCGCTGGTTCCTGTTCGCGCACCTCTCGAAGTAGCCGCACGCCGACCCGGGCAGGTCAGGCCGGTGCCCGCGGCGCTCAGAGCGCCGAGTGCGTCGGCCGCCCGGCGAGGAGGGTGAGGGCCACCGGCATCCCGCGCAGCGCCCGGGCCTCGCGCGGGTCGGCGTCGAGGGCCACGAGGTCCGCGAGCTGCCCCACGGCGATGGTGCCGCGGGTCGAGGCGGCGAGCGCCTCGGCGGGCGTCACCGTCTGCTCCGGGTGCCAGCTCTCGCGGTCGTCCCGGGCGCGCGTCACGGCGGCGGCCATCGCCGCCCACGGGTCGAGGGGCGCCACCGGGGCGTCCGAGCCGAACACCACTCGCGCGCCGGCGTCCAGCAGGGCCCGCACCGGGATGACCCGGCCACCGCGCCCGGGCCAGTGGCGGTCGGCCAGGTCCCGGTCGTCGAGGGCGTGCTCGGGCTGCACGCTCGCCGTCACGCCGAGGGCCGCGAACCGGGGGATGTCCGTCTCGCGCACCAGCTGCGCGTGCTCGATGCGGCCGCGCGCGCCGGTCGCGGCGAAGGCGTCGAGGGCGACGGCGACCGCCCGGTCGCCGATGGCGTGCACGCTCGCCTCGATGCCGGCGTCGCGCGCCGTGGCGAGCAGCGACTCGAGCTCCCCCGCCGGCACCGTGAGCAGGCCCGGTGACCCGTCGGGGAACGGCTGCTCGCACCAGGCCGTGCGGGTGCCGAGCGACCCGTCGATGAGCACCTTGAGCCGCCCGACCGTGAGCAGCTCGTCCAGCCGGAGGCCGGTGCGCAGGCCCAGCCCGATCGCCTCGTCGAGGTGCTCCCGGTAGAGGCCGAACTCGATCCGGAGCGCGTCGAGGCCGGCGCCGATGCGACGTCGCCAGGCGTCGAGGTTCCAGGCCATCTCGAGATCGACGACGCCGACGACGCCGCGGGCCGCGGCCGCGAGCGCCGCGGCCCGCACCAGCCGGTCGATCCGGGCGGGATCGAGCGCGTTCACCTCCTGCTCGACGCGGAAGGCGTCGTCCTCGCGCAGCAGGCCGGTGGGATGCGAGCCGTGGCCGTGCACCGCGAGCGCCGCGGAGTCGAGCCAGGCGCTGTGCAGGTCGGCCGAGAGCAGCACCACCGGACGGTCGCCGGCCGCCTCGTCGAGCAGGGCACGGTGCGGGGCGTCCGGCCAGAGCCCGTCACGGAAGCCGACGCCGACGAGGGGAGCGCCGGCGTCGGCACCCGAGTCAGCGGCATCGGCACCGGCGTCGAGGGCGGCCCGCACGGCGTGCGCGGCCTCGGCCGCCGAGCGCGCCCCGGAGAGGTCGAGCCGGCCGGAGTGCAGCGCCCACTGGCCGACGTGCACGTGCTCGTCCCACAGCCCCGGGACCACCCAGCGGCCGTCGAGGTCCACGACCTCGGCATCCGGCGCCGCGATCGAGGCGGCGATGCCCCGGATCATCCCGCCCGCCACCCGGATGTCGACGAGGCGATCGCCGAGGCGGGCCGCCGTGTACAGGGTCTCGGTCATGAGGGGCGCAGTCATGGTGGACGCCTCAGCGCTGGTCCCCGGCACGCTGGTCGCCGGCACGCTGGTCCCCGGCACGCTGATCGCCGGGGCACCAGTACAGCTTGCGGCCACCGATGACCTCCATCGCGATCGGGGTGCCGCACAACCGGCACGGCAGCCCGGCGCGGTGGTACACCCAGTGCCGGTCGTCGCGATGGGCGAGCGCGGCGCGGTAGGCATCCTCGCTCAGCCCGTCCATGGTGAGCATCTGGCCGGTCTCGACGCCGACGCTCAGCAGGTGCGACCAGTCCCGCCACAGCGCCCGCACCGTCCGCTCGGACAGCTCACGGCCGGGCGTGTGCGGCTCGAGCCGCGCGCGGAACAGCAGCTCGGCGCGGTAGACGTTGCCGATGCCGGCGACGACCGACTGGTCCATGAGCAACAGCGCAATCGGCGTCGGCCGGCGCAGCACGGATGCCAGGAACCGCCGCTCCCCCTCGGCGGGGTCGTCCACGAGCGGGTCGGGCCCGAGCCGCGCGAGCTGGGCGACCACCTCCTCACCGGTGATGACGTCGCAGGCGGTCGGGCCGCGCAGGTCGGCGACGGTGCGCTCGGCGAGCAGCCGCACCCGCACGGCGCCCACCGGCTCGGGCGGAAACGACTCGGGCGGGAACGACTCGGCCGACGCCGGCTCGACCGGCTCCTCGAGCCGCTCCTGCTCCGCCATCCGCAGCCGAGCACGGCGCGGGGCGCCGATCGACCAGTTCGAGTCCTCCGCGGCATCCTGATCGAGGAACGTGCCGCGCTGGTTCGTCTGGCCGATGCGGCCTCCCGCCGATGCCATCGTGGCGTCGACGGTGATCTCGCCGGCGAAGTCCCAGGCGCCGTAGATGCCCAGGTGCACCCGCAGCCACAGCTCGTTGTCGAAGCGCAGGAACAGCTGCTTGCCGACGGCCTTCGCCTCGGTCATCACCCGGCCGTCGATGCGGGCCGCGCCCGCCGCGAAGCGTCCCTGCGGCGAGGAGACCGCCACGCGCTCGCCGAGGAAGTGCAGCGCGAACTGCCGCGCGATGCGGTGGACGGAGTGTCCCTCAGGCACCGGCGCGCCGATCAGGCGATCGAATGGCCGGCGATGGCGCCGGTCGTCTCGAACTCGGTCAGCTGGGCGACGCGGCGGGCGTGCCGCTCGGCGCCGGAGAACGGCGTGGCGATGAAGGTGTCGATGAAGCCCTTCGCCTCCTCGACGCTGTGCTGGCGGGCGCCGATCGAGATGACGTTCGCGTCGTTGTGCTGGCGGGCGAGCTCGGCCGTCGCGCTGTTCCAGACCAGAGCGGCGCGCACGCCGCGCACCTTGTTCGCGGCCATCTGCTCGCCGTTGCCGGAGCCGCCGAAGACCACCCCGAGCGTCTCGACGCCCTCGGCCTGGTCGCGCACGACCGCGCGGGCCGCGCCGATGCAGAACGAGGGGTAGTCGTCCTCCGGGTCGTAGTCCGCGGGCCCGTGGTCGACCACCTCGTGCCCGGCCGCGCGCAGGTGCCGCTGCAACTCCGCGCTGAGCTCGAGGCCGGCGTGGTCGGTCGCGATGTGGATGCGCATGGCACTCATCCTATGGACCGGCGGCGCACGCCCTAGGCTCGACGGGACCCCCTTATCGACGACCCCGGGAGCCGCGCAGGATGCCCTCCGACAACATCACCCGCGTCGAGGCGCAGCAGCGCAAGACGCTGCTCGAGGTGGACGGCTACGACGTGCGGCTCGACCTCACCACCGGCGCCGAGACGTTCCGCTCCACGACGACCGTGCGGTTCACGGCGAGCGCCGCCGCGCCCACGTTCATCGACGCGATCCTGGAGCGGGTGCACGCGATCACGCTCAACGGCGCCCCCGTCGACCCGGATGCCGCGGACGGCGTGCGCATCCGGCTCGACGTCGCCGAGGGCGTCAACGAGCTCACCGTCGACGCCGACTTCGCCTACACGAACACCGGCGAGGGTCTGCACCGCTTCGTCGACCCCGTCGACGGCGAGGTGTACCTGTACACCCAGTTCGAGGTGCCCGACTCCCGCCGGGTGTACGCGGTCTTCGAGCAGCCGGACCTCAAGGCGAGCTTCCGCTTCACGGTCACCGCGCCCGCGCACTGGCAGGTGGTCAGCAACCAGCCGACACCCGAGCCGATCGCCGCGGCATCCGGGGCACCGGACGCCGCCACCTGGGCCTTCGAGCCCACACCGCGGATCTCCAGCTATGTGACGGCCCTCGTCGCCGGCCCCTACGCGGTGGTGCGCGACGAGCTGACGAGCGCCGACGGCCGCAGCATCCCGCTCGGGGTGTTCGCCCGGCGCTCGCTGAGCGCGCACCTCGACGCGGACTACATCTTCGCCACCACGAAGCAGGGCTTCGCCTACTACGAGCAGAAGTTCGGCTACCCCTACCCCTTCGACAAGTACGACCAGCTGTTCGTGCCGGAGTTCAACGCCGGGGCGATGGAGAACGCCGGCGCGGTCACCTTCACCGAGACGTACGTGTTCCGCAGCAAGGTGACCGATGCCGTCAAGGAGCGCCGCGTCGTCACGATCCTGCACGAGCTCGCGCACATGTGGTTCGGCGACCTCGTGACGATGAAGTGGTGGAACGACCTGTGGCTCAACGAGTCCTTCGCCGAGTGGGCCTCCACGATCGCGACGGCGGAGGCCACCGAGTGGACCGAGGCCTGGACCACGTTCCAGGCGATGGAGAAGAGCTGGGCGTACCGCCAGGACCAGCTGCCGAGCACGCATCCGATCGTCGCCGAGATCCGCGACCTCGAGGACGTGCAGGTGAACTTCGACGGCATCACCTACGCCAAGGGCGGCAGCGTGCTCAAGCAGCTCGCCGCCTGGGTGGGCATCGATGCCTTCTTCGCCGGCGTCGGCGCCTACTTCCGCAAGCACCACCACGGCAACACCGAGCTCGCCGACCTGCTCGTCGAGCTGGAGGCCACGAGCGGCCGGGACCTCGGCGACTGGTCGGCGCTCTGGCTCGAGACGGCGGGCGTGAACACGCTGCGGCCGGAGTTCGAGCTCGCGGATGACGGCAGCTTCGCCTCCTTCGCCGTGCTGCAGTCCGCCACGGCGGAGCAGCCGACGATCCGGCCGCACCGGATGACGATCGGCCTCTACGAGCTCGTCGACGGGGCGCTCGAGCGGCAGCACCGCCTGGAGATCGACGTGGACGGCGAGCGCACCGAGGTGGCGGCGCTGCGCGGCATCCGGCGCCCGGCGCTCGTGCTGCTCAACGACGACGACCTCGCCTACGCCAAGGTGCGCCTCGACGCCGACTCGCTCGCCGTGGCGATCCGGCACCTGGCCGACATCGCCAGCCCGCTGGCCCGCGCCGTGGTCTGGGGCGCCGCCTGGGACATGACCCGCGACGGCGAGATGCGCGCGCGCGACTACGTGCGACTCGTGCTCGGCAACATCGCCCGGGAGAGCGAGTCGACGACGCTGCGGCTCGCGCTCACCCAGCTCGTGCAGGCGGCCCGCAGCTACGTCGACCCAGCGATCCGCGCCGAGACCGTCGAGCGCGTCGGCACCGAGCTGTGGGCGCTCGCCCGGCTCGCCGAGCCGGGCAGCGACGCGCAGTTCCAGTTCGTGAAGTTCTTCGCGAACGCGGCGAGCACCCCGGCGCACGGCGCGACCCTCGCCGGGCTGCTCGAGGGATCGGTCGTGCTCGAGGGCCTCACGATCGACACCGACCTCGGCTGGGAGCTGCTGGAGGGCATGGTGCTCGTCAGGGCGGCCGGCGAGGCGGAGATCGCGCGGATGCTCGAGCGGGACAACACCTCGAACGGGCAGCAGGCGGCCGCCCGGGCGCGCGCCACGATCCCCACAGCCGAGGGCAAGGCTGCGGCGCTCGAGGCGGTGCTCGGCGCGGTGCCGGACGGTTCCGCGCCGGGCGGTTCCGTGCCGGACATCCCGAACGTCATCGTGCGCCAGATGGGCATCGGCTTCCAGCACGTCAACGACCCGGCGCCGCTCGCGCCGCTCGTGCCGCGCTTCCTCGACGCGCTCGTGGACGTGTGGCGGCAGCGCTCCTACGCGATCGCGGGCTACATCGTCGGCGGCTTCTACCCGGCACCGCTGGCCTCGCCCGAGCTCGTGGAGGCGACCCGGGCCTGGCTGGCGTCCGCACCGGACATCCCGGCGCTCAGCCGGCTCGTCACCGAGTCCCTCGCCGGGGTGGAGCGTGCGGTCATGGTGCAGCAGCGCGACCGGCAGGGCGAGAGCGGGGCCGAGTCATGATCGAGGCCCGCGGTCTCAGCAAGCGCTACGGCCCGAAGCTCGCCGTCGACGACGTGAGCTTCACGGTGCGGCCCGGCATCGTCACCGGCTTCCTCGGCCCGAACGGGGCCGGCAAGTCCACGACGATGCGGATGATCCTCGGCCTCGACCGGCCCACGGCCGGCACCGTCACCGTGAACGGCCGCCGTTACGCCGAGCACCGCCGGCCGCTTCGGGAGATCGGCGCGCTGCTGGACGCCAAGGCGGTGCATCCGGGCCGCAGCGCCCGCGCGCACCTGCGGGCGGTGGCCGCCACCCACGGCATCGCCCGCTCCCGGGTGGACGCGGTGATCGAGCTGACCGGCCTCGGCGGCGTCGCCCGGCGGCGGGTCGGCGGCTTCTCGCTCGGCATGGGCCAGCGGCTCGGCATCGCCACCGCCCTGCTCGGCGACCCGCGCACGCTCATCCTCGACGAGCCGGTCAACGGCCTCGACCCCGAGGGCGTCATCTGGGTGCGCGAGTTGGCCCGGCACCTCGCCGGCGAGGGCCGCACCGTGTTCCTCTCCTCGCACCTGATGAGCGAGATGGCGCAGACCGCCGACCACGTCATCGTGCTCGGCCGCGGCCGGGTGCTCGCGGACGCCCCGATCGGCGAGATCCTCTCCGGGGCCAGCGCCCGCGCGGTGCTGGTGCGCTCGCCGCAGGCCGCCGCGCTCGCCGAGGCCCTCGGCGCCGAGGGAGGCAGCGCGACGGCCCCCGAGCCGGACCGGCTCGACGTCACCGGCATCCCGGCCGCCCGCATCGGCGAGCTCGCCGCCCGGCACGGCATCGTGCTGCACGAGCTCACACCGCGCTCCGCGTCGCTCGAGGAGGCGTACCTCGAGCTCACCCAGGGCGAGGTCGAGTACCGGGCGGGGGCGGGCGAGTGACCGGCATCCGCGGCGCCGTGCGCTCCGAGTGGATCAAGCTGTGGTCGGTGCGCTCCACCTGGTGGTGCCTCGCGATCGCGGCCGGGCTCATGCTAGGCCTCAGCCTGCTGGTCGCCGGGGTGTCGCCCGCGACGAGCGACGACACCGGCGCCGACACCGGCGGCCTCGACGCCGCCGCCGTGCTGAGCTACGCCACCGTCGGCGTCGGCTTCGGCCAGCTCGTCTTCGGCGTGCTCGGCTGCCTCGTGGTCACCGGGGAGTACGGCACCGGGATGATCCGCACGACTCTCCTGGCCTCGCCGTGGCGCGCCCGGGCGATGCTCGCCAAGGGTGCCGTGCTCGCCGTGGTCGCCCTGCTGGTCTCGGCACTCACCCTCACCGCCTCGACGCTCGTCGTCGTGGGCGTCAGCCAGGCCCGCGGCATCACCGTGGACCTCGACGACGGCCAGCTGTGGCGCGGCCTGGCCGGCGCGTGCGGCTACCTCGCCCTCGTCGGCCTGCTCTCCACCGGCATCGGCCTCATCGTGCGGGTGTCGGCGGGGGCCATCGCGACGGCGCTCGGCGTGCTGCTCGTGCTGCCGATCGTCGCGACCTTGATCGCGGCGCTCACGAGCGCGCAGTGGCTCGCGGACGCGGCATCCTTCCTGCCCTCGGACGCCGGCGCCCAGCTGTACGGCTACGACTACGGCGTCGGCACCACCACGGGCGTCGACCTCTCCTGGTGGGCCGGCGGCCTCGTGCTCGCCGCCTGGGCCGTCGCGGCCTGGATCGCGGGACTGCTGCTCGTGCGACGCCGCGACGTCTGAACGCCCGAGGTGCGGGGCGCCCGAGGTGCGGGGCGCCGGGTCGAGCGTCAGCGGGGCGTGAGCCTCCCGGCGTCGAGCTCGACGACATCCGTGGCGAGCGCGTCCACGTCGCGCTCGTCGTGGCTCGTGAACACGATCGTCCTGCCCTCGTCCCGGTGCCGCCGCAGCAGGGCGCGCACCCGCTCGGCGCTCGAGCGGTCGAGGCCGTTGAAGGGCTCGTCGAGGATGAGCACCCGCTGGTGCTCCATGATCGCCTGGGCGATGCCGAGCTTCTGCCTCATGCCGAGCGAGTAGTTCCGCACCCGCTGCCGCAGCCCCGCGTCGAGGCCGACCTCCGCCATCGCGGCGAGGATCTCGTCGCGGCCGATCGCATCCCGGATGCTCGCGAGCCGGCGCAGGTTCTCGAAGCCGGTCGCGAACGGCAGGTAGCCCGGCCCGTCGATGATGACGCCGAAGTCCTCCGGGAAGCGCCGGTCGGCCGAGAGGTGCTCCTCGGCGATCGTGACCGAGCCCGAGTCGGGCGCGAGCAGCCGGCACATCAGCCGAAGCAGCACCGACTTGCCGGAGCCGTTGGGGCCGACGACCGCGTAGCAGCGCCCGCGCTCGACCGTCACGGATGCGCCGTCGAGCACCCGCACCCCCCGGAACGACTTGCGCACCTCGTCCACGACAATGACCGGCATCCGGATCTCACTCTCCCCTGGCTCGTGTCATGACGCTGGCGGCCGTTCGGACACGCTGACGGGTTCCGCCGCGGCGGAGCGTGACGACCGCGATCCCCGCGACCACGGCGGCCGTCCAGGCCAGGAGCACGACGGCATCCCGCCCCAGTCCGGCCGGCCCCGCCTCGTTCCGGCTCAGGCTGCCGAGCAGCGACGGCGCCAGACCGCCGAGCACCCCGTTGGCGGTGCCGGAGACCAGCAGGGCGGCGATGGTCGCCAGCCCCGCCGCCGAGCCGGCGAGAACCACCGCGAGGAAGACGACGAGCACAAAGAACACGGCCTGAAGGGCGCCGATCGCCCCGAACCGGATGGCGATGAGCGCGACGTCGTCCCGCGGGGTGTCGGAGCCGACACTCGCCCCGGGGACCGTCATCCAGCCGATCACGACGGCCGCCGCGAGGATGCCGAGCGCCGCGAGGGCCCGGCTGCTCTGCCGGGCGAGGAACCCCGCGACCCAGCGGCCCGGCGAACCGGAGCGGATCAGCACGAGCGGCAGCCATCCGTTCCGCTCGCTCTCCAGCCGCGCCACCATGAGATAGGGCACCGTGAGGCAGCCGATGAGCGAGAGGATCAACGGGGCCACCGCGAGGCGGCCCGGCCGCAGCGGGGCTCCCTGGAGCAGGTAGGCGAACGCCGTTGCGGCATCCACACCGCCCGTCACCGCCGTGCCGACCGCCGCGTTCAGCAGCACCGCGGACGTCACCGCGAGCACGAGCCCCAGCAGGACGAGCGGACGACCGCTCAGGCGCGCCCAGGCCGCGCGCGGCCCGAGGTCGCCGACCATCACGCCCGCGATGACGAGCGCGATGAGGGCGCACAGCACGACGGGCCCCGCGAGCGGCCGACCGCTCTCGGCCCCAGCCGCGGCGGGCGACAGCCACGTGGTCCACAGCAGCAGCCGCAGCCAGCCCGGCAGCGGCTGACCGCTGCCGAGGAAGCCCCCCGCGACGAAGACGACGGCGGCGACCCCGCCCAGCACCGGGAACGTGGGCCGTACCACCGCGGCGGCGGCGAGGACGATCCGGGCGAGCACGGCCGCGGCGAGCAGCGCGCACCAGGCCAGCAACGCGAAGGCAGCGGGCGTCAGCGCGAGGTCCACCATCCCACCGTCGATCGTGAGCTGCGGCCGGACGGTGAGCCAGTCGGGTTCGGGGGCCGAGCCCGCGGCGGCGGAGAACGCCGCGATCGCGACGGCGACGGCCAGGGGCAGCGCCTCCGCGAGAGCGATGCGGGTCTGGCCGACCAGCCAGTCGCTGCGAGAGCCGTAGCGCAGTCGCTGCTCGAGCGTCGCCGCCCGGCGGATCACGATGACGCTGCGGACGAGCCACACGGGGGCGAGCGTGAACGAGACGAGCGTCGGACTCACGAGCACGAGGGCGACGGTCTCGGCGAACCCCGCCCCGGGGTTCTGGCTGCGCACGAGCACGGCCACCGCGAAGACTACGGCCGCGACGGGGATGTTCCAGGGGCTCGTGAACGCCCGCGCGAGCTCCGGCAGCATCCGGGACATCCCTGGCATTCGGGACATCACCGGCATCCGGGACGTCACTGGAACGCCCCGAGGCGATCCGAGCGTCGGATGGCGCCAGCGCAGAACGCCGTCGAGACGATCAGGTATCCGCCCATCGCGACGAGCATCGGCACCATGGACACCTGTCCCACGTCCACGAGCGTCCAGATCTCCCAGGGCGAGCTCTGGAAGAACGCGCCTCCCGCAACGCTCATGCCGAGGGTGGCCACGATGACGAGCAGCGTGGGCGCCGACAGGGCGACGAACCGGTTGCGCACGACGAGGAGGAAGCCGAAGCCCACGCTCGCCCACACCGCAGCGTTCAGGCCCGACCACGCCGCATAGGCGAGGGCATACAGCGCCGTGCTCGTGGCGATCAGCTGCGACAGTCGGGAGCTCGCGGCGGGGGCGGTCACCTCGTCGCCGGGGAACGTCTCGTACGTCCGCCAGCCGAGCGTGGGCTCGATGAGCAGGATCACGGCCGCGACCAGGAACGTGACGACGAAGAAGACCGTGAAGGCCGAGACCGCGTTCGCCACGGCCTTGGCCGCGAGGTACCGCCTCAGCGACACGCGCGTCCTGGTGAGCACCGCCCAGCGCCTCGCCAGCTCCTGGCCGAAGCCGATCAGGGAGATCGCCACCGCGGCGACCGGGTAGGCGAGCACGATCCCGGAGGAGCCGATCGTGTAGGCGAACACCCGATAGGGGCTGTCGAACGCCACGTTGACCGGCAGGAGCGACAGCACGACGAGCGCGGTCCCGACGGCGAGCGCCACCGCCCACACCGGCGCGCTCAGCAGCGCCCGCCGCAGCTCGCGCCCGATAAGCCGCCTCATCCGCCGACGGCCGGGGTGGGCTGCTCTTCGGTCAGTCGGTCTTCGGTCAGTTCGTGTCCCACATTCCTCGGCCCGCACTCATTGAGACAAATACTATTTATCAGGCTAGCGGTGCTCGGCGGGCTTTCGCCAGTGGGTGTGCACCCGTGAGGGCCGGCTTCTGCTCGGGCCGGGGACGAATGCTCGCCGGCGCCGGCATCCGGATGTCCCGAACCCGAGCAGAAGCATGGGGCACCCAACCACTCGGCCGGCGGCTCAGCCGTCGAGCGTGCGCAGGGTCTGCTCGAGCGGCGTCGTCGGCCGGCCGACGAGGCGGTGCAGGCTGTCGTCGATCCGGTCGAGGTCGCCCGCGGCGATGTTCGCCTCCAGGCCGGTCGTGAACGCCACCTGGCCCTGATCCGCTCCGGCCTCGCGCAGCACCGCGGCGTGCGTCGCGGTGTCCACCGAACGCAGCTCCACCGGCTCGCCGATCACCCGGCCGATGGTCTCGGCGAGCATCGCTGAGACGGCGAGGCGCCGCTACGGCGTTGACGACGAGGAGAGCACGAGGGGCGTGCGCTGTTTCGCGGTCCCGCTCGGCCACTCCCGCCCTCGGCACTACGCCATCAGCTGCTCCGTTCCCGTCTCGAGGCTGGACGCGGACTTCGAGCAACAGGTGATCTCGACACTGCGCAGTACCGCCGCGGGGTTCTCGGAGCCGAAGGGCATCGACCTGATCGTGCGCTGACGGCGCCATTCGGCTGGGCGACGGCGCGGGTGTCGACGAGCTCCGACCCGCTGCGGTCGGCCTGCCGCTCCACATTGACCCGGGACCGGCCGCTACCTATTGTTCATACCCCACACCTCGGCAACAGCGCCCGTCATCGTCATGCCGATTATTCTGCTGTTCGCGTTCCCGCACCGCGGGGCCGATCCGCTCTCGAACCACGAATGCGGTTCCGGTGAGGAGACTCTCTTCTCGAGGCCATGGAGAGCAGGAGCGGACGGACGACGGGACGGGCGTGCGCCGCCCTTCGCATCCGAGGACGTCGAGTCGGGTTCGGCGGGCCCGAACGCATGGTCCTCGTTCCGTGGTCTCGACCGCGCGGGCGGTGGCCATCGACCCGGTGGGCACTCGGGCCGTCGAGGCCGGGCTGGAGGGCGCGCCCTCGTCGGAGCGGCGAATCCGACCAGGTGCCGGGCGCGGCACGACGAGAGGCGAGACGACGAGGGCCGCCGGATGAGTGGAAGGAGAGAAGCTTGTGAGCGACTTCGCGGGACTGACGGCGATTGTGACGGGCGGAGCGAGTGGCATCGGGGCGGCGGACTCATCCGAGGACGCCTCGACCGTTTCGCATCCAACTCTTGAGACACTGATTGCTCCCCTTTGCGCAACCCGATGCTTCTCGCCGGCGCGTCCACCGCGGATCGCGCAGACCATCTCCCGACCCCAGTGACTGAACGCCCTGCGGAATAACGTTGTCAATAGGTGTCCGGGAACGCTATCGCGTGACAATCCGATCGCCGCGCGCCGCCGCGACGGAGCGAGTCCTTCGAGGGGCCGGCACCGCGTGGCGTCGACCCGCCTCACCGTCTCCGACGTGCCCAGCACGATCTCGCTCGCGCGAATCGCCACGAGGACGTCCTCATCGAGTGAGATGACGTTGTTCCGCGATCCGGATCGTCCGGACCTCATGGGCTCCGAACGAGAGCGTCAGCCGGCCGTCGCGTACCTCCAGCGGCCGCACCGCATCCTCCGCGACGGTCACCTCCATCGCTCCCCAACCCGGCGGAAGGGGCAGCTCCGCGCGGCCGCCGTCGCCGTACAGGTCCGCGATGCGCGCGACGACGCCACCGGCCCTTCCCGGCTTGAGCTCCGCGAGCCGGATGCCTCGGTCGCCATGGAGCAGAGGGCGCCATAGCGCCAGCCTCTCCTTCGCGGACTCCGGAGGAGACACTACGCGCACCACCGGCGGTGTGTTCAGCGCGGCGGCCGTCGCGATGAGCGGAACACCGCGCCAGTCGCCGGTGTGCGGGATCAGCGCGAGCCGGACGTGATGCCGGCCGAGATCGCCGAGGGCATCGGGATCGTAGGAACCGCGCGCGAGGTGCAGCCGCATCCGCGGTCCGAGCGCCTCGTGCCCGTAGCGACCCGTGTTGCAGACGGCGAAGCCGGCGTCCGCGTTGCCGACATGCGCCCATCGCAGCGCGGGCACGACACGCCCGTCCGCGGGTCGCTCCGTCACGGAGTACGGAGTCTCGTAGCGTGCTCGGGCGCCGTCGAGTCGCGCCGTGTACACGATGGCCAGTGTCGCGAGCCCCCTGTCGTCGTCACCGAGCTCGCGCCAGTCGATGTCGAGGTCGGTGAACACCGCGTCGATGCCGCCGTACATCTCGGTGTGGACGATCACCGTGGAGTTGCGGATGCGGTGGGTGGTGCGCAGTACGGTGCGCACCGGGCCGTTCTCGACGATGTCCGTGACGGCACCGCGCAGAACGCTCTCCTCGCGATAGAACTCGTCGGCGAGCCACGCGGTCATGAGATGGGGATGCTCGTCGAGCACCTGCAGCACGCCGAACCCAAGGTCGGGGCGGGTCTGCACCGCCAGGCGGTCGCGCCCCTCGCCGAACTCGAGGAACTCCTTCCCTGTCCGCTTGTCGAGATAGGTCGTGATCACACCCGAGTCAGCACGCACCTGGACGAGCTTCGAGGCGGACTCCAGCGTGATGGACTCGTGTCCTTCGTAGAACACCGGGGTGCCGGTGCGGGTGACGACGAAGACGTCCGTCTCCGCCGGAATGTCAGACCAGGCAAGGCCCTTGGTCTCGAACGGCGCCAGCGTGAGCACCGCGACCGTCCGGCCGTCGAACGTCTCCTGAACCGCCGACACCCGCCCGGCCTCGTCGACGAGTGACACGCCGCCAGGAGCTGTCGGAAGCAGGACGGGTGTGACAACGAACTCCGGCGTGAGGTTCGTGACGAGCCAGGAGCCGCGATGGCCGCTCTCGAGAGTGTCGAGCGCGCGATGGATGACACGACCCGCGGCGTCCTCGATCGCGTCGAGCTGCGCCCGCACGTCGCCGTAGACGACCCGGATGGCACTGCCCCCGCCGATATCGTGGAACTGGTTGAGCAGCACCGTTCGCCACGCCTCGGCGATCTCCGCGGGCTCGCGCTCGCCGGTGAGGGCGAGAAGGGCGTCGGCGGCGACGAGGAGGTTCTCGCCCGTGCGGTTGGCCTGCTTCCCGTCGCTGTGCGAGATGTAGCACCCCTCGAACACCGTCATCGACTCGCCGCGGTGCACGGGCAGCGCTTCGCCTGACGCCAGGACGGCGTCCCGGTACTCGCCGACCGTCCGGCAGGTGACGCGGGGGAAGAGCGCCGTGTCGTCGAGGATGCGGCGGAAATCAAGGTCGTCGCGGGTGGGGCCGCCGCCGTGGTCGCCGACACCGTAGAAGTAGCAGATGGTGCGGCGGCCGAGCTCGACGCCGAACTGGACGAGGTCGCGCACGATACGACCCGCGGTGAGCGGCCCGAGATAGATCGGCGTGCTGATGCCGAGGACGCGGGTGCCGTCATCCCCCTCCCACCAGTAGGCGGGCCACAGGCGCCCGCCGTGCGAACCGCCCGGGTTCGCGCGGTGGTGGTAGTAGACGTCTCCCCCCGCGGACGAGGTCAGCTGCGGAAGGTTCCCGGCGTGGCCGAACGTGTCAGGCGCGAGGTGCACGTGCGGCCGCACGCCGAGTTCGTCGACGGCCCACGTCACGCCCTCGAGAATCTGGCGCGCGGTTGCGGGGCCCGACGCGATGTTCGTGTCCGACTCGACCCATTGCATCGTCGCGGGTTCCAGCCGCCCCGCCTGCACCAGTGCCCGGACTCGGGCGAACGTGACCGGATCGTCCTCCTGGACGGCCCGGTACGCCGCGGCCTGGGAGTGAGTGAACCGGAACTCGGGATAGTCATCCATCAGGTCCGCGATCGTCGCGAGGTCCCGACGCTGGACCCCCCGTGCGTCCCGCCAGTCCCACAGCCAGGAGAGGTCGATGTGGGAGTGCCCGATGCACATGATCTCGTACTCTTCGGCCCGCGCGAGGATGGTCGCGAGGCGGCCTATCAGCGCGGTGACCTCGTCCCTGCGTGTATGCAGCGCCCCGGGCAGCGCGTCGATCTCTGCCGTGACCTCGGCGATGAGCCCGCGCTCGCTGTCGTCTCGGGCCAGTGCGTCCGCGAGCTCGAGTTGCGCGGCGGCCGTGTCGACGGCGCGGAACGCGTCGGTGAGCGCCGCGGTCCCGAGGTGGAACCAGACGAAGGCCTGCACCATTCGGCCGTGCACCTCGCCGCGGCCCGTGCGCACCACGATGCGCAGCGCGCCGTTGCGGCCGACGTGCACGGACGGGAGGACGGTGAACTTCGCGGGCCCCGCCGCGATCAACGGGATCTCCTCGTCGAGAACGAGCCGGTCATCCACCCACACCGAGGTGGCTGACAGGCCGATGACGTACATCTCGAGCGGCTGGCCCTCGATGCTCACGCCATGGATGTTGTCGGGCAGGTCGAGGTCGACCTCATACTCGTAGGTCTGGTTCTCGGGGCGTCCCTCGTAGGGGATCGCCGTCATCGGGCGGAACTGCGGGTGTTCCCCGTGCAGAGCGATCTCCTCGGCCACGCCGTCGTGGCGCCAGATAGCGCGTATCGGCTGCCAGCCCGCTTCGAGCAGGTCGGCCTCCCCACGGAGCCGGTTGGGGTATGCCATGTCAGCTCTCCTTCACGAATAGGGATGCGGATGACCGGCCGTGGTGCTCGGCGAGAGATGTACCGGGCGCCGACCGCCGTCATGGTGTGCGGATCGGCGGAGGCCGTACTCTCCGACGGCGTGTCGACGTGCGAGCCGATGCCTGTACGCAGCGCAGCATGAGGTGCGCGATGTCGAGCGGCGGTGGTCGTGGATCTCTGTCCCATCCCTGGGCCGAGACGGTATCGACTCCGAACGTCATCGTAGTCGAACGCGCACGATCACACGGCGGCGACCTCGCCCAGCACCGGGAACGTGGGCCGCAGCACCGCGGCGGCGGCGAGCACGACCCGGGCGAGCACGGCCGCGGCGAGCAGCGCGCACCAGGCCAGCAACGCGAAGGCAGCGGGCGTCAGCCCGAGGTCCACCGTCCCACCGTCGATCGTGAGCTGCGGCCGGACGGAGAGCCAGTCGGGTTCGGGGGCCGAGCCGGCGACGGGGCACCCACCACCCGGCCGGCGGCTCAGCCGCCGAGCGTGCGCAGGGTCTGCTCGAGCGGCGTCGTCGGCCGGCCGACGAGGCGGTGCAGGCTGTCGTCGATCCGGTCGAGGTCGCCCGCGGCGATGTTCGCCTCCAGGCCGGTCGTGAACGCGATCGCACCCTGATCCGCGCCGGCCTCGCGCAGCAACGCGGCGTGCGTCGCGGTGTCCACCGAACGCAGCTCCACCGGCTCGCCGATAACCCGGCCGATGGTCTCGGCGAGCTCGGCGAAGGTCCAGGCCACGTCGCCGCTCAGCTCGTAGACGGCGCCGAGGTGCGGCGCCGGATCGAGCAGCACCGCGGCGGCGGCCTCGGCGTAGTCGGCCCGGGCGGCGCTCGCCACCCGGCCGGTGCCGGCGCTCGTGATCAGGGTGTGCGTCTGGCGGGCCTGCGCCAGCGGGCGCAGATAGTTCTCGTTGTACCAGTTGTTGCGCAGGACGGTCGCCGGGACGCCGCTGGCCGCGATCGCCTCCTCGGTGGCCTTGTGCTCGGGCGCGAGGATGAGCGTCGTGTCGCTCGCCCGCGGCGCGCTCGTGTAGACGAGCTGGGCCACCCCCGCTGCGGCGGCCGCCTCGACGACAGCCGTGTGCTGCGGGATGCGCCGGCCGACGGCGTTGCCCGAGACCAGCAGCACGCGCTCGACGCCCTCGAGCGCGGCAGCGATCGTCTGCGGCCGGTCGTAGTCGAGCTCGACGGCGCTCACGCCGGCGATGCCCACGGCATCCGGCCGGCGCGCACCGGCCCGGATGTCCGCGGGATCGGCGCCGCGCTCGATCAGGGCACGGATCGTGAGTCCGCCGAGGTTGCCGCCGGCACCGGTGACGAGGATGGTCATTGCTCTGCCTTTCGCTCTTGCTTGCTGCTTGCTGCTTGCTGCGGAGAATAGCCGGGCCGGATCGGCGTCGCCGCCGCCCGTGACGAACGGCGACGCCCGTGACGAACAGCAACCCGTGACGAACAGCAACACCGGAGAGCGGCGCTCTCCGGTACCGTCCTCAGCATGGTCGGGCGCATCCGCATCGTCGCGACGGGCGGCACGATCGCCGGCAGCGCCGCCGACCCGGCCGACAGCACCGGGTACCGGGCGGCGACCGCCGGGGTGGAGGCGCTCGTGGCATCCGTGCCGGGCCTCGACGCGCTCGCCGAGCTGAGCGTCGAGCAGTTCGCGCAGCTGGACTCCGCGGACATGACGGATGCCCTCGCGCTCGACCTCGCCCGGCGGCTGCAGGCGATCGCCGAGGAGCCGGCCGTCGACGGCATCGTCGTCACGCACGGCACCGACACCCTCGAGGACACCGCCTACCTGCTGCACCTCGTGCTCGACACGGCCAAGCCGGTCGTGCTCGTCGGGGCGATGCGGCCGCCGACGGCGCTCGGCGCGGACGGCCCGCGGAACCTCCGGCAGGCGGTGCTGGTGGCGGCACACCCGGCCTCGCACGGTCGGGGCGTGCTCGTGGTCATGGACGAGGAGGTGCACTGCGCGCGCGACGTCACCAAGGCGCACCCGCTCGGCCCGGGCGCCTTCCGCTCGCGCTACGGGCCGCTCGGGCTGCTCGCCGGCGACCGGCTCGGCTACTACCGTGCGCCGGAGCGACCGCACACGGTCACGAGCGAGTTCGGCATCCCCGAGGTGCTGCCGCGCTCGGGCATCCTGACGGTGCACCCGGGCCTGACCGGGCCAGGTCTGACCGGGCCGGGCCTGCCGGGAGGCCTCGACGGCCTCGACGCGCTCGTGCTCGCCTGCCCCGGCAACGCGACGGTGCCGACGCGCCTGGTCGCCGAGCTCGATGCCGCCTGGGCGCGCGGCCTCGCCGTGGTGCGCGCGAGCCGGGCCGGCACCGGCGCGGTGACGCCGATCGGCGCCGGTGCGGATGCCGCGGACCGCTGGCTCGCCGTCGACGACCAGAGCCCCGGGCGGGCCCGCATCCTGACGGCGCTCGCCCTCACCGTGACCCGCGACCGCGACGAGGTGCAGCGCATCCTCTATCGGTACTGACCCGCTGCCGGCGCCCGCCCGAACGCGCGGATCCACCCGAACACCCCGGCCCCCGCCCATCGCCCCCGGCACGTCCACCGCCCCGCCCCATCCGAACGAAGGAGTTCCGATGTCGACACCTCCCAGCGAATACGACGCCGTCGTCGTCGGGGCCGGCCTCGCCGGCCTTGTCGCGACCGCCGAGCTCGTCGCCGCCGGCCGCCGGGTGGCCCTCGTCGACCAGGAGGGCGAGCAGGGCATCGGCGGACAGGCCTGGTGGTCATTCGGCGGGCTGTTCCTCGTCGACTCCCCCGAGCAGCGCCGGCTGCGGGTGCGCGACAGCCTCGAGCTCGCCCGGCAGGACTGGCTCGGCTCCGCGGGCTTCGACCGGCCCGAGGACGACTGGGCCCGGCGCTGGGCGGAGGCGTACCTGCGGTTCGCCGCCGGCGAGAAGCGCGCCTGGCTGCGCGAGCGCGGCGTCTCGTTCTTCCCGGTGGTCGGCTGGGCCGAGCGCGGCGGCTACACCGCGCGCGGCCACGGCAACTCGGTGCCGCGCTTCCACATCACCTGGGGCACCGGCCCGGGCGTCGTCGAGCCCTTCGAGCGGGCGGTGCGCGCGGGCGTCGAGGCCGGGCTGGTGAGCCTGCTCTTCCGGCATCGCGTCGACGCGCTCGTGCGCAGCGGCTCCCGGGTGACCGGGGTGCGCGGCACCGTGCTCGCCCCCGACGCCGCGCCGCGCGGCGCGGCCACGAACCGCACGGTCGTCGGCGAGTTCGAGCTCGCCGCGGCATCCGTGATCGTCGCCTCCGGCGGCATCGGCGGCAACCACGAGCTCGTGCGCGCCCAGTGGCCGGCCCGGCTCGGCGCCCCGCCGGTGCGGATGCTCTCCGGCGTTCCCGCCCACGTCGACGGCCGGATGCTCGGCATCGCCGAGTCCGCGGGCGCGCACCTGGTCAACGGCGACCGGATGTGGCACTACGTGGAGGGCATCGAGAACTTCGCGCCGGTGTGGGAACGGCACGGCATCCGGATCCTGCCCGGCCCCTCGAGCCTGTGGCTGGACGCCACCGGGCGGCGGCTGCCGGTGCCGCTGTTCCCGGGCTTCGACACCCTCGGCAGCCTCGAGCACCTGCGCGGCACCGGCCACGACCACTCCTGGTTCATCAGCACCCAGGCGATCGTCGAGAAGGAGTTCGCGCTCTCCGGCAGCGAGCAGAACCCCGACCTCACCGGCCGGAGCGTGCGCGAGCTGCTGCGACAGCGCATCGGCCGCGGCGCGACCGGGCCGGTCGAGGCGTTCAAGCGCGAGGGCGCCGACTTTTACGTCGCCGACACCCTGGACGCGCTGCTCGATGCCATCGCCGACGGCGTGCTCGACCCCGCGCTCGTGCGGGAGGAGGTCGCCGCCCGCGACCGCGAGCTCGCGAACCCGTTCACCAAGGACCTGCAGATCGCCGCGCTGCGCCAGGCCCGCCGCTACCTCGGCGATCGTCTGATCCGGGTGGCCAGGCCGCATCGGCTCACGGATGCCGCGGCGGGCCCGCTCATCGCCGTGAGGCTGCACGTGCTCACCCGCAAGAGCCTCGGCGGCATCCGCACCGACCTCGACTCGCGCGCCCTCGGCCCGGACGGCGCGGTCGTGCCCGGCCTGTTCGCGGTCGGCGAGGCGGCCGGCTTCGGCGGCGGCGGGATGCACGGCTACCGCTGTCTCGAGGGCACGTTCCTCGGCGGCTGCCTGTTCTCCGGCCGGGCGGCGGGACGGGCGGCGGCGCGCGCCTGATCCTCCGCGGCGCCGAGCCGCCGTTCAGCCCGCGTGGAGCCGGCGCTCAATAGACTGGGCCGGCCTCGTGCGGGGGCACCCGGGGCCGTGGCGCCCGAGCCGCTCGCGAGCCGTCCGACCCATCGAGGAGCACCATGCCCGAGAACCCGCTGCCGAGCCCCGGCTGGTACCACGACCCGAGCGGCGCCGAGCAGCAGCGCTGGTGGGACGGCACCGGGTGGAGCGAGCACGTCATCCCGCTCGAGGATGCCACGATCGCCACGACGGACACCGGCACGGGCGACCCCGACACGGGCGACACCGACGCGGCCGATCCCGACGCGACGGATCCCAACACGGCGCCGGCCGGGCAGGCCGCGCCGGATGAGACACCCTCGGATGACGCCCCGGCTGCCGCTGCGCCCGGCGCCCCGACACCGGGCGCCCCCGCACCGGCACCCACCGCACCGCCCCTCACCCCGCCGGCACCCACCGCACCGGCACCCGCCCCGCCGGCACCCACCGCACCGGCCCTCACCGCACCACCCCTCACCCCGCCGACGCCCACCGCACCGGCACCGCAGCCGGCACCCGCCGCCACGCTCGCGGCCGCGCCGGCCCCCGGCCCGGTGTTCGCCCCGCCGGTGCCGCCGTCCGCCGCGCCGGCGACCCCGCCCGCGCTCTACGGCACGCCGAGCTATGGGACGCCGGCCTACGGACCCGCCGCCCCCGGCACACCGGCCGGGGCACCGACCGGACCGCACCCGGGCTCCCCCGCCGCGCCGGCACCCGCGGGCGTCGACGGCTGGCCGATCTGGGTGATCGTGCTGCTGCCGCTCATCCCCACGTTCACGCTGCCCTTCGTCGACTTCGGCTCCTACTTCCGCGCGCTGGAGTACTCGTCCAGCTACGGCGGCGGCGCGTCCTTCCCGGCCGCCTACGGCGTGCTCGTCGCGCTGAGCGCGCTCGTCTGGGGCGCCACCGTGCTGCTCGGCTGGCTCGACCAGCGCGAGCTCGTCGCGCGCGGCGTGCGCGCGCCGTTCCCCTGGGCCTTCGCCTTCCTCGGCCCGCTCGTCTACGTGATCGGTCGCACCGTCGTTCTCCGCCGTCGCCTCGGCCGCGGCGGCTTCGGGCCGCTCATCGCGCTCATCGTGGTGGCCGCCGTCTCGTTCCTCGTCGGCTTCTTCTGGACGATCGGCACGCTGCTGACGCTGCTGACCGCCACCGCCTCGAGCAGTTTCAGCTGAATCGGCAGTTTCAGCTGAACGGGCAGCTTCAGCTGAACCGGCAGTTACGACTGAGCCGGCAGTCTCAGTCGAGCGGCCGGCGTCAGCCGGATGCGGCGAGCAGCCGCAGCATCCCCTCGAAGAAGCGCTCGCCGTCCACCCGCTCCACCACCGTCACGTTCGGCTCCGGTGAGCGCCAGTCGAACACCGTGGCGCCTCGGGTGAGCGCGCTGCCGGTCTCGACCTCGAGCCGGTAGCGACGGCTGGCGAGCACGAGGCTCTCGTCGAGCGCGAGCGCCGCCGTGAGCGAGTCCGGATGCGTCGACCCGCCCAGTCCCTCGGCGGAGTCGAAGGCGAACGAGGCGGCGTTCGCGCGCACGAAGAACCGCGCGAGCGGGGTGTCGAGCGCCTCGACGCGGGCGATCCGGCCGGCGTCGAACACGGCGTCGGCGAGGGTCAGCGGGTCCCAGCTGACGATCACGACATCCCGGAAGCCGGCCCCGACGACGGCCTGCGCCGCCTCCGGGTCGACGTAGACGTTGTACTCGGCCGCCGGCGTGATGTTGCCGCGGCCGTTGACGCTGCCGCCCATCACGAGCAGCCGACGCACCCTGCCGGCGAAGCCCGGGTCGCGCGCCACCGCGAGGGCCAGGTTCGTCAACGGGCCGATCGCGACGATCACGAGCTCGCCGGCGTGCTCACGAGCCAGCCGCACGAGCTCGCCCGCCGCGTCGTCGCCGTCCGCGCGCACCGGCCCGTCGAGCCGCATGCCGCCGACCCCGTCGCCGTGCACCTCGACCGCGTCGACCCAGTCCCGCACCAGCGGCCGGCGGGCGCCGGTGAACACCGGCGCCGAGCGGCCGGCGAGCCGCATCGTCAGCAGGGCGTTGTGCAGCTGCTGCTCGAAGCCGACGTTGCCGGCGACGATCGTGACCGCCCGCAGGTCCGCCCGCGGGTCGAGCAGGCCCACGAGCAGCGCGAAGCAGTCGTCCGCGGCGGTGTCGGTGTCGATGACGAGCGGCACCCCGGCCGAGCGGACGCTCATGCTCAGCGCGCCATCGTCCAGCCGCGGTGCTTGACCAGCACGTGGCCGCGGCGGGTGGTCAGCCGGGTCCACGGCCCGTTCCCGTAGAGCGCCACCGGCTCGTCGTCGCCGAGGAAGCCCAGGCTCGACGCCGCGAACGCGGCACCCGCCGGCACGTTCTCCGCCTCGCGCAGCGGCCGGCTCCACACGCTCGAGCGCGCGCGGTGCACGAGCGGCCCGCCGACGGCGTCGGGCACCGCGTCGGCGATCTGCTCGACGCCGGCCTGGGCGACGGCCCGCAGCAGCGCCGCGTCGAGGGAGCCGAGCGACACCCAGCCGCCGCGCGGCGGGGAGATGGCCGCCCAGGTCACCGTGTTCACCGGGTGCGGCGGCTGGAGAGACACCGGTCCTTCCGCCGCGGTCGCGCGGGCGCCCTCGAGCCGTGCCAGCAGCGAGGCGATCGGCACGACGAGATCCGCCCCACCGCGCTCCGCGACCCGGAACGTGCGCAGGCCGAGGATCGTCGGGCTCTCGTCGAGCAGCCCGACCGGGAAGAACACGGCCACGTAGACGGCGAGCACGCCGCCGCTCGCGATCAGCCGAACCGCGCCATCCTCCACCCGCGCGGCACGCCCGAGCATCGTCTCGAGGTCACGGACCGCGTCCAGGCCGGGGAGGGTGAGGGTGACGGACATCCGACCTCTAAACTAGCGCCATGGGCGAGCCGGTCGAGGCGCTGCTCGCGGTGCTGGGCCTGAGCGACACCGGCGCGCGCACGAGCGAGGACATCTTCACCGGTCCCAGCCAGGGGATGCCACAGGGCCGGGTCTTCGGCGGCCAGGTGCTCGCCCAGTCGATGCTCGCGGCCGCGCGCACCGTGGACGAGCCGGGACGCAGCATCCACTCGCTGCACGGCTACTTCCTGCGGCCGGGCGACGACAGGCGGCCGATCACGTTCGGGGTGGACAGGATCCACGACGGCCGGTCGTTCTCCACGCGGCGCACCCAGGCCTACCAGGGCGGCGTGCCGATCCTGTCGATGATCGCCTCGTTCCAGGACGAGAACCCCGGCCTCGAGCACCAGGCGCCCATGCCGGAGGGACTGCCCGAGCCTGAGACACTGCCCACGACGGCGCAGGCGATCGGCCGGCTCGATCACCCGGTGGCCCGCTCCTGGGCGACCGAGCGGCCCTTCGACGTGCGGCACGTCGACACCCCGATCTACCTGTCGGCGGACGGCGAACGGCACCCCCAGCAGGCGGTGTGGTTCCGGGCAGCCGACCGCCTGCCCGACGACCCCGACCTGCACCGGGCGGCGCTCGCCTACGCGAGCGACTACGTGATCCTCGAGCCGATCCTGCGCGCGCACGGCGTGCCCTGGGTGACCGAGGGGCTCCGGGTCGCGAGCCTCGACCACGCGATGTGGTGGCACCGCTTCGCCCGCGCTGACGAGTGGATGCTCTACACCCAGGACTCCCCGAACGCCCGCGGCGGACGGGGCCTGGCCTTCGGCCGCATCTTCTCCCGCGCCGGCGCGCTCGTGGCGAGCGTCGCCCAGGAGGGCATGGTGCGGCTGCCGGGCGTCTGAGCGCGCACCCGGGCGTGGGCTCAGCCGCGCCTGCTGAACCGCACCGGCTGCTCGACGTAGCCCGCCCAGGCCTCGCGCATCGCCTCCGGGATGCGCACCGGGCGCCCGGTCGCGGCCGCGACGAGCACGATCGTGGACGAGGCGCGGGTGAACAGGGTGCGCGGCGAGACGCCCGGCGGCGGATAGAGCTCGTAGCAGACCTCGAGGCTCGCGCCGCCGAGCCGGCCGATCCACAGCTCCACGTCGACGGGGGCGCGCATGTACGGGATCGGAGCGAGGTACTCGACCTCCTGCCGCGCGATGAGCGAGAGGGTCTCGGCCCCGGGCCGGGAGTCGAGCACGGCGGTGTCCCGCCCGCTGTCGCCCGCGTCGGGCCGCCAGAACGCCTGGATGCGGGCCTCCTCGAGCAGCCGCAGCATCTCGGCGTTGTTGACGTGCGCATAGGCGTCGAAGTCGCTCCACCGCAGCGGGATGGCGACGTGGATGCGAGTCATCTCTCTCCGCGGCTCAGTCGCGGGTGAGCTTGCGGTAGCTGGCCCGGCTCGGCTTCGCGGCATCCGGGCCGAGGCGCCGGATCTTGTCCTGCTCGTAGCCCTCGAAGTTGCCCTCGAACCAGTGCCAGTGCGCCGGATCGTCCTCGGTGCCCTCCCAGGCCAGGATGTGGGTCGCGATCCGGTCGAGGAACCAGCGGTCGTGGGTGATGACGACGGCGCAGCCGGGGAACTCCAGCAACGCGTTCTCCAGGCTGCCGAGCGTCTCGACGTCGAGGTCGTTGGTGGGCTCGTCGAGCAGCAGCAGGTTGCCGCCCTGCTTGAGCGTGAGCGCGAGGTTGAGCCGGTTGCGCTCGCCGCCGGAGAGCACGCCCGCCTTCTTCTGCTGGTCCGGGCCCTTGAAGCCGAACTGGCTGACGTAGGCACGGCTCGGGATCTCCTGCTTGCCCACCTGGATGAAGTCGAGGCCGTCGGAGACCACCTCCCACAGCGTCTTGTTCGGGTCGATGCCGGCGCGGGACTGGTCGACGTAGCTGATGTCGACGGTCTCGCCGACCCGCAGCTCGCCCGAGTCGAGCGGCTCGATGCCGACGATCGTCTTGAACAGCGTGGTCTTGCCGACGCCGTTCGGGCCGATGACGCCGACGATGCCGTTGCGCGGCAGCGTGAAGCTCAGGCCGTCGATGATCATCCGGTCGCCGAAGGCCTTGCGCAGGCCGCGCGCCTCGATCACCTGGGCGCCCAGGCGCGGCCCGGCCGGGATGACGATCTCCTCGAAGTCGAGCACCCGGGTCCGCTCCGCCTCGGCCGCCATCTCCTCGTAGCGGGCGAGCCGGGCCTTCGACTTGGCCTGCCGTCCCTTCGCGTTCGAGCGCACCCACTCCAGCTCGCCGGCGAGCCGCTTGGCGAGCTTGGCGTCCTTCTTGCCCTGCACCTCGAGGCGGGCGGCCTTCTTCTCCAGGTAGGTGGAGTAGTTGCCCTCGTAGGGGTAGAGGTGGCCGCGGTCCACCTCGGCGATCCACTCGGCGACGTGGTCGAGGAAGTACCGGTCGTGGGTGACGGCGAGCACGGCGCCCGGGTAGCGCTGCAGGAACTGCTCGAGCCAGAGCACGCTCTCGGCGTCGAGGTGGTTGGTCGGCTCGTCCAGCAGCAGCAGGTCGGGCTTCTGCAGCAGCAGCCGGGTGAGCGCCACCCGGCGCTTCTCCCCCCCGGAGAGCGTCGTCACCGGCGCGTCGGACGGCGGGCAGCGCAACGCATCCATCGCCTGCTCGAGCTGCGAGTCGAGGTCCCAGGCGTCGGCGGCGTCGATCTCCTCCTGCAGCGTGCCCATCTCGGCGAGCAGGGCGTCGAAGTCGGCGTCCGGCTCGGCCATGAGCGCCGAGATCTCGGTGAAGCGGTCGACCTTGGCCTTGATGGCGCCGAGACCCTCCTGCACGTTCTCCAGCACCGTCTTCGACTCGTCGAGCTCGGGCTCCTGCATGAGGATGCCGACGGTGTAGCCCGGGCTGAGCCGCGCCTCCCCGTTGGAGGGCTGGTCGAGGCCGGCCATGATCTTCAGGATCGTCGACTTGCCGGCCCCGTTCGGGCCGACGACGCCGATCTTCGCGCCGGGGAAGAACGACATCGTGACGTCATCGAGGATGAGCTTGTCGCCGACGGCCTTGCGGGCACGGACCATGCTGTAGATGTATTCGGCCATGCCGACCATCCTAGGGAGCGCCTCCGTCCGGCCCCCGCGCCGGCCGTCCGCAGAAGCCGGCCGCTAGAACGGCACCGCGAGCGGCTCGGGTGCCGACTCGGTCGCCGGGGATGCGGACTCGGGCGCATCGGGTGCGGACTCGGGCGCATCGGCCGCCTCGAGCACATCGGCCGCCTCGGGCTCCACGGGCCCGCCGGAGCGGCTCGCGATCAGGGTGCGCGTGAACGCGGTCGTCCCCCAGACGAGGTCGTGGCCGATGGCGTCCGCGTCGATCTCCACCGCGGTGCCGCTCTTGTCGCCAGCCGCCCAGCCGCGCACCCGCAGCCGCCCGCTGACGACGACGCGATCGCCCTTGCGCAGGCTCGCGTTCGCGTTGAGCGCGAGCTGACGGAAGGCGTTGACGGTGAACCAGTTCGTCTCGCCATCCACCCAGCTGCTCGAGCCGCGGTCGAAGCGCCGGGACGTCGAGGCGAGCCGGAACGAGGTGATGGGCAGGGCCTCGCCGGTGACGAGGTGGCGGGGGTCGGTGGCGATGAAGCCGACGACGGTGATGGTCTCGGACACGGGCTGCTCCGTTCGATTGCGGGTCGCGGTTGCGGATCTGGGTTGCGGATCAGAGTTGCGGATCAGGGGGCGCCGGGCCCCGCGGCGGCGGCTCGTGCCGGGGGATGGCCGCCGCGGGACCCGACGCCGGAGAGTGTGCCGGGACCGGGCCGGTGCGATCGCCGCCGCCGGCCCGGACGGGGACGACGGCCGCCGCCGGGCACCGGTGGAGGAGCGATCGGCGCCCCGCGGAATCCGGCCGCTGCGCGCCGCGCGGCGGCACCGTTCCCGCGCAGGAGGAGCGCCGCTCTCGCGGCAGGAATCAGGCTCAGCGGACGTAACGGGCGAACGAGGCGCGCACCTTGTTCACCTTGGGCACCGCGACGGCGAGGCAGTAGCCCTGCCCGGGGTTCTTCGCGAAGAAGTCCTGGTGGTAGTCCTCCGCCGGCCAGAACTGCCCGAGCGGCTCGATCGTGGTCACCGCCTCGCCGTCCCAGAGCTGCGCGGCGCGATCGCGCGCCGCCTCGAACAGGGCGCGCTGCGCGTCATCCGCGAAGAACATCGCCGAGCGGTACTGGGTGCCCACATCGGCGCCCTGCCGGTTCAGCTGCCGCGGGTCGTGCAGGGTGAAGAACACGTCGAGGATCACCGTCTCCGGCACGAGCTCGGGATCGAATTCGACCGCCACCGCCTCGGCGTGACCGGTCGTCCCGGTGCACACCCGCTCGTAGGAGGGATGCGACGTGCTGCCGCCCGTGTAGCCGGAGACGACCTCGGCGACGCCCTCGATCGTGCGGTACACGGCGTCGAGGCACCAGAAGCAGCCGCCCGCGAGCACGAAGGTCTGCATGGGGAGAGCCTAGCCTTGGGCGGTGCCCTACACCGCTGCATCCGACCGCTACCGGAACGCCCGCTATTCCCGGGTGGGATGCAGCGGGCTGCTGCTGCCCCGGGTGTCCCTCGGGCTGTGGAACAACTTCGGCCACGACCGCCCGTTCGAGGTGCAGCGCGACATCCTTCGCACGGCCCTCGACCTGGGTGTGACGCACATCGACCTCGCCAACAACTACGGGCCGCCGCCGGGCGGCGCCGAGGAGCGCTTCGGCAGGATGCTCGCCGCCGACCTCGCGCCGTACCGCGACGAGCTGGTCATCTCGACGAAAGCCGGCTACGGGATGCCGAACCGCGAGGGGCTCGTCGGCCCGTACCAGGACGGCGGATCGCGCAAGCACCTGCTCTCCTCGCTGGACGCCTCGCTGCGGCGGATGGGCCTCGACCACGTCGACGTCTTCTACTCGCACCGGCCCGATCCCGACACGCCCGTCGAGGAGACGATGGGCGCGCTCGCGACGGCCGTGCAGCAGGGCAAGGCGCTGTACGTCGGCATCTCCAACTACGACCCGGAGCAGACGCGCGCCGCGCACGCCGCCCTGGCGGCCCTCGGCGTGCCGCTGACGATCCACCAGCCGCGCTACAGCATGTTCGACCGGCGCAACGAGCCGCTCTTCCCGGTGCTCGAGGAGCTCGGCACCGGCGCGATCGTGTTCTCGCCGCTCGAGCAGGGCCTGCTCACCGACCGCTACATCGACGGCACGATCCCCACCGGCTCGCGGGCCGCGGAGGGGCGCTGGCTGACTCCCGGCCCGATCTCGGAGCTCTACCTGGGCCGGGTGAGGGCGCTCGGCGAGATCGCCGCCGGCCGCGGCCAGAGCCTCGCCCAGCTCGCGATCTGCTGGACGCTGCGCCAGCGGGCCGTCGCGAGCGCGCTTGTCGGCGCCTCGAGCGCCGCCCAGCTGCGCGACACGGTCGCCGCCCTCGACGCCCCCGCGCTCACCGCAGAGGAGCTGGCGGCGATCGAGCCGCACGCCGTGGACGGCACCCGGCTGCGCTGAGCGCCGCCGGGCCGATCGCGCTGTCGGGCCGATCGCGCTGTCGGGCCGATCGCGCTGTCGGGCCGGTCGCGCCGCCCGGCCGATCGCGCTGTCGGGGGCTGCCCGTATCGTCACGGGCGACAGCGCGGCAGGCCGGGCCGCGAGACTCACCGATGTTCGAAAGGACGACATGACGATCATCACTCCCAATGCCATCGCTCCCGCGGCCGCGCGCCCGGCCGTCCGGCCCGGCGTCACGGCCCTGCAGGTCACCGAGACGCTCTGGCGGGTCACCCGGCCATCGGGCGCCGTCTGCGGCTACGTCGAGCGCGCCGCCGGCGGCGTCCGCTTCGCGGCACGGCGGATGTGCGCCTCCCGACGCGGATTCGCCCCGGTCGGCGAGTTCTGGAGCCTCGAGGACGCCCTCGACGCGCTCGCGGCGGGCTGAGCTTTCGCCGGGAGCGGCCACTGATCGGGCGTGCCACCGGGGCACTCCCCCGTGCGGGGGATACAGTGCCCGCCATGCAGTGGTGGAACGACCTCATCGACTGGCTGGGATCCGACCAGGGCCAGAACGTCATCGCGACGACGATCCTGCCCTTCGTGGCGATCCTCGTGGCCGGGCTCATCGGTGCCTTCCTCGGCCGCGGATCGACGCGCCGGGTGCTCGAGCTGCACCGCAGCGAGCTGCAGGCCGCGGCCGTGGCGGCGATGATCGAGTCGGCAGGCCCGGCGACGCTCTGGAGCAGCCTCGACGCCGCGGCCCAGCGCCACGCAGAGGCCCAGTTCGCCGCAGCCGATGTGCGCCTGCGGCTGCTGCCCGCCACCGGCGCCGCCGCGGCCGCCGACTGGGCCGCCCACGAGATCCGCGCGATGCGACGCGACTCCGCCGGCTTCAGCTTCCGCGCACAGCAGACCTACGAGGAGTTCCGGGACCGGCTGCTGGAATGGCAGTCGCACCCGCGCCGGGCGCGCCGACTGTTCGCGCTCGATCTGGAGCGCTTCCGCTTCGAGGACGCCTCCGCCGACGCCGAGCTCGTCGAGCAGCAGCAGCGCTGGGCCGCCGAGGAGGCGGCGACCGCGGCATCCGGGCTGAGCACCCGCGAGCTCGCCGCCGCCGAGGGTGGCGTGGCGGACCTGCACGAGCCCCCGGTCTCGACGACGCCGAGCGTCACGCCGGCGAGCCCCGCCGCGACGACCGCGCTGTCGACGACCACACTGTCGACGGCGCTCGCCGACCTGCCCGCCCCCGCCGCGACGGCGACGCCGGTGACCGACATCGCCGCGCCCGTGAGCGCGCCTCTGAGCGCCCCCGCGACCGCCGCCGCCGCCGCGCGGCCGGAGACGACCGCGACGGCGGCCTTCCCCTACCCGCCGGTCGGCCTCGGCGCCGCGACGGCGACGACCGCCGCCGCCCCGACGTACTCGGCCGGCCCGACGCACTCGGCCGGCCCGGCACCGGCCGCCGCCGAGCAGGCCGCCGCCCCTGAGCCGGGTGCCGGGCCGCAGCGTACCTACCCGACGACGGGGCATCCATCCACGGACGCCACCGACGCCGCCCGCGACGAGACCTGAACACCGGCGACGGCCTCCCCGGGGCGAGTCCGCCGGGAGCCCGCCCCTCACGGCATACTGGAGTGGCCTTCCCCCCGTAGCTCAGCGGACAGAGCGAGTGGTTTCTACCCACCAGGTCGGGGGTTCGAATCCCTCCGGGGGGGCCCTCCGGCGGGCCCTGCGCGACTCGGCGTTCCGGGCGCGCGGGCTGGGCGCTCTCAGCGCACGACGAGCGTGAGCACCGCGACAAGCACGGACGCCACGGCGAGCGCGATCGCGATGCCGACGAGCACGCGGTGCACCGTGAGGAAGCGGGTGGCACGCCCCTCGGCGTCGCGGGCCCGGGGATCCGCCGCGACCCGGGCGAGGAAGCGGGGCCAGCTGAACAGGTTGAAGGCGGCGTTGAGGACGAGCACGATCACGACGAGGACTGTCACCCACCCACGCTAACGAACTCCCGCCGCCGAACCGCCGCCGCCGGACCCGCGCCGCCGGGCCCGCACTGCCGGGCCCGCAGCCCGCGCCGATGCCCCGGTCGCATAACCCGGTTATGCATATACTTGCCATATGGCAATCGATCGTCGGGAGAGCGTCGCGACGCTGCTGATGGCGTCCAGCCGCATCATCCGGGAGTCCGGGCTGCGCACAGGCTACCCGCAGTCGTCCGCCGTCTGGACCGCGCTCAGCGTGCTGGAGAGCGCTGGACCGCACCGGGTCGGCGACCTCGCCCGCGCCGTCCGGGTGAGCCAGCCCGGCATGACCAAGGTCGTGCACGGCCTCGCCGCCGATGAGTGGGTGCGCCGGATCGCCGACACCGAGAGCGCCCGCGCCTGGCTCATCGTCATTACCGACCGCGGCCGCGCCGCGCTCGCCGACTACCGCCGCGCGCTCGTCGAGGCGACCTCCACCGCCTTCGCCGGCCTGACCGAGGCGCAGTGGCGGACTCTCGACGAGGCCGCGCGCATCCTGCGCTCGCGGCTGAACGGCACCGACCCGCTGACCGGACAGAACAGGAAGGACACCATCGCGTGAGCACGCATCCCACCGAGGCGCCGAGCATCCTCCGACAGCCCCGGGCTGTCTGGGCCGTCGCCTTCGCCGCCGTGATCGCCTTCATGGGCATCGGCCTCGTCGACCCGATCCTCGCGAGCATCTCGAAGGAGCTCGACGCGACCGCGGCGCAGACCGAGCTGCTGTTCACGAGCTACCTGCTCGTGACCGGCATCGCCATGTTCTTCACGAGCTGGGTGTCCAGCCGCCTCGGGCCCAAGCGCACCCTGATGATCGGTCTCGCCGTCATCGTCGCCTTCGCGCTGGCCGCGGCGCTCAGCCCGAACGTCTGGGCGATCATCGGATTCCGCGCCGGCTGGGGCCTCGGCAACGCCCTGTTCATCTCGACGGCGCTCTCCACGATCGTCGGAGCCGCCTCGGGCGGCACGGCGAGCGCGATCATCCTCTACGAGGCGGCCCTCGGCGTCGGCATCGCCATCGGCCCGCTGCTCGGCGGCAGCCTCGGCTCGATCAGCTGGAAGGGCCCGTTCTTCGGCGTCGCGGCGCTCATGTTCATCGCGCTCGTGCTCATCACCGTGCTGCTGAGGCGCAACCCCGCCGAGGCACGCCAGCCGGTGCCGCTCTCGGCGCCGTTCCGGGCACTCGGTCGGCCCGCCCTCACCGTGCTCGCCGTCACCGCGCTGTGCTACAACCTCGGCTTCTTCACGCTGCTCGCCTGGACGCCCTACCCGCTGTTCGAGCACGGCTTCGACGCGCTCTCCACGGGCCTGACGTTCTTCGGCTGGGGCCTGGCCGTCGCGATCACCTCGGTGTGGGTCGCGCCCATGCTCACCGCGCGGATGCGGCGCACCACCGTCATCGCGATCGTGCTGCCGCTGCTCGGCATCGACCTGCTCGTGGCATCCTTCCTCACCGACTCGGCGACGGCGCTCGTGAGCTGCATCGTCGTCGGCGGGCTGCTGCTCGGCATCAACAACACGGTCATCACCGAGTGCGTGATGGAGGCCACCGACCTGCCCCGCTCGGTGGCCTCGAGCGCCTACTCGGGCGTGCGCTTCGTCGGCGGCGCCGTGGCCCCGCCCGTCACGGCGGCACTCGCCGGCTCGAACATGCTCTCCCCCGTGCCGTTCTGGTTCGGCGTCATCGCCCTGTTCGTCGCCACCGCCGTGCTGCTGGTCGGCAGGCGCACGTTGCGCCACGTCGACGAGGCGGAGGAGACGCCCGAGCAGGAGGCGGAGAACATCGCGCTCGGCGAGGAGGCCATCGCCTGAGCGGCGCCCCGCCTCCGCCCGGCCCGCCCACCGGGGCGGGGACGGGCGGAGCCGGGCCGGCCGAGGCAGCCCCTCGCACCGGCCGGGGCGGGGGTCGGGGGCGGCCGATAGGGTGAGGGCATGGGTTCCGCGGCCGATCGTCTCGTCTGGATCGACTGCGAGATGACCGGGCTCGACCTCGAGGTCGACGAGCTCGTCGAGGTGGCCGTCGTCATCACCGGCTACGACCTCCTGCCCGTCGACCCGGGGCTCTCCGTGGTCATCCGCCCGGACCGGTCCGCGCTGGAGAACATGAACGACTTCGTGCGAGCGATGCACACCAAGAGCGGGCTCATCGACGAGATCCCGAACGGGGTGTCGCTCGCCGACGCAGAGTACGCGGTGCTCGAGTACATCCTGCGCTTCGTCCCCGCCGAGGCCACGGCGCCGCTCGCCGGCAACACGATCGGCACCGACCGCGGCTTCATCGCCAAGTTCATGCCGCGGGTCGACAAGCACCTGCACTACCGCAGCGTGGACGTGTCGAGCATCAAGGAGCTCGCCCGGCACTGGCTGCCCCGGGTGTACTTCAACGCCCCGGCGAAGGACGGCGGGCACCGCGCGCTCGCCGACATCCTCGAGTCGATCCGGGAGCTCGCCTACTACCGCAGCGCGATGTTCGTCGGCGAGCCCGGCCCGACCACCGAGCAGCTGCAGGCGATCTCGGCGGCGACGGTGGCGGACTACGCCCGTCACCTGTAACCCGTCAGCTGTAATAGGCCCATCAGCTGTAATAGGATCGACGGGCTGCGGCCGAGCGCCGCGCATGGTGGTCGTAGCTCAGTTGGTAGAGCACCTGGTTGTGGTCCAGGGGGTCGCGGGTTCAAGCCCCGTCGATCACCCCACGTCCCCTCCCGCGACGTCGCCCCTCCGCGACGCGGGACGGGTCGCCGTGGCACCGAGGACAGGCGGGGCGGATGACGCAGACCACCGAGCGGGTCGAGCTGCGCCAGGCGCCCGCCGACGACCGGCCCTGGCAGACGGTGGTCTGGAACGACCCGGTCAACCTGATGAGCTACGTCTCCTACGTGTTCCGCAGCTACTTCGGCATGCCCGCCGACCGGGCCGAGCGCCTCATGCTGCGGGTGCACACCGAGGGGCGGGCGGTCGTGGCGTCCGGTGCCCGCGAGGAGATGGAGCGCCACGTCGAGGCCATGCACGACTACGGTCTGTGGGCGACGGTGCAGCGGGACGGGGCATGAGGGCGTTCACCCGCCGCCGGCACGGCTACCTCACCCGGCTGGATGCGGCCGAGGCGACCCTGCTGCGCTCCCTCGCCGGGCAGCTCGGCGGCCTGCTCGAGCCGCTCACCGCGCCCGGAGCGGCCGGCAGCGGGCCGGGCGGAATGGGCGGGCTCAGTGAGCCGGGCGGGCTCAGCGGGCCGGGCGGGATCGACGGGCTCGACGGGCTCGTGTTCGGCGGATCGGAGGCGCCGCCCGAGGACAGTGCTCTCGCCCGGCTGCTGCCGGACGCCTACCGCGACGACGTCGAGGCCTCGCGCGAGTGGCGGCGGATGACCGAGCGCGGCCTGGCGAGCCGCAAGGCCGCGAACGCCCGGGTGGTGCTGGCGACGGCGGTGAGCGGCGACGTGCTCCTCGGCGAGGAGGAGGCCCAGGCATGGCTGCGCACGCTCACCGACCTGCGCCTGGTGGTAGCCGACCGGCTCGGCATCCTCGACGAGGACGGGCCGCCCGACGGCGACGGCCCGTCCACCGCGGACGAGCAGTCTCGGGCCCTCGCCGAGGTCTACGACTGGCTGGGCTTCGCCCAGGAGTCCCTCGTGCGGGCGGTCGACCGGTGATAGCGCTGCCCGAGGAGGAGTTCGAGCGCATCTGCGCGGAGGAGCTCGACGCGCTGCCGGCCGACATGCTCGACGGCCTGGAGAACGTGGTCTTCGTCACCGAGGACCGCCCCGAGGACGGCTCGCTCGACCTGCTCGGCCTCTACGACGGGGTGGACGTCACCCGGCGCGGCCGGTACGGCTTCGGGGAGCTGCCGGACCGCATCATCCTCTACCGCGAGCCGCTGCTCGACACGGTGTCCTCCGTCGACGAGCTGCGCGAGCAGGTGCACATCACCCTCGTGCACGAGATCGCGCACTACTACGGGATCGACGACGAGCGGCTGCACCGCCTCGGCTGGGCGTAGCCCCGACGCCAGGGCTGAACCGGCCAGGGCTGAACCGGCCAGGGCTGAACCGGCCATCCAGGGCGGCGCCGACCGTCAGCCGAGCTCGAGCGGCAGCGCCGGGTCGGCGGCCCACTCCTCCAGGGAGCCGTCGTAGACGCGCACCCGGCGCACGCCGACGGCGGCGAGCGCGAGGGCGTTCGCGGCCGCCGAGATGCCGCCGCCGCAGTAGAGCAGCACCTCCGCATCCTCCGGGCCGAGGCCGACGCCGGCCGCGCGGTACGCGGCGCGCACCGCGGCCGGCGCGGCCAGGAGGCCGCCGGGACCGAACAGGTCGCGCGCGGGCACGCTGACGCTGCCGGGGATGCGGCCGCGACGGGCGTAACGGGTCGGCGCGGAGCCGTCGAAGGATGCGGTCGGCAGGCCGCAGACGAGCGGCCGGGCGTCGTCCGCGGCCCGCGCCACGAGCTCGTCGCGCTCGACCCAGGCATCCCGCACGGCGACGGCGGGCCAACTCGGCACCGGCACCGGTGCCGGTGCCGGACCGCTCTCCACCGGCAGCTCGGCGGCCCGCCAGGCCGGCACACCCCCGTCGAGCACGCGCACGTCCACGCCGATCCAGTCGAGCAGATACCACAGCCGGGCGGCGAACAGGCCGCCGGTGGAGTCGGCCACGACGACGCGGCGAGCGCGCGTCACGCCGAGCGCGGCGAGCACGTCCGCGAGCGCCTGCGGCTCGGGATGGCTGTAGTGCTGCGGTGCGCCCGCGACGCTGAAGCCCTCGGTGACCTCGACGTGCACGCTGCCCGGGATGCGCGCCGCCTCCCAGCGGGCGCGCCCGCTGTCGTGCCGGTGGTCGCCGTCGAAGCGCGGGGCGTGCAGCAGGTGGCTCGCGTCGAGCACGGCGGGCGGATGCCCGGAGCTGAGCTCGCGCTCGAGCTCGAGCGCCGACAGCAGCGGGCCGGCCGCCGGGGCTCCGCTCACGGGGGCGTCGCTCACGAGGCCACCGCCTCGGTCGCGCGCCGCGGCGGTGCAAGCGGGTGCAGCGCCTCCGGCCAGCGCTCGGGCGAGCGCAGGATGCCGGCGTCGGCGAGCCAGCGCGCATAGGGGCCGACGAGCTCGGCGCGGATCGCGCCCCAGCGGCCCTCGTGCGCCCAGGTCGGCGCGATCGCGGCGAGCGAGCGCCGGATGACCCGCTCCGGGAAGTACGGGATCACCCGCTCGAGCACGGCGGCCGCGGCGTCCGGCTCGGCGGCCGCCGCGCGGAAGCCGCGCTCGGTCACGGCGAGCAGGTCCTCGAGGAGCGCGCGGTCGCGCTCGACGCGCTCCTCCCGCGCGGCGAGCAGGTAGGAGTGGTAGCGCAGCCCCAGGGCGTCGTCGACCCGCCAGCTGCGCTCCTGCTCCGGGGGCAGGGCGCTGAGCAGCACGTCCCAGGCCCAATAGGAGCCGAAGCTGGCATCCGCCCGGCCGCCGAAGCCGTCGGCCGGGTCGAGCTCGCGGGCGCCCGCGTCGACGACGACGAAGTCGGCCGGGTCGCCGCCGTCGCTCGCGATGAGCGCGCGGACGATCGCGAGGCCGCGCGGTGTCGGGTTGAGCGCGACGCGCCGGCCCTGCAGCTGGCCGAGCCGCTCGATGCCGCTGTCGCGGCGGGTACGCAGCGTCTCGAGGCCGCGCTGGTTGACCGCGGCGATCGCGACGAGCGGCTCGCCGGCCTCCCGGCGCACCAGCAGGCGGTTGCTCGGGACCACCGCGAGGTCGGCCTCCGCCCGAGCGAGGTAGCCGAGGCCGTCGCCGCGGCCCGGGTCCGGCGTGCGCAGCTCGAGGTCGATGCCGAGCTCGGCGTACCAGCCGCGGGCGCGGGCGAGGTGGAAGCCGGCCGAGTTCGGCCACGGGTGGAAGTACTCCTGGACGAGGGTGACGCGCACGGGGCCTCCTGCTGGGATGGGCCCGCTCCCTCGCCGCGCTCGCGCCGGCCAGGTTCCACGGGTCGACGGCCGGGCCGTCCTCTCAGCGATGCTCCCCGGGGGCGACACAACGCTAGCCGCGACGCCCGGCGCGCGGCGGGGATGACGACGTGTTACCCGGCCAGTACGACGTCGGCGAGCAGGTCGGGCCGCTCTCGGGCGAAGAACGCCGCCTCCTGGGCGGCCCAGCGCAGCCAGTGCGGCGCGTAGCGGTCCCCGTCGCGGGCGAGGGCGCGACGGCGGCGCTCCTCGGGGCGGCAGTCGATCCAGATCGCCAGGTCGGCGCGCTCGCGGGCGGCGCGGCTGAGCGCGCCGCTGCCCTCGACGACGAGCGCCGCCCGCGGGTCGAGCGGATGCCAGCCGGCCGGCCGCTCGCGCGCCCAGTCCCAGCCGCGCCAGCCGGGCCGCTCCGGTCGCAGCACATCGGTCACGACGGCCCGGGATGCCGCCTCGAGGCCGTCCCAGCCCGGGTAGAGGTCGTCGAGGCGCACGAGCTGGGCGTGCAGCGCCGCGGCGAGCGGGCCGGCGAGCGTCGACTTGCCGGCACCGGAGCCGCCGTCGACGAGCAGCACCGGGCGGCCGCCCGTCGCCCGGGCCCGGGCGACGAGGTCCGCGAGGACGGCGGGATCAGCGGCGGCGGGATCGACGGCGGCGCCCGGCTCGACGTGCATGCCGCTCAGCGTCCCACGATGAGGTTCCAGGAGCCGGTCGCGACCGAGACGGCGACGGCGACGACGGCGACGGCGGCGCCGATGCCGATGAGCAGCCACTCGCGCCATCCGAACCGCGACTCGCGCGCCCAGGTGCGCGGCGTGTCGCCGCCGAAGGCGCGGGCCTCCATGGCGGTGGCGAGCTTGCTGCCGCGCCGGATCGAGAGCACGAGCAGCGCGAACGCCTGGCTGGCGAAGCGGCGCAGCCGGCCGTGGTCGGCCAGCCCGCGGGCGCGCCGGGCCAGCTCGAGCGAGGACCAGTCCTGCCAGAACAGGCCGATGAGCCGCAGGCCGGCGAGGGCGCCGAGCACGAACCGGGCCGGCAGGCGCAGCAGCTGTGCGAGGCCGTCGGCGAGGTCGGTGGGGTCGACGGTGACGAACAGCACCACGCTCGGCAGGCCGATGGCGAGCACTCGCAGCACGGTCGCGACGGCGAGCGTCACCGAGCCCTCGCTCACGGTCACGACGAGCCAGTGCAGCCAGACCCGGCCGGACTGCTCGCCGTAGAGCGCGATCGTCACGCCGGTGAGCGGCGCCGTGAGCCAGATCACCGCCGTGCGGCGCCAGAACACGCGCCAGCCGACGCCGGCCCAGCGGAACAGCACGAGCTCGAGGGCGAGGGCGACCCCCGCGGAGACCGCGTCGATGCTGAGCACGAGCACGATCGCGACCACGAGCGCCGCGGCGAGCTTTGCGACCGGGTTCAGGCGGTGCACGGCGCCGGCGCGGCGGTCGAGGGCGTCGTCGGCGGCGACGAGCGCGCTCACCGGCGCGCCCCGACGCGGATGTCGCGCCCGGCCGGCCCGCGC
>JASGFF010000023.1:0-38343 GCA_047605685.1 Microbacteriaceae bacterium
GCCTCGGCCGCCCGCGCGGCGATGCCGCCGGTCGTCCTCGCCCCGGGATCGCCGGCCGGCCTCGCCTCGGCCTCGTCGAGCAGCGCCCAGGCGCGCGCCGGCGCCACGCCCGCAGCGAGCAGCACGCTCAGCCGGTGCACGAGCCGGGCCAGACCCTCGACGCTCACGCCGCGCCCTCCGCCGCGAGCGGTGCCACCGCCAGCCGGCCGCGCGGATCGAGCACGAGCCGGCCGGCCGCAACGAGGCGCCGCGCGCCGTCGACACGCTCGAGATGCAGCACGGCGTCGATCGCGCTCACCGCCTGCCGGGCGAGGGCGAGCTCGCCGAGCCCGGCCACCGCGCCGAGCGCCTCGAGCCGGGCGGGCACGTCGGCGAGGGAGTTGGCGTGGATGGTGCCGGCACCGCCGTCGTGGCCGGTGTTGAGCGCCGAGAGCAGCTCGCGCACCTCGGCGCCGCGGCACTCGCCGAGCACGAGCCGGTCCGGGCGCATCCGCAGCGCCTCCCGCACCAGCCGGGCGAGCCCCACCTCCCCCGCGCCCTCCAGGTTCGCCTGCCGCGCCTCCAGGCCGACGACGTGCGGGTGGTCGATGCGCAGCTCGGCGACGTCCTCGATGACGACGATCCGCTCGCCCGGCGGGGCGGCGGCGAGCATCGCCGCGAGCAGGGTGGTCTTGCCGGCACCGCCGGCACCGGAGACGAGAACGTTCGCCCGCCGGGCCACGAGCCCGCGCACGAGCGCGAGGCCGGGCTCGCCGAAGAACCCGGCGGCCTCGAGGTCGGCGAGGCCGAGCGCCTCGAGCCGCGGCAGCCGGACGGACAGCAGGGTGCCGCTCGTCGACACCGGCGGCAGCACGGCGTGCACCCGGATGCCGCCGGCGAGCCGAGCGTCCACGCAGGGGCTGGCCTCGTCGATGTGCCGCCCGCCGAGGGCGAGCAGGCGCACGGCGAGCGCCCGCGCCTCGGGCTCGGCGAGCGTCACGCCCGCCGCGTCGAGGCCGGCGCCCCGGTCGGCCCAGACCCGTCCGCCGCCGGTGACGAAGACGTCGGTCACGGCGGCATCCGCCACGAGCGCGGCGAGGGGCCCGAACTCGGCCGCGGCCGCACGTCCGGGCGGCGCCGAGGTGGCGCCGGGCGGACGGGCGACGAATCTCTCGGCCTCGGTCATGGCGGCGACCCTAGGGGGCCCGGGCGGTCGGCGATGCCCCGGCCCGGGGCATCCGGACAGCCGCGGCCGCGGCCGCGGTGTGGAGGAGCACGCGTGGAGGAGCACGGCTCACAGGAGAGGGCCCGGTTAAAAGAGGGGCGGCGCCCGTTGGGGGGTAACAGGCGCCGCCACGGCAACGGCTGATTGGGGGGAATCGATGCGCGTTGCCCGTCAAACTTGCGAAGCTGACGGCTGTCAGTGTAGCGCGGTGGATGCCGTGCGCAACGGCCAATCGCCCCGGTTCGGAGGGCATGTTCAGACTGCGTGCCGTGGCCCGCCGTCACGGTCCCGGACGGACCCCGCGCCGCGACCTAGGATCGACCCGACTGCCGCGTTCGCCCAGGGCGAGGCCGGCGGTCGCGATCACCCACCCGCGGAGGATGACGATGTCCGAAGACCAGATCGACAGCCTGCTCGTCGAGAGCCGCCGGTTCCCGCCGAGCCCCGAGTTCGCGGCGAACGCGGTCGCCTCCGCCGAGCTCTACGAGGAGGCGACGGCCGACCGGCTCGCGTTCTGGGCCCGCCAGGCCCGCGAGCTGCTCAGCTGGCACCGCCCGTTCACGGAGGTGCTCGACTGGTCGCGGGCCCCCGTCGCCCGCTGGTTCGCCGACGGCACGCTCAATGTCGCCTACAACTGCCTCGACCGGCACGTCGAGGCCGGCCACGGCGACCGGATCGCGCTGCACTTCGAGGGCGAGCCGGGTGACAGTCGTGCGATCAGCTACGCCGAGCTGACCGCCGAGGTCAAGCGCGCGGCCAACGCGCTCACCGCCCTCGGCATCGGGCAAGGCGACCGCGTCGCGATCTACCTGCCGCTCATCCCCGAGGCCGTCGTCGCGATGCTCGCCGTGGCGCGCCTGGGCGCCATCCACTCGGTGGTGTTCGGCGGCTTCAGCGCCGAGAGCATCCGGGCGCGGATCGACGACGCCGAGGCGAAGCTCGTCATCACCGCCGACGGCGGGTGGCGCAAGGGCAGGGTCTACCCGCTCAAGCCCGCCGTCGACGAGGCGGTCGAGGATGCCGAATCCGTCGAGCACGTGCTCGTCGTGCGCCGCGGCGGCAACGAGGTCGCCTGGCGGGAGGGCCGCGACCTGTGGTGGCACGAGGCGCTCGAGGCCGCCGAGGCGGAGCACGAGGCCCGGGGCTTCGAGGCGGAGAACCCGCTGTTCATCCTGTACACCTCCGGCACGACGGGCAAGCCGAAGGGCATCCTGCACACCTCGGGCGGCTACCTCGCCCAGGTGGCGTTCACCCACCGCACCGTCTTCGACCTGCACCCCGAGACGGACGTCTACTGGTGCACGGCCGACGTGGGCTGGATCACCGGCCACTCCTACGTCGTCTACGGTCCGCTCGCGAACGGCGCGACCCAGGTGATCTACGAGGGCACACCGGAGACGCCGCATCCCGGACGGTGGTGGGAGATCGTGCAGAAGTACGGCGTGACGATCTTCTACTCGGCCCCGACCGCGATCCGCTCGGCGATGAAGCTGGGCCGGCGGATCCCGGAGGGCTTCGACCTGTCGTCGATCCGGCTGCTCGGCAGCGTCGGGGAGCCGATCAACCCCGAGGCCTGGATCTGGTATCGCGACGTCATCGGCTCCGGCCGGGTGCCGGTGGAGGACACCTGGTGGCAGACCGAGACCGGCGCGATCATGATCGCGGCGCTGCCGGGCGTCACGGCGCTCAAGCCGGGCAGCGCGCAGCGACCGCTGCCCGGCGTCCAGGTCGACATCCTCGACGAGCGCGGCCGCCGGGTGGACCCGCCGCAGGGCGGTCTGCTCGCCATCACCGAGCCGTGGCCGGCGATGCTGCGCGGCGTCTGGGGCGACAAGGCCCGCTTCGTGGAGACCTACTGGTCCAAGTTCTCCCGGGACGGCCGCTGGGTTTACTTCGCCGGCGACGGCGCGCACGTCGACGCCGATGGCGACATCACGCTGCTCGGCCGGGTGGACGACGTCATGAACGTCTCCGGGCACCGGCTGTCCACCCAGGAGATCGAGTCGACGCTCGTCTCGCACCAGGCCGTCGCGGAGGCGGCCGTGGTCGGCGCGAGCGACGAGACCACAGGGCAGGCGGTGGTCGCTTTCGTCATCCTCAAGCAGCGCTTCGCCGACGAGCTCGCTCTCGAGGCGCCGACGCTGCTGCGCGCGTATGTCGGGGAGCGGATCGGCGCGATCGCGCGCCCTCGCGAGGTGTTCGTCGTCTCCGAGCTGCCGAAGACCCGCTCGGGCAAGATCATGCGCCGGCTGCTGCGTGACGTCGCGGAGGGCCGCGAGGTGGGCGACACGACGACGCTCACCGACACGACGGTCATGGACGTGATCGCCGGACGGATGCGGACGGCCCCGCCAGAAGACTAGGCCGGAGGGCCGGGGGCCTGCGGCGGGCGCGCCGCTCAGCGGATCGCGCCCGCCGTCATCCCGCGGATGAACTGCTTCTGCGCCACCAGGTACAGCAGCACGATCGGTGCCGTGACGGTCACGAGCGCGGCGAACAGGGTCGGGTAGTCGGTCGTGTGCTTCGCGGTGAAGACCACGAGGCCCTGGGCGAGGGTCTGGATCCCCTCCGAGCGCAGCAGCACGCTCGCCATCAGGTAGTCGTTCCAGGTGCCCAGCCCGGTGAAGATCGCGAGCGTCGCCACTCCGGGCACCGCCAGCGGCAGGATCACGCGGGCGAAGGCGCCGAAGCGGCTGCAGCCGTCGAGGCGCGCCGCCTCCTCGATGTCGTCGGGGATCGAGGAGAAGAAGGTCTCCATGAGGAACACGCCGAAGGGCACCGCCTGGGCGACGCTCACGAGGATCAAACCGAGCAGCGAGTTGAACAGGTGGAACTGGATGGTGGTGATCATGGTCGGCACGGCGAGCACGCCGAAGGGGATCGTGATGCCGAACAGCAGGCCGTAGTAGATCGGCGCGCGCCCGCGGAACGAGAACTTGGCGAGCACGTAGCCGGCCATGCTCGCGACCGGGACGAGGATCACGAGGGTGCCCGCCGTCACGATCAGCGTGTTGAGGAAACGGGCCCCGAGATCGGCGAGCTGCCAGGCGTCGGCGAAGTTGGTCCACGTCCAGTCGGCGGGAAGCCCCCAGGTGTTGGTGTAGAACTCGCCGGAGGACTTGAGCGAGCCGAACAGCAGCCACAGCATCGGGTAGAGCGTGGAGACGACGAGCACCGCCATGACGATGGCGGCGACGACGCCGCTCGGGGTGATGCGCCGCCGTCGGCGGCGCGGCGCCCGTCGGGTGGCGCCCGTCGGCGTGGGCACGAGGGTGGCGGTCATCGGCGGCTCCTGCGCATGAACCAGAGCTGCAGCGCGCCGAGCACCGCGACCCCGACGAACAGGATCATGCTCATCGCGTTCGCGTACCCGACCTTCGAGGTGCCGAGGCTCTGCTTGGTGATGTAGGTGAGGGCGACCTCGGTCGAGCCCATCGGGCCGCCGCCGGTCATGACGTAGACGAGGTCGTAGTTCGAGACGAAGGCGCCGGTGAGCGCGATCAGGGTGCTGAAGGCGAGGGTCGGGATGATCAGCGGGATCGTGATGTGCCGCACCCGGCGCAGGCCGGAGGCGCCGTCGAGCGCCGCCGCCTCGTTGATCTCGGCGGGGATCGCGGCGAGCGCGCCGAGGTAGAGCACCATGTGGAATCCGGTCCACTTCCAGATGTCGACGAAGATGACCGACCACAGCGCGACGTTCGGGTCGCTGAGCCAGCCGGGGGCGAGATCCGGGATGCCGAGCAGCTGGAACAGGCCGTCGGCGAGACCGAAGGTGGGGTTGAAGATCCAGGAGAACAGGATCCCGATGACGACGAACGACATCGTCACCGGCAGGAACGCGGCGGTCCGCAGGAAGCCCATGATCCGGCCGTTGCGGGAGAGCAGGAGCGCGAGGACGAAGCCCAGGAGGTTCTTCACGATCGTCGTCGCGATCGCGTAGACGAAGGTGTGCTGAACCGCCGCCCAGAACGCCTGGTCCTGGAAGGCCCAGACGTAGTTGTCGACGCCGACCCAGGTCATGACGGCCGAGAGGCCGTCCCAGCGGAACAGGCTGATCCAGGCGCCGCGCAGCAGCGGGTAGATGACGAAGGCCGCGTACAGCACGACGGCCGGGGCGACCATGCCGAGGCCGAAGAGCGTGAGCGAGCGGGCCTGCGAACGGCGCCGCACGCGGCGCCGGGACGCGTCGGCGACCGCGTGATCCAGGGTGTTCAGGGCCATGGCGGCCTCTCCTCGGTGGGACGGGTGGTGCGGGTGGTGCTGCGGCGCGGGCCCGGCGGCGCCGCCAGGGCGACGCCGCCGGGTCGATCGGATCCGCTCAGCCGACCTCGACGGTCGGGATCTCGGCGGGTGTCACGGCCGACCAGTCGGCATCGTCCCACTGATCCCACCAGTCGTACTGGTAGTCGTTCTGCGCGACGAGGGTGTCGAGCGCGTCCTGCATGCTGGCCGCCGCGTCCTCGGGCGACTCGTCGCCGAAGAGCACCCCCTGCACGGCCGAGATGGTCGCGTCGTTGACCTCGTTCGGCCAGATCCAGTCGAGCCACTGCACGGTCGCCGGCTGGATCTCGTTCACGATCTGGTCGGCGAGCGCGTCGTCGACCGGGTCGACGCCGATGACGGAGGGCGAGATCATGCTCTGCGGGGTCATGATCTTGGTCGCGACCTCGGGGCGGGAGATGTACTCGAGGAACTGCGAGGCCATCGGGATGTTGTCCGGGTCGATCGAGGCGCTCATGGCGATGCCGTCCTCGGTCGTGCCGCTGGAGGTTCCGGTGGCGCCCGAGGAGGGGTCGATGACCGGGAACAGGAACACGCCCCACTCGAAGTCGGTGTCGAGCTCGCGGGCGCTCGCGAGGGTCCACGAGCCGTTGTAGGTCATGGCCGCCTTGCCCTGCGCGATCGCGGCGAGCGCGCCGGATCCGTCGGTGTCGAGCACGTCGGAGTCGATGAGCCCGTCCTCGGCGAACTTCTGGATGTCGGCGTAGGCGTCGACCCACTCCTGGTCGGTGAAGGAGGCGTCGCCCGAGAGCACGGACCGCAGCGTCGCGATCGAGTCGTTGCCGCTCTCCTCGCCGATGGTGGCCATGAGCCACATCGGCCACGACCAGGTGTCGCTGCCGCCCTCGACGACCGGGGTGATGCCGTTGTCGGCGAGCACGCCGGCGACCTCGGCGAACTCGGCGTAGCTGGTCGGGGCCTCGAGGCCGAGGTCGTCGAACATGGTCTTGTTGTAGAAGAACACCGAGTAGCTCTGGTCGCCGTAGGGCATCGACCAGAGGTGGTCGCCGAGGGTGAAGTCGGCGAGCGCCTTGTCGGTGAAACGGTCGCCGAACTGGTCGACGATGTCGGTGAGGTCCATGAGCAGCCCCGCCTGTGCCATCGAGTAGTTCGAGGTGGCGGTGGTGACGAGGTCGACCTGCTCGCCGGCGAGCTTGGCGGCGTTGAGGTTGGAGGCGACCTCGGTGAAGTCGCCGCTCCAGGTGGCGCTGACCGAGCAGCCGTACTCGTCCTCGAAGTCGCTGAATACCTCGCTCCAGGCGCTCTCCTCGTCGGTGGTGCTCCGTTCGCGGCCGAGGATCTCGAGATGACAGTCGCCGGAGGCGGTGTCCGTGCCGGACGAGCAACCGACGAGCATCCCGCCGAAGGCGGCCGTGATGACGCCCGCGGCGATGAGCCGGGTGATTCGCATGGGGGTGACTCCTGTCGTGTCTCCCGGCGATCGCCGGGATGCTGAAATCGGGAAGGTGACTTGGGGGGTGTTCCGGCGCAAGGGAAGCATCGGAGTGGAATCGATTACTCCACGAGTGACCACGACGTGTCAATGCCCTGCCGGCCGTTCCGCTCCGCGTGAGGCCTGAATTTACGGGCAAGAAACAAGACTGGCTCTCGCCAGAAACACAATGGCTTGCCGTGGCGGCCCTCCACCGGCGAGGATGTGAGCGATGGGAAAGGAAACGATTCCGCACCGCGTGACCCTGCGGGACGTCGCGCTCGCCGCGCAGGTCTCGATTGCCACCGCCTCACGCGCGCTCACCGGCCACGGCAGCTCCTCCGCCGCGACGGTGGCGGCCGTGGTCGCGGCGAGCGAGCGGCTGGGCTACCGTCCCGACCCCGCGGCCCGTTCGCTGCGGGCGCAGGTCTCGGGCCTCATCGGCATGGTCGTCCCCGGCGTGCGCAACCCCTTCTTCTCCGAGCTCATCGACTCCCTCGAGAGCGAGCTGCAGGCGGTCGGCACCGAGCTCGTGCTGTGCGACTCGCGCGGCGACGAGGCGCAGCAGCTGCAGCGCATCCGCACCCTCAACGATCGGCGCGTCGACGGCCTGATCCTCGCCCCCATCTCGACCACGCTCTCCGACCGGCTCGCCGCCGAGCTGGCGCGTCAGGCCAACATCGTCCAGATCGACCGCGAGATCGCCGGACTCGAGGCGGACTACGTCGGCGTCGACAACCGCGTCGGCATCCGGCTGATCCTGAAGCACCTCCAGCAGCGCGGCGTGCGCACCGTCGGCTTCGTCTCGGGCGAGGAGCTCACCTCGACCGGCAGCAGCCGCCTCGGGGCGTTCCGCGACACCGTCGCGGCCTTCGAGGGCATCGCCTCGACACGGGTGCTGCTCGGTGACTTCTCCGTCGACTTCGGTCTCGAGGCCGGCGCCCGGCTCCTCGCCGACGGGGAGCTTCCCGACGCGCTCGTGTGCGGCTCCGACGTGATCGCCATCGGGCTCATGCGCGCGCTCCACGCCGGCGGACACCGGGTGCCCGACGACGTGCTCGTCACCGGCTTCGACGGCATCGCATTCTCGGAGCTCAGCGACCCTCCGCTCACGACGGTCGCGCAGCCCTATGAGGCGATCGCCGCCGAGTCGGTGCGGCTGCTGCACCAGCGCATGCGCGGCGACCGCTCGCCCGCGCGCTCAAGCTCCATCAGACCCTCGCTCGTCGTGCGCGGCTCCGCCTGAGGCACCGAACAGGGCGCGATGCATCAGCGGCGGGAGGGATCAGCGCACCCGTACCCCCGCCGCGCGCAGCTCCTCGAGCACGGCCTCGGCCCGCGCGGGCGTGGTGCCCGCGCAGAGCGCCCCGAGCACGGTCGCGTCGCAGCCGGCCGCGAGCGCATCGAGCGCCGCGGCACGCACGCAGTGGTCGGTCGCGAGGCCCACGACCGTCACCTCGTCGACCCCGAGCACGCGCATCGCCTCGGGGAACGCCGTGCCCTCGGCGACCGGCCCCGGGACGGCGTCATCCACCTCGCCGGGGGCGACCAGACCCTCGAAGATCGAATACCCCGGGACCCCCATGCCCTTGCGCACGTGCACGTCGATCGCGCCGACCGTGAGCGCCGGGTCGTACTGCGCGCCGCGGCTGCCGGCGACGCAGTGGCGCAGGTAGGGATCCGCCGACCCGGGCGGGCTCGCCGGGAAGTGCCCGCCGTTGTCACCGACCGCGTCGTGCCAGTCGCGTGAGGCGATGACGACGTCGTAGCGACCCGGCGTCTCGCGCAGGTGCTCGCTGATGCCGCGTGCGACGGCCTCGCCGCCCGGGATGCGCTCGGTGAAGTCGCGCTGCACGTCGATGATCAGCAGCGCGTGGGTCACGGCGCCCCCTCGGGCACGAGCTCGGGCCAGACGCCCTTGGCAAGCAGGAAGCAGCCGTAGGGCCGCGTCTCGCCCGTGGCGACGACGGCGTACGCCTCGCGCGCCCGGGCGTAGAACTCCGTGCGGGACAGGTCGAGCACGCTGATCGGCCGGCCCTCGGCGTGCTCGGCGATCTCGCGCAGCTCGGTGTGCACCGGCTCCCAGCGCTCGCCCGCGCCCTCGACCCGCATGCGCACCACCGGTGCCGCCACGAAGCGGTCGAGCGGCATCAGGGTCAGGATCGCCGCTGCGGCCTCGGTCGCCGACGCCCCGTCGAGGCGGATCGGCTCGCGCGCCGCGACCGAACGGGCGGGGAAGTTGCCGTCGACGATCGCGATCTCGTCGCCGTGGCCCATCTGGGCGAGCGCCGCGAGCAGCGGCGGCGAGATGAGCGGATGAATGCCCTTGAGCATCATTCCTCCTCGATGGTGTCGTGCGCCGGGTGGATGAGCACCGGCGGTTCCAGGATCCCGTCCGGCTCGGCGCTCGTGCGCCACGGGCTGCCGGCGTAGTAGCGGTTCGCCGCGTGCCCGGCGACCTCGAGCTGGACGAGATGCTCACCTCCGCCGAGCCCGGCCGGGATCCGCACGCGGTAGGGCGGCCAGCCGCGACGTCCAAGCTCGCGGCCGTCGACGCGGACGATGAGCGAGCCCGCCAGGGCAGGCACCTCCAGCACGGCTCCGCCCGGCGGGACGGACACGGTGCGCTCGTAGACGGCGACACCGCCGAAGTCCTCGAGCCCCTGGCCCTCCCAGCCGGCGCCCACGTCCACCGGACGGCGCTCGCCCGCGTGCGAGTGGGCGTCCGCCGGCACCACGAGAGTCCAGCCCTCGGCCAGCACCTCGCGCCGCGGCGGCACGGAGGCGGGAGCGGGCCCGGCCGGCTCCGGCAGACCGGGCTCCGGCACCCCGAGCTCGAGCAGCGCGAGCTCGTGCGGCTCGAGGCGCAGCGTGCGGGCCGCGGGCACGGCGTCCCCGGAGGCGGCGCGCCAGGCCCGGGTGCCCGGCGGGATCCCCTCGGCGCATTCGAGCACCACCTCGGCCGGCTCGGAGCCCTCGTTCACGAGCGCGAGACCCCAGCTGCGCCCGGACCCCGTGCCGCGCGAGCCGAGCCGGCTGCGCACGCCCGGCGGGGCGATCACGCGCACCGGCGAGCCCGGATCCTCCAACGGCCCGGGCTCGACCCGGCTCACCAGCCCCGCCGCCTCCAGCCGCGCCCAGGACTCGGCGGCCCCGGCATCGCCGCTCTCGAACAGCCACGGGGTCGCGCCCGAGGCGAGGATCGCGACGCCCGCGCGCGCGGCCGCGGCGATCACCTCGAGGGAGCGCGGATCCTGGAGCACCTCGACGCCGGGCAGCACCAGCCGCCGGAACCGGGCACCGTCGACACCGAGGACGCCCTCGCCGACGCGCGCCTCGCGCAGCTGCGCCTCGTCGATCAGCAGCCAGGATCCGGCGCGATCCGACAGCGCCTCGAACCAGGCGCCCGCGATCGCCGCGTGCGCGCCGTTCTGGCCGCGCGACCGCGCCGTGCGCAACGGGTAGAGAACCGCCGTGTCGAGCTCGGGGACGAAGGCGTCGAGGAACTCCGACAGGCGCGCCGACTCGAGCGCGAAATCCGCGTGGTGGTCGAGGAACCACGGCTCGAAGTTGTTCGCGGGCGGGAAGTCGAAGCGCGGGTTGTCGTACTCGCGGAAGTCGTTCTCGAATCCGTCGGTCTGGTAGAAGCCGTGGAACAGCAGCTGTCGCATGCCGAACAGGTGGTGCCGGATGCTCTGCAGCCGCAGCTCCGCGAGGGTGAGCCCCCAGTGCCCGGCATAGACCCCCGGGGCGTGCGCCGAGGTTCCGAAGTACTGCTCCACGATCGTGCCGGAGCGGCCGTGCGCGCGGGCGACCGAGTCGCCGATCTTGGCGCTCACCTGCGGGTTCGCATCCTGCGCGTCGACGGCGGTCAGATCGCGGTGCGCGTCGATGCCGAAATAGTCGAGCCCGAAGTTCACGCGCAGATCCCAGGAGTCGAAGCCGCCGCCGAGCTCCCAGCGCCCGACGTGCGCGAGCACCTCGTGACCGGTGTGCAGCAGCCCGTGCGCGCCGAGCCAGGCGTGGATCGGCGCGAAATAGCGCTCGATCGCGAGGCGGCCGTAGTCGCCGTAGAACCGTGCCCGGATCGCGAGCGCCTCGGCGTCGTCGCCGTCGAGCAGCGCGAGCAGCACACGCGCAAGCCGCGCGCCCCACGCGGCGCGCCAGCTCTCGAGCAGGTCGTCGTGGTACGGCATCGCCGAGCGCAGATCGCCCTCGTGCTGCGCCCAGCGGTAGAAGTTCGGATGCGGCTGGTCGAAGAAGAAGTACCGCACCGTGCGCCCGACATGCTCACCGAGCGCCGCGACCATGGGCGCGTAGCCGACCTCGACGAAGCGCTCCACGGCGCGCGGCTCGAGGTAGTCGATCAGCCGCGAGCTCGTCGAACGGCTCGCGGCGAACACCGTGACCGGCTCCCCCTCGGCCGCCGCCGCCTCGGCGGGGTCGAGCTCGACGCTCAGCACGCAGCCGTCCTCGCGCGACTCGAGGACCCGGGCGGGCACCTCGCGGGCCGCGGCACCGGTGCCGAGCACGGCGAGCACCGCCTCCCAGGCACCCCAGCGCATCCGCGCCCCCTCGTAGTGCCACCTCATGCCGGGGTGGCCCATCACCTCCGAGGAGCTGGAGATGCCGTCGATGCGCAGCTCGGCGCGGCCGTCGACGACGGTGCCGCGGCTCCAGAACAGCTGCCGCTCACGCAGCTCGTCGTGACCGCCGGCCGTGACGCGACCGCCCGCGTGACCGCTCTGGAAGTTGTACTCGTCGTAGACGCCGACGATCATGTCGAGCTCGGCCGCCGCCTCGACCGCGGTCCGGCAGGCGGCGAGGTAGTCCTCGTCGAGATAGCCGGCGAGCGGGTAGGCGATGCGGGCCTGGATCTGGAAGGAGCGGATGCCGGCCGCGTGCATCTGGCCGACCTGCCGTCGGATCTGCTCGGGATCGGGCAGGTGGTGCCAGAACCAGTACGCCGCCGGGGCGTGCCAGACGTCGGGCGCGGCGAACGCCTCGGACAGCGGGCGGGTCATCGGGGCTCCTCCGGATCGGGGACGGCGGCACAGCCGCAGGAACGACGCAGCTCGAGTGAGAAGGCGAGCCGACGGTGCACGGGGGCGAAGCCGTCGCGGTCGAGCAGCAGGCGGACGGCGACCTCGGCGAGCTCGCTCGTCGGCTGCACCACGGTCGAGAGCGCGGGCACGCTGTAGCGCGTGTCCTGCGTGCCGTCGAACGTGACCACGGCCAGCTGCTCCGGCACCGCGACGCCGAGCTCGTGGGCGGCGCGCAGCACCCCGATGGCCTGCTGGTCGCTCGAGACGAACAGCGCCGTCGGCCGCTCAGGCCCGGCGAGCAGCCGCAGCGCGGTCTCGTAGCCGCCGCGCTTGTCGAAGCCGGCACGGGCGACGGGGGCCTCGGCGAGGCCGGCGGCGCTCAGGGCGTCGCGCCAGCCCTGCTCGCGCTCCACCGCCGTCGACAGCCCCGCGGGGCCCGCGAGGATGCCCACCGTGCGGTGCCCGTGCCCGATCAGATGCTCCACGGCGGCTCGCGCGGCCGCGCGGTTGTCGATCGAGACCGCCGCCGTGCGCCCCGGCGACGGCAGCCGGTCGAGTGCGACGACGGGCGTCGCATCGGCGACGAGGTCGGCCACCTCGGGCCGGTCGTCGACTCCGACGACGAGCAGCCCCTCGACGCGGTGCTCGTGCAGGCTCGCGATGAGCTCCGTCTCGCGCTGCTTGCTCTCGGCGGAGTCGCCCAGCAGCAGCACCCGCCCGGCCGCGAACAGCCGGTCCTCGACGGCATGGGCGAGCTCCGCGAAGAACGGGTTCGCGATGCTCGGCACAACGAGCCCGTAGCTCAGCGTGCTGCCGGCCGCGAGCGCACGCGCGATCGAGTCGGGACGGTATCCGGTGCGCGCGATCGCGTCGAGCACGCGCTGGCGGGTCGCCGCCGCCACCGGGCGGGGGCCGTCGTTGACGACGTAGCTGACGACGGCGACCGAGGTGCCCGCCTCGCGCGCCACGTCGGTGCGGGTGATCCGGCGCCCCGAACGACGCGGCTCGACGAGTGTGCTCACCGCGTCGCCCCCGTGCTCATCACGTCGCCCCCAGCACCATCGCCCACGGGCACCATCGCGCGCGGGCGCAGGTGCACGACCGCCAGCCACAGCGCGCCCGAGGCGGCGACGAGGGTCGCCACCAGCAGCATCGTCGCCGCGGGGTCGAGCCCGCCCAGATCGGCGAGCATCCCGACCACGACGGGACCGGCCACGAACCCGACGTCGCCGACGGTGCGCTGCAGACCGGTGGCGGATCCGAGCACCGCGGTCGGCGTGATCTCCACCATCGAGGTCGCCAGCGCCGGACCGATGAAACCGCCGGCGGCACCGACGAGGGCGATGCCGATCCAGAAGCCGGGGACCGAGCCGCTGAGCGCGACGAGCGCCAGCGAGGCCGCCATGACGAAGGCCGCGATGTACGGCGGGACACGCCAGCCAAGCCGGTCGATCAGGCGACCCGAGAGGGGGAGCACCGCGAGGTTGGCGAGTGAGGTGACGGTGACCGCGATCCCGACGAGGTCGAAGTCCATGCCGAAGCGGTCGGCGGCGATGAGCGGGATGATCTGCCACAGCGCGGCGGTGCGCACGAAGCCGTTGCTGAACGTCATCACGAGGTTCGAGAGGTACTGCGGCTGACGCATCGTCGTGCGCAGCCGTGCCGGCTCGCCCGCGGCCCCGGGGTCGTGGACGGCCTCCGAGGTCGGGTGCTCGTACAGCAGCGCGGCGGCGAGGGCGGCGGCGGCGGCGAGCGCGTAGGCCCAGAACGGTGCGCCGACACCCCACCACTGGGCGAGCGCCCCGCCGATCGTCGGGCCGACGCCCGCGCCGATGAACACGGCCGTCTGGTAGCGCGCGAGCAGGCGCCCCCGGCGCCCCGGCTCGGTGCGCAGGGCGACGAGCACCCCGACCGTGGTCAGGAAGACGCCCGAGCCGATGCCCTGCACCGCACGCCAGCCGAGCAGCGCGACGAGGTCGCGCCCGCACAGGGCCGCGCCGATCGCGCCGACCATGAGCAGCACGCTCCCGACGACGAGCAGCCGGCGCGAGCCGACCCGCCGGAACAGCGCCCCGGCGGGGAAGTTCGCGGCGAGCCGCGCGACGCCGAACACCGTGATGAGCATGCCGACGAGCGTCGCCGAGCTCGACACCTCGCTGCCGTAGAGCGGCAGCACGGGCACGACGAGGCCGTTGCCGGCCATGACGCACGCGACCAGGACGAGCAGGATCCCCGTCGAGGCGCGGAGGGAGCGCACGCGGTTCAGCCGGCGGTCGCGAAGTCGGCGGACCGGACCCAGCCGATCCCCGCCTCGCTCATGAGGCGCTCGCTCTTGGCGACGCTCTCGGCGTCGGGGCGCCCGGCGGACCCGTCGTCGATCATCGCGACCGTGAACTCGTCGCGCGCGGCCCCGAGCGCGGTCTGCAGCACGCAGCCGTAGCGGGCGAGTCCGGCGACGAACACGCGCTCGATGCCGCGGCCGCGCAGGTAGTCGGCCAGGCCGGTGCGGGTCTCGCGGTCGTTCTCGTAGAACGCGCCGTAGGAGTCGACGGCGAGACGGTAGCCCTTGCGGAACACGAGCTCGGCCTTCGTGAGCTCGAGACCGGGCGCGAGCTCCGCGCCCACGGTGCCCTGCACGCAGTGGTCGGCCCAGACCAGCTGCTCGCCGTAGGGGGTCTCGACGACGTCGCCGTGCGCGGCTCCCGGATGGGCGCTCGCGAACGAGACGTGGCCGGCAGGGTGCCAGTCGGTGACGACGATGACGTGCTCGAAGGCGCGCGCGCTCGCGTTGATCGGCTCGATGACCTCCTCGGCCCCGGGGATCGCCATGGATCCCGAGACGAAGTCGTTCTGCACGTCGACGACGAGCAGCGCATCGCGTCCGGTGATCTCGATCGCTGCCGCGCTCATCTGGTTCCTCCATGGTCGTGTCGGGTGCCGGGGGTGCTTCGGGGTTCCGGGCTTCCGGAACCTCCGAGCGGGATGCCGTCCGGCAATCTACCCGCGTAGATTCGATTGTAGGCGCTCGCCCGCGTCGCGGAGACCCCCGGCGAGGCGCCGGCGACCTGCCGCCTCCCCCCGCGGCCGCGAGCCGGCGCGCAGGATGCCCTCCGCTCGGTCGCGTACCATTCCCGTCGTGCCGCGCCGAGACAAGTCCCCGTCCGAGCCCGCGCCCGCGCCCGCGCCGAAGGCCGCCTGGCGCCGGCGGTTCGGCATCCCGGCGATCCTCGCCGCCCTCGTCACCATCGTCGCCGTGCCGGTGCTCGTCGTCACGAGCGGAACCGCGGTGGCGAACGTCGCGATCTTCCAGGACGACGACGACGACAGCTACGACATCAGCGCACAGCCGCAGCAGAACCGCATCTACGCGATCAAGGGCTACGACGACGACGGCAACGCGGAGTACAAGCAGATCGCGACCGTCTACAGCCAGAACCGCCAGGAGATCACCTGGGACGAGGTCTCCGACTCGCTGAAGTACGCGGTGCTCGCGGCCGAGGACCACCGCTTCTACGAGCACGGCGCCGTCGACCTGCAGGGCGTCATCCGGGCCGCCCTCTCCACGCTCACCGGCGACACCCAGGGCGGCTCGACGCTCACGCAGCAGCTCGTGAAGAACATCTGCATCGCCGACGCCTTCAAGGAGTACCCCAACCAGGCCGAGGACGCGGACGAGCTCGCCGCCTACCAGGCCGCGGTGGCCGACTGCCAGGCGCAGACGCTCTCACGCAAGCTCACCGAGATGAAGGCGGCGGTGCAGCTCGAGAAGAAGTACAGCAAGGACGAGATCCTGCTCGCCTACCTCAACATCGCCAACTACGGCGGCACCGTCTACGGCATCCAGTCCGCCGCCGAGCGCTACTACGACAAGGACGCCGCGGACCTCACCACCGTCGAGGCCGCGAGCCTCATCGCGATCGTGCAGACGCCGGAGGCGCTGCGCCTGGACGACGAGGACAACTACACGGCGAACACGGCGCGCCGGGACACGATCCTCGCCAACGAGCTCAAGTACGGCTACATCGACCAGTCGGACTACGACCAGGCCGTCGCGGTCGTCGAAGGCGGCGACGGCGACACGCTGAGCATCACGACGCCGCGCAACGGCTGCATCGCGGCGAACAAGTACGCCCGGCAGTTCTGCGACTACGTGGTCAAGAACGTCAAGAACTACACGATGCTCGGCGACACCGAGGACGAGCGCGAGGCCAACTGGCGCGTCGGCGGCTACTCGCTGTACACCACCCTCGACCTGCGGCTGCAGGAGGTGGCGCAGGACGCGGTGCGCCAATACGCGCCCGCCGACGAGACGCTGTTCGAGCTCGGCGCCTCGGCGGTGACGGTGCAGGCGGGCACCGGGCGGGTGCTCACGATGGCGCAGAACAAATCCTTCGACGACACCGGCACCGGCGACGACTCGACGACCGCCGTCAACTTCAACACCGACAAGGACTACGGCGGCTCGAGCGGCTTCCAGGTGGGATCCACCTACAAGGTCTTCACGCTCATCAACTGGCTCGAGCACGACCACGGCCTCAATGAGGTTGTCAACGCCAACGCCCGCACGGTCGATCAGAGCGACTTCACCGACAGCTGCCCCGACCCGACGTCGCTCACCGTGAACGACTCGACCAACCCCTGGGGCGGCACCTACACGTTCAAGAACGACTCGGGCGGCGGATACCAGACCGTGCGCGCGGCGACGGCGGCCTCCATCAACGGCGCCTACATCTCGATGGCGCTGCAGCTCGACCTGTGCGACACGAAGACGATCGCGCAGTCCCTGGGCGTGCACCTCGCGGCCGGCGAGGCGGACGGCTCGGACCTGGAGACGCTGCCCTCCTCGGTGCTCGGCATCAACGAGATCGCCCCGCTGACGGTCGCGGCCGCCTACGCCGCGATCGCCGACAACGGCGTCTACTGCGCGCCGGTCGTGCTCGACGACGTCGTCGACGCCTCCGGCACCGACCTCGGCGGCCAGGAGCAGAGCTGCACCCAGGCGATCCCGGAACAGGTGGCGATCGCCACCCAGTCGGCGCTGCAGACCGCGATGGACGGCTACGTCTCGAACCCCGGGGACGGCACCGACCTGATCGGCAAGACCGGCACGACGAACGACTCGAATCAGACCTGGGTGACGGGCGCCTCGACCGCCGCCGCCACGACCGTCTGGTACGGCAACATCACCGGCAGCTACCCGATCCGCTCCTACAGCGGCGGCGGCACCTACGGCGGCAACCAGCGCCACCTCATCGAGAAGGCGATCCTGACCGAGATGGACGAGCTCTACCCCGGCGGGGAGTTCTCCGATCCCGAGTCGAGCTACCTCACCGGCGTGAAGCAGGAGGTGGGCGACTACGTCGGCCTCGACGAGGACGACGCGGCGGAGCAGATCGTGGAGGACGGCTTCACCTACGACGAGAGCAGCGTCTCGACCGTCACCTCGGACGAGCCGAAGGGCACCGTCGTCGACCAGTCGCCGACCGGCACGGCGGTCAAGGGCGCGATCATCACGCTCAAGGTCAGCGACGGCAAGGGCATCGACGTGCCCGACGTCGTCGGCCTCGACGAGGCGACGGCCGAGTCGACGCTCGCCGACGCCGGGCTGAAGAACGTGAAGACCTACTGTGTGGCCACGGGGGACACGACGGCGAACGACACCGACGGCGACGGCCTCGACGACACCACCGGCGAGGCGGTGGTGACCGGGGAGTACACCACCGGCACCGTCGCCGAGCAGGCGCCGGACGCCGGCACGGTCAAGACCGCGGACGGCCTGGTGCGCATCGGCATAGCCCAGCCCAGCTGCTGACCGGCGGCCGGGCCTACGAGCTCCCGGGACCGGGCCCTACGCGAACTCGACGGGGCCCTACGCGAACTCGACGACGAGCTCGACCTCGACGGGCGAGTCGAGCGGCAGCACCGCGACGCCGACGGCGCTGCGGGCGTGACGGCCGGCCTCGCCGAACACCTCGCCGAGCAGCTCGGAGGCGCCGTTGATCACGCCCGGCTGGCCGGTGAAGGCGGGGTCGGATGCCACGAAGCCGACCACCTTCACGACGCGCACCACCCGGTCGAGCGAGCCGATCGCCTCGGCGACGGCCGCGAGCGCGTTGAGGGCCGCGGTGCGGGCGTATCCCTTCGCCGCATCCGGCGTCACCTCGGCGCCCACCTTGCCGGTGGCCGGCAGCACGCCGTCGACGAAGGGCAGCTGCCCGGCCGTGTACACCTGGGCGCCGCTCACGACGGCCGGCAGGTAGGCTCCGGCCGGCGCGGCCACCCCGGGAAGCTCGAGGCCGAGCTCGGCCAGCCGCGCGCTCGCGCTCATCGCGCCGCCTCCGTCGTGTCCGCGAGCGGGCGCTTGAGGTAGGCCACCAGGCCTCCCTCCGGACCGGTGACGATCTGCACGAGCTCCCAGCCCTGGCTGCCCCAGTTGTTCAGGATCGCCGTCGTGTTGTGGATCAGCAGGGGGGTCGTGACGTATTCCCACGTGGTCATCTGCTCGGCTGCGCTCCGGGTGTCGTCATAGCTGCTCGGGTACCCTCGATCCTATGTCTGCCAGGACTCAGACCCGGCCACGGCGTCCCTCGGCCGTGGCGGCCCTCTTCGGCTTCGTCGCGTTCAGCGCCATCGCGGGCGTGCTGGCGACGGTGGCCATCACACCCGGTCTGGCGCTCGCGAGCGTCGTGGCGACGAACGCCACCGACGTGTTCGACAACCTGCCCGAGTACGTCGCCGACGCCACGACGGTGCCGCAGCAGAACAAGATCATGGCCATCAGCGGCGAGGATGCCGACGGCAACCCCACCTACACGCAGATCGCGACGGTGTACTCGCAGAACCGCATCGCGATCTCCGAGAGCCAGGTGACCGACCTGGTGAAGCACGCCGTGCTCGCCGCCGAGGACGTGCGCTTCTACGAGCACGGCGCCATCGATCTGCAGGGCGTCGTCCGCGCGCTGCTCTCGAACGCGACCACGGGCAGCCTGCAGGGCGCCTCGACGCTCACCCAGCAGCTGGTCAAGAACATCTGCATCACCGAGAAGGTGACCGAGTACCCGGACGCCGACCAGGAGGATGAGAAGAACAAGGCCATCGAGGAGGACTGCCAGGACCCCTCCATCGCCCGCAAGCTCAAGGAGATGAAGAGCGCGATCGGCCTGGAGAAGTCGCTCACCAAGGACCAGATCCTGCTCGCCTACCTCAACATCGCCGGCTTCGGCGGCAACGTCTACGGCATCAAGAGCGCCGCCGAGCGCTACTACTCCACGACGGTCGCCGACCTCACCGTCGCCCAGGCGGCGAGCCTCGTCGGCATCGTGCAGTACCCGGGCCTGCGCAGCCTCGACGACGCGGACCACTACGAGGCCAACCAGGAACGCCGCGACCACATCATCAAGGTGATGTACCAGCAGGGCTGGATCACCGAGGACCAGGAGGTGGAGGCGCTCAACACCCCGGTCGACGACACCACCGTCAAGCTCTCCGCGCCGAGCAACGGCTGCATCGTCGCGAACAAGTACGCCCGGCAGTTCTGCGACTACATCACCCGCAGCGTGAAGGACTTCACGAGCCTTGGCGCCACCGAGGAGGACCGGCTCGCCAACTGGAAGATCGGCGGCTACACCGTCTACACCACCCTCGACCTGCGCCTGAACAAGGTGGCGCAGGACACGCTGCGCGAGTGGGCCCCGATCAAGGAGACCCAGCTCGATCTGGGAGCGAGTCTGGTGTCGATAGAACCCGGCACCGGTCGCATCCTGGCGATGGCGCAGAACAAGAAGTTCGACAACCGAGATACCGACGACGGCGGCGGCGGAGCGGGCACGAGCGCCATCAACTTCAACACCGACTACGACTACGGCGGCTCCAGCGGCTTCCAGCCCGGATCGAGCTACAAGCTGTTCACCCTGCTGAACTGGCTCGAGCAGGGGCACGGCCTCGAGGAGGTGGTGAACGTCACCCCGGTCTCGACGCCGCAGTCCGACTTCACCGACTCCTGCAACGGGCCATACCCCTCGAACCAGTACTACAAGCCGCGCAACGACAGCAACGAGACGGGCTACTACACGGTGCGGGATGCCACCGCCCAGTCGATCAACGGCGGCTACGTGCAGATGGCTCTGCAGCTCGACCTGTGCGAGACCCGGCAGATCGCCATCGACCTCGGCGTGCACCGCGCGGCGCTGCTCGCCGAGGACAACACCGCGACCGACAAGGACGAGTCCACCGACCCGACGGCGCTCTCCACGTACCCCGCCTCGATCCTCGGCGTCGACAACATCGCCCCGATGACCCTCGCCGCGGCCTACGCGGCCATCGCCGCGGGCGGCACCTACTGCGAGCCGATCGCGGTCGACAGCTTCACGGATGCCGACGGCAACACCCTGCCCGGCCAGAGCGAGGACTGCACGACCGGCGCGGTCGACTCGGAGGTCGCCGCCGCCGCGGCATCCGCCCTGCAGACCGCCGCGAACCGCTACGCCGGCAACCCCGACGACGGCACGCCGCTCATCGCCAAGACCGGCACGACGAACGACTCGCAGCAGACCTGGCTGACGATGGGCTCGACGAACCTCATGACGACGGTCTGGTATGGCAACATCTCCGGCGACTACCCGATCCGCAGCTACTGCACGAAGGGCTGCGGCGGCCAGCAACGACATCCGATCATGAAGACCTATCTGACCTATGCCGACGAGATCTACGGCGGCGACGACTTCCCCGACGCGCCCGAACGGCTGCTCGAGGGCGTCAACGTCACGATCGACGACTACACCGGCATGACCGAGGACGAGGCGAAAGCGGCGATCGAGCAGGCCGGGATGGTCTACTCGAACAAGGGCGAGGTCGCCTCGGCGGAGGCCGCCGGCACCATCGCCAAGCAGAGCCCTGCCGCCGGCACGGCGCTGTCGAAGGGGCAGAAGGTGCAGGTCTGGACCAGCGACGGCTCCAAGGGCACGGTCCCCGACCTGCTCAGCACCGCGACGGACGAGACGACCGCGGCCACGGAGATCACGAGCGCCGGCTTCGTCACGGCATCCGTCTGTCAGGTGACGAGCGTGCAGACCACCGACCCAAGCACGGGAGAGGTCGTGGATACCAGTCTGCCCGCTGACGGGCAGGTGATAGCGGTGTCGCCGAGTGCCGGGACCGTGCTGACCAAGGGGAAGACCGTGACAATCACCGTCGCCCACGCGAGCTGCTGATGAACGCCGGCAAGCGGGTGGCCGAGGCGGCGCTCGGCACGGTCGGAGCCGCGGCCGGCCTCGCCGTGCTGTGGGGCACGCTCGTCGAGCGCAACCTGTTCGGCGTGCGCCACGAGCGCATCGCGGCGCTGCCGCCGGGCGCGGCACCGGTGCGGGTGCTGCATCTGAGCGACATCCACCTGGCGCCCTGGCAGCGGCACAAGATCGACTGGATCCGCTCGCTCGCCGAGCTGGAGCCCGACCTCGTGGTCGACACCGGCGACAACCTCGGGCACCGCGACGCCTACGCCGCGCTGGAGCACGCCCTCGCCCCGTTCACGGGGGTGCCGGGGGTGTACGTCAACGGCTCGAACGACTACTTCTCCCCCACGGTGAAGAACCCGTTCGGCTACCTCGGCGGCCCGAGCGGCCGGCCCCGCGGCGAGCCCGACCTCGACACCGCCCGGATGGAGGCGTACTTCCAGGACGTGCTCGGCTGGACGAGCCTGAACAACCGGGCCGTCACGCTCGACATCGCCGGCAGCCCGGTCGAGTTCTTCGGAACGAACGACGCCCACCGTGGCTGGGACGACCTCGCCGCCCTGCCCCCGGCGATCGACGAGATGCGCGAGGCGCTCGCCGGCAGCGAGGATGCCGCTCCCCCGGCCCTCACCGTCGGGGTGACGCACGCGCCGTACCGCCGCGTGCTCGACGCCCTGGTCACCAACGGCGCCGAGCTGCTGTTCGCCGGCCACACCCACGGCGGCCAGGTGCGCATCCCGTTCCGGCCCGCCCTCGTCGCGAACTGCGACATCCCGCACGCGCAGGCGAACGGCCTCAGTCTGTGGGAGCACGCCGGCCGCACCGCCTACCTGGAGGTCTCCGCGGGCATCGGGAACTCGATCTACGCACCGGTGCGCTTCGCGACCCCGCCCGAGGCGGTGCTCGTGGAGCTGACGGGCGTCGACATCGGGTATCCTTGACGAGGTCCGCGCTCCGGCGCGGTCACACCGGGGTGTGGCGCAGTTTGGTAGCGCGCTTCGTTCGGGACGAAGAGGTCGTGGGTTCAAATCCCGCTACCCCGACAGTGTGATGTCTCGGGACATCGTGGACGGCCGAACCCAAATGATAGGGCTCGGCCGTTCTTGTCTTTCAGCGCGTGTCTTTCGGCGGTTGCTGTTCGGCTTCCCTCCGGCGTGATCGAACACCGTCACCCGTGTGACGCTGTTCTCCGGCGATGTCAGTCACTCGCCGATAGTGCTGCGTTGTGGACCCGGCCGTGTTCTCGTACCCGGCGATGGGTGAGCCCGTCGCGATCGCCGGAGGCGACCCGTTGCGCGGAAGGAGGTGCTCGCGGCCGATGAGGGGCGCCGGCAAGCGTCGAGATGACCGGGGTCGGGCGGCCTGCCGCCGCCCCTCCGAGACCCCCGATCGGGGCTGCGGTGTCCTGAAGAATGTCGCAGTCGGCGCACCGTTCGGCAAGCACGCGACGCTCCAACCCCGACTTGCTCATGAACTACTCAGCGAGCGGCGACCCGGTCGTCGTCGCTCAGGTGAAGTCGGCGTCCGGCTCCGAGGGGTAGCTGAAGCCGCCGCGGATCGCACGACCGCGGTTGAGCACCCCGCCGCTCTCCTCGAGGTAGCACGCGCCGCACAGCGACTCGTAGGTCGTGGCATCCGGCCCGTCGATCGCCACCTGATCGCCGTCGAACACGAAACTGTCGCCGACGCGCCGTCCGTTGAACACCGCCTTGCGTCCGCAACGGCAGATCGTCTTCAGCTCCTCGAGCGAGTGCGCGACCTCCAGCAGCCGACGGCTGCCGGGGAAGGCCACCGTCTGGAAGTCGGTGCGGATGCCGTAGGCGAGCACCGGCAGCCCCTCGAGGATCGCGATGCGCAGCAGGTCGTCCACCTGCGACTCGGTGAGGAACTGCGCCTCGTCGATGAGCAGGCAGGCGACCTCGGCGCCGCCCGCAGCCCGCAGCCGGCGCCGTTCGCGCTCCACGAGCGCCCACAGGTCGTCCTCGGCGGCGATCGTGAAGTCCACCGGACGGACGACCCCGAGCCGCGAGACGATCGCGGCATCGCCCTTCGTGTCGACGTCCGGCTTCGCGAGCAGCACGTGCTGGCCGCGCTCCTCATAGTTGTAGGCGGCCTGGAGCAGCGCCGTGCTCTTGCCGGAGTTCATCGCCCCGTAGCGGAAGTACAGCTTCGCCATCAGCTCAGATGGCCGTCCTCCGCCGCGCGGCGGACCAGCTCGGCCTTGCTGCTCGCGGGCCTGTCGACTCGCGCGTACTTCTCCCGCACCCGTCGAAGATACGTCTTCACGGTCTCGTAGCGCACGTCCATCCGCTCGGCGACCTCCGCCGTGGACAGACCGGAGACGTAGAGTCGCAGCGCCTCCCGCTCGCCGGCGCTCAGCCGCGGCGGCACCGGCGCCGGCTCGGCCTCCGCCAGCAGCGGCCGGCTCAGGCCCATGACCCGCCGCGCGACATCCATCAGCTCCTGGAACGGCCGCCGCCTCGACACGAAGGCGGCCGCTCCCGCCCGGCTCGCCCGCTCCTGCGACGACGGGTCGTCGAAGGCCGAGACCACGATCACCTTCGCACGGGCGGCGCGGCAGGTGCGCACCTGCGCCTCGAAGGAGACCCGCTCCCGGGGCTGGAAGTCGAGCATGACGAGCTGCGTCGGAAAGCGGTCGGAGAGCACGAGCTCCAGCCAGCTGCGCGCACCGAGCACCACCTCGAAGTCGGGGGCGTGCTCCGTGATCCAGCTGCGCAGGCCGTCGAGCAGCAGCGCCTGCTCCTCCAGCAGCGCCAGGCGCACCCGCACCGGCGGGGCCGACTGCTCCGTCATCGCCCGGCGGCGGGGAGACGGACGACGCAGGCCACCCGACGATTATCCCAGCCGAGCGCCCGGATCGTATCCGCTCAGGCGGTGAGACCGAGGGCCTTCGCAGTGCGCGCCATCGTCGCGCTCGCCAGCTCGGGATCGCTCGCGAGCGCGACGCCGTAGGTCGGCACCATCCGCTCGATCTGCGCGCGCCAGCGCTCGAACCGTTGCGGGAAGCAGCGCTCCAGCAACGCGATCATGATCGGCGGGGCCGTCGAGGCGCCCGGCGAGGCGCCGAGCAGGCCGGCGATCGAGCCGTCGGCGGATGCCACCACCTCGGTGCCGAACTGCAGCACGCCGCCCTTGGCCGCATCCTTCTTGATCACCTGCACGCGCTGGCCGGCGACGATGCGATACCAGTCTTTCGGGTCGGCAGCGGGGAAGAACTCCCGGAGCGCCTCGAACTTCGCGGTGCGGCTCGCCGCGAGCTGCCCCACCAGGTAGCCGAGGAGCGGCAGGTTGCCGAGACCGGCGGCGATCATCGGGATCAGGTTGCCGAGGCGGATCGAGGCGAACAGGTCGAGGTATGAGCCCGACTTGAGGAACTTCGGGCTGAAGCCGGCGTAGGGGCCGAACATCAGGCTCGCCTCGCCGTCGACGATGCGGGTGTCCAGGTGCGGCACCGACATCGGCGGGGCGCCGACGGCCGCCTTTCCGTACACCTTGGCGCGGTGCCGGGCGACCACCTCGGGGTTGTCGGTGCGCAGGAACTCACCGCTCACCGGGAAGCCGGCGAAGCCGCGGATCTCCGGGATGCGCGCCTTCTGCAGCAGCTCGAGGGCGTAGCCGCCCGCGCCCACGAACACGAAGCGCGCCTCGACGCTGTGACTGGTCTGGCCGACGAGGCGGCGGTAGCCGACCCGCCAGTTGCCGTTCTTCAGCCGACGCAGGCCGGTGACCTTCGTCTCGACCTCGAGGCGCGCACCACGCTGCACGAGGCCATCGACGAGGTGCTCGGTGAGCGCGCCGAAGTCGACGTCGGTGCCGGCGAGGCTGCGGGTCGCGGCGATCGGCTGGGACTTCAGCCGGCCGGGGATGAGCACGGGCGCCCAGGAGCGCAGCGTGCCGGCGTCCTCGGTGTACTCGATCCCGGCGAACAGCGGATGGTCCTTCATGAGCTCGTAGCGCTTGCGCAGGTACTCGACGTTGCTCTCGCCCCAGACGAAGCTGATGTGCGGGGTCGGGTTGATGAAGGAGCTCGGCTCGGGCAGCAGCCCCTCGCCGACGAGGTACGACCAGAACTGGCGCGAGACCTGGAACTGCTCGTTGACCTTGATCGCGCTCGAGATGTCCACCGAGCCGTCCGGTCCCTCCGGGGCGTAGTTGAGCTCGCACAGGGCGGCGTGGCCCGTGCCGGCGTTGTTCCAGGGGTTCGAGCTCTCCCGGGCGACGCCGCTGAGCCGCTCGAAGATCGTGACGCTCCAGTCCGGCTGCACCTGCTTCAGGAGCGTGCCGAGGGTCGCGCTCATGATGCCGCCGCCGATGAGGACCACGTCGATGGGTTCAGCCACGATGTTCGAGTTTATCCCGCGCGACCGGGCGCGCCCGGCCCACGACGGTGCGCACGGCCGGTAAAACCACCGGTTCTTTCGCCGCGGCTATGCCGAGACCGCGAGCCGGGCCGCGACGAGCTCGGCGATCTGCACGGCGTTCAACGCGGCGCCCTTGCGCAGGTTGTCGTTCGAGACGAACAGCGCGAGCCCGCGGTCGCCGGGCACACCCTCGTCCTGACGGATGCGACCGACGTAGGACGGGTCGCGCCCGGCGGCCTCGAGCGGCGTCGGCACGTCGGTGAGCACGACGCCGGGGGCGTCGGCGAGCAGCTCCTTCGCGCGCGCCACCGGGAGCGCCTCGCGGAACTCGGCGTTGATCGCGAGGCAGTGGCCGGTGAACACCGGCACGCGCACGCAGATGCCGCTCACGCGCAGCTCGGGAAGCTCGAGGATCTTGCGGCTCTCGTTGCGGAGCTTCTTCTCCTCGTCGGTCTCGCCGAGACCGTCGTCGACGAAGCTGCCGGCCTGCGGGATGACGTCGAAGGCGATCGTCTTCGGGAAGGCGGCGGACGCCGGGAACTCGACGGCGCCGCCGTCGTGCACCAGGCCGGCGGCGTCCTGAGCGACGGCGGCCCGGGTCTGCTCGAGCAGCTCGGCACCGCCCTTGAGCCCGGCGCCGCTGACCGCCTGGTAGGTGCTCACGATCAACCGCTCGAGGCCGGCCTCGGCGTCGAGCACCTTGAGCACGGGCATGGCCGCCATCGTCGTGCAGTTCGGGTTCGCGACGATGCCCTTGCGCACCCGGTCGAGGGCGTGCGGGTTGACCTCGCTCACGATGAGCGGCACCTCGGGGTCCATGCGCCAGGCGCTCGAGTTGTCGATCACGAGCACGCCGGCGGCCGCGAAGCGCGGGGCCTGCACGCGCGACATCGTCGCGCCGGCGGAAAAGATCGCGACATCCAGGCCGCTCGGGTCCGCGCTCTGCGCGTCCTCGACCACGATGTCCTCGCCGCGGAACGGCAGCGTCGTGCCGGCGCTGCGGGCGCTCGCGAAGAAGCGGATCCCACTGATGGGCACGTCCCGCTCGTCGAGCAGGCGGCGCACGACGGCGCCGACCTGGCCGGTGGCGCCGACGACGCCGAGGCGGAGGCCGTGACTCATGGTGGATCGCTTTCTCGAGGGGGGCGAGTCGATTGTAGGCGCACCGCCGCCACGGCCACCGGGAGACTCAGCGGCCGGTGCCGCCGTGCACGGTCGCGGGCGCGTCGGCGTCGAGCTCGAAGGCGGTGTGCACCACGCGCATCGCGTCGGCCAGGGTGTCGGCGCGCGTCACGACCGAGATGCGGATCTCGCTCGTGGAGATCATCTCGATGTTGATGCCCGCCTCGCTGAGCGAGGTGAACAGCCGGGCCGAGACGCCGGCGTTCGTGCGCATGCCGGCACCGACGACGGCGAGCTTGCCGATCTGGTCGTCGTAGAGCAGGTTCTGGAACTGCACGGCGTCCTTCTCGACGTTCAGCGCGGTGAGCACCCGCTGGCCGTCCGCCTTCGGCAGCGTGAAGGAGATATCGGTGCGGCCGGTCGCGGCCGCCGAGACGTTCTGCACGATCATGTCGATGTTCGCCCCGGTCTTCGCGACGATCGTGAAGATCTCCGCCGCCTTGCCCGGCACGTCGGGCACGCCGACGACCGTGATCTTCGCCTCGCTCAGATCGCCGGCGACACCGGTGATGATCGGCTCTTCCACCTTCTCCCCCTCCGCAGGGTTGTAGACCAGGGTGCCCTCGTTGTTGTTGAACGAGGAGCGCACGTGCAGTGTCACGCCGTGCCGGCGCGCGAACTCGACGGCACGGATGTAGAGCACCTTCGCCCCCGCCGCGGCAAGCTCGAGCATCTCCTCGCTCGATATGCGGTCGATCTTGTGCGCGAAGGGCACCACCCGGGGGTCGGCGGTGAAGACGCCGTCGACGTCCGTGTAGATCTCGCAGACGTCCGCGGCGAGCGCCGCGGCGAGCGCGACCGCCGTCGTGTCGGAGCCGCCGCGGCCGAGCGTCGTGATGTCCTTCGAGTCGCGATTGAAGCCCTGGAAGCCCGCGACGATCGCGATCGCGCCCTCGTCGAGGGCCTCACGCACCCGCACCGGGGTGACGTCGACGATGCGCGCGGCGCCGTGCCGGGCATCCGTGATCATGCCGGCCTGACTGCCGGTGTAGCTGCGCGCCTCGAAGCCGAGCGTCTTGATCGCCATCGCGAGCAGCGCCATCGAGATGCGCTCGCCCGTGGTGAGCAGCATGTCCATCTCGCGGGGGTCTGGGATCGGCGTCACCTCGTGCGCGAGGTCGATGAGCTCGTCGGTGGTGTCGCCCATCGCGCTCACCGCGACGACCACGTCGTTGCCGGCCTTCCGCGTCTCGACGATGCGCTTGGCGACCCGCTTGATGCTCTCGGCGTCGGCGACGGACGACCCGCCGAACTTCTGCACGATGAGGCTCACGGATGCTCCTGACAGAGGTGTCGCTGGGGGCGGGTGCCCGGCCATCGATCCTACCGGGCGGCGGCACGACACCCGCTCGGGCGCCGGCCAGGGCTCGGGCCTGGTGGGCCCGATCCCCGGGGCTCAGGCCTCGATGACGCGGCGCCCCTCGAAGGCCCGGCCGAGGGTGACCTCGTCGGCGTACTCGAGGTCGCCGCCGACGGGCAGGCCGGAGGCGAGCCGGGTGACGCGCAGGTTCGGCTGCACGAGCAGCCGGCGCAGATACGTGGCCGTCGCCTCGCCCTCGAGGTTCGGGTTCGTGGCGATGATGACCTCGGTGACGGTGCCGTCGGCGAGCCGCTCGAGCAGCTGCCGGATGCGCAGCTTCTCCGGTCCGACGCCGTCCATGGGCGAGATCACGCCGCCGAGCACGTGGTAGAGGCCGCGGAACTCGCGGGTGCGCTCGATCGCCGCGACGTCCTTCGCCTCCTCGACGACGCAGACGAGCGCGGGGCTGCGCCGCGGGTCGCGGCAGATCGAGCACCGCGCCTGCTCGCTGACGTTGCCGCAGACCTCGCAGTAGCGCACCTTCTCGCGCACCTCCAGCAGCAGCTCGCCGAGGTGCCGCACGTCGAGGCTCTCGGTCTGCAGGATGTGGAAAGCGATGCGCTGCGCCGACTTCGGGCCGATGCCGGGCAGCCGGCCGAACTCGTCGATGAGGTCTTGGACGATCCCCTCGTAGGCCACTCAGCGTCCCTCGCTCACTCGGGCCTCGGGACGACCCGGGGCGTGTGCTTCTGCTCCTCGATGAAGCTCGCCTGCAGCAGCTCACGGACGACGGCCTCGCCGTAGCGGCTCGGCGCCGGCTCGGCGGGCCTCGCGGCCGGCGGGGTCGCGTCCTCGGGCCCCCCCGGGCCGTCGCCGGAATCCTCGGGGCTCTCGGTCTCGGTCCCGCCGGGGTGCCGGGCGGGACGTGCGGGGGCGGGGACGGCGGAGCCACGGGTGATGCCGGGGATGTCGGCGACGACGATCGGCTCGCGCGGCGGGGCCTCGGCCGCCCAGACGTCCTCGCCCGTCGGGCCTCCGCTCGCCGGCCCCCCACTCGCCGGCCCCCCGCTCACCGGGCCGTCGCTCATCGGCACCGCCCAGCCGGGCTCCTCGTCCGGTGCCGGCCGGCCCGCTGGCGCGGCGGAGTCCGAGGCCGGGAGGGGATCCGAGGCCGGGATCGCCGCGACGCTCCAGGTCATCGTCGCGGGGGGTGCCGCTGATGCCGGGGCCGCCGCTGATGCCGAGGCCGCCGCTGATGCCGGGGCCGGCGGGGGCGCCAGAGCTGCGGACACCGCCGCTGCGGACACCGCCGCGGCCTCGCGAGCCGCCCCGGGTGCGCTCGGAGCGGCGGGGACATCCGGGGCTGCCTCGACCCGGGCGATGTACTTCACGCGCACGCCGAGCAGGCCGAGGATCGCGGTGCGCAGCACCTCGCTCACGCTCTGGCCGCCCGGGTCGGGTCTCTTGAACGCCGCGACATCGTTCTCGCTCGGGAACGACAGCGTGAGCACGTCCCCCTCGCCGAGGTCGCGCACCGTCGCCGTGTAGGCGACGAGCCAGGCCTTGCGGTCGGCGCTCTCGACCGCCTCGAGGATCTCGGGCCAGGCGTCCCGAAGGCGCTGCAGCGTCACCGGCGCGGCCGGACCCGGGCCGGAGGCACTCGGCCCCGCCACGATCGGCCCCGCCGCGATCGGCCCCGCCGCGATCGGCCCCGCCGCGATCGGCCCCGCCACGATCGGCCCCGCCACGATCGGCCCCGCCACGCTCGGCCCCGCCACGCTCGGCCCCGGCACGCTCGGCGCCGCGGGCTCCGCCGGCTCCCCGGCGCGGGGACTGCCCGTGGCCGGTGCCGGATGGGGGATCGCGGCCCGCGTCGGGTCGGGCCCCGCGGCAGGGCCCGCACCGGGCCCGGCGCCGGGCCCGGCGACCGGCACCAGCACCCTGGCCATCATGAGCTCCAGGTGCAGCCGCGGCGATGTCGCCCCGGTCATCTCAGTGAGGGCGGCGTTGACGATGTCGGCGGTGCGGGAGAGCTCCGCCTGGCCGAGCAAGGCCGCCTGCCGCGACATCCGCTGCAGCTCCTCCTCGGGGATGCCGCGCAGCACCGCGTCGGCGCGGCCGTTCGTCGCCGCGACGAGGATCAGGTCGCGCAGCCGCTCGAGCAGGTCCTCGACGAAGCGCCGCGGGTCCTGACCGGTCTGGATCACACGGTCGACGGCGGCGAACACCGCGGCCGCGTCCCGGGCGCCGAGCGCGTCGATCACCTCGGCGAGCAGGGCGCCGTGGGTGTAGCCGAGCAGGGCGACGGCGCGCTCGTAGCCGACGGTGTCCCCCTCGGAGCCCGCGATGAGCTGGTCGAGCAGCGAGAGCGTGTCGCGCACCGAGCCGCCGCCGGCGCGCACGACGAGCGGCAGCACGCCCGGCTGCACCGTGACGTGCTCGCTCTCGCACAGCGCCTGGGTGTACTCGAGCATCTGCGCCGGCGGCACCAGCCGGAACGGGTAGTGGTGGGTGCGCGACCGGATGGTGCCGATGACCTTCTCGGGCTCGGTGGTCGCGAACACGAACTTGACGTGCTCGGGCGGCTCCTCGACGACCTTGAGCAGGGCGTTGAAGCCCGCGCTCGTGACCATGTGGGCCTCGTCGAGGATGAAGATCTTGAAGCGGTCGCGGGCCGGGGCGAAGATCGCGCGCTCGCGCAGCTCACGGGCGTCGTCGACGCCGTTGTGGGATGCCGCGTCGATCTCGATCACGTCGAGGGAGCCGCCGCCGCCGCGGGCGAGCTCCCGGCAGCTCGGGCAGACGCCGCAGGGGGTGTCGGTGGGGCCCTCTGCGCAGTTGAGGCAGCGGGCCAGGATGCGCGCGCTCGTGGTCTTGCCGCAGCCGCGCGGGCCCGAGAACAGGTAGGCGTGGTTCACCCGGTCGGTGCGCAGCGCCGTGCGCAGCGGCTCGGTCACCTGGCTCTGGCCGATGAGCTCGGCGAACGTCTCCGGCCGGTAGCGGCGGTAGAGGGCGGTGACCACCTCACGAGGATACCGGCGGGCTGCGACAGCCGCCCGGGCCGGCGCCGGCGCGTGCCGCTCGGGCCGGGCTCAGCGGATGACGGCGTCCCGCCCCGGGACCGTGATCGACTCGCCCCGCACCGAGACCGTCGCCGCGGCGGTGGTGTGGTTGAGCAGGAACAGCCGGCCGCCGCGCCGCACGGCCTCGACGCCCTCGACGGGGGCGTCGAACAGCCCGGCGAGATCCGCGTCGCCGAGCAGCCGCTCCACGAGCCTCGCGGCGAGCTCGCGAGAGGGCCGGGTGCCGAGGTACCAGCCCTCGCCGTCGCCGCGACGGTGGCGGGTGAGCGCCGGATGCCCCACCGCGTCCCCGTCCGCGAACCGGGCGACCGCCTCGGCGCCCTCGAGCCGGATGACGTCCTGCCACTCGAGGCCGTCGCTGCGCTCGGCACCGGCACCGGTACCGGCGATCCTGCCCTCCACGGTCACGCTCGCCGGCCGGCCGCCGGGCGCGGCCGCCACCGGCGCGAACTCCTCGATGCGCAGCCCGAGCGTCTGCCGCAGCGGGCCCAGATAGCCGCCGAGCCGCACGTGCAGGTTCTCGTCGAGCACGCCGCTCTGGAAGCCGACGAGGAGCGTTCCCCCGGCCCGGGCGAAGGCGTCGAGGCGCTCGAGCGCGGCATCCGTGGCCGTGACCAGGCTCGGCGCGATCACCAGACGGTAGCCCTCGAGCTCGCCGTCGGCGGCCACGAAGTCGACCGGCACGCCGCGCTCGAGCATCGGCCGATACCAGTCGAGCACCGTGCCGAGGTAGTCGACGCGGGCCGGCAGCGCCTCCTGGTCGAAGGTGCCCCAGCTGTCCCAGTCGAACACGATGGCGACGCGGGCCGGCTCCGTCGCCGTGCCGGCGATCCCGCCGAGGCCCGCCAGCTCCTCGCCGAGCGCCTGGACCTCGCGGAACACCCGGCTGTCGGCGCCGGCGTGCGGCACCATCCCGGAGTGGAACTTCTCCGCCCCGGCGCGCGACTGCCGCCACTGGAAGTACAGGATGCCGTCCGCGCCGCGCGCGAGCGCCTGCAGCGACTGCACCCGGTTCACGCCGGCGGGCTTGATGGCGTTGCGCTCCCGCCAGTTCACGGCGCTCGTGGCCTGCTCCATGAGCAGCCACGGCCGGCCCGCCCCGAGGGAGCGCATCAGGTCGCGGGATGCCGCGAGCAGCACGTGCGCCTCCGGGTCGGCCGGGTCCGGGTAGCTGTCGTCGGAGACGAAGTCCACCTCGCGCGCCCAGCGCCAGTAGTCGGCACGCGGGAAGAAGCCCATGAAGTTGGTCGTCACCGGCACGCCCGGACTCAGCCGGCGCAGCACCTGCCGCTCCGCGACGAGCAGCCCGAGCAGCGCGTCCGAGCTGAACCGCCGGAAGTCGAGCAGCTGCGTCGGGTTGAGCGAGGTGGGCGCGAGGGCGGGCGTCGACACCTCGTCGAAGGAGGCGTAGCGCTGCGACCAGAACGCCGTGCCCCAGGCCTCGTTGAGCCGCTCGATCGAGCCGTAGCGCTCGGCGAGCCAGGTGCGGAAGGCGCGGGCCGACTCGGGGTCGTGACTCTCGGGCACGTGGCAGGCGTACTCGTTGCCGATGTGCCAGGCCTCGAGCGCGGGGTGGGCGCCATAGCGCTCGGCGAGCCGCTCGACGAGCCGGAGCGCGGCCGTGCGGTAGGCGGCCGAGCTCGGGCTGTACTGCTGCCGGGAGCCGAAGCCCAGGCGCACGCCCTCCGCCGTCACCGGGAGCGAGTCGGGGTGGTCGCGCGCGAGCCAGGCGGGCGGCGAGGCGGTCGCCGTCGCGAGCAGCACCCGGATGCCGCCGGCGTGCAGAAGCTCGATGACCTCGTCGAGCCAGCCGAACTCGTAACGGCCCTCCTCGGGCTCTAGCCAGCCCCAGGAGAACACCCCGACGGTGGCCGTGGTCACCCCGGCGCGGCGCATCAGGGCGACGTCCTCGTCCCAGACCTCGCGCGGCCACTGCTCGGGGTTGTAGTCCCCGCCGAACCGGATGCCGCTCATCCCACGAGCCCCGCGGTCTGACGGGCGATCTCGAGCTCCTCGTTCGTGGGGATGACGAGCACGGCCACCGGCGCGTCGTCGGGCGAGATGCGCCGCGGCTCGGCGGAGGCCAGCTCGTTGCGGTCGGCGTCGACCCGCACGCCCATGAACTCGAGGCCGCGCAGCACCCGCCGGCGCAGCAGCGAGTTGTTCTCCCCGACGCCGCCGGTGAACACGATCGCGTCGAGGCCGCGCAGCTGCGCCGCGTAGGCGCCCAGGTAGTGCCGGATGCGATGCCGGTACACGGCGAGCGCGGCGTCCGCCACCTCGTCGCCGTTCGCGGCGCGCGCCTGCACGTCGCGCATGTCGCCGGAGCCGGTGAGGCCGAGCAGCCCGCTGCCCTTGTTGAGCAGCTCGTCGATGGCGTCCGCGTCGAGGCCGGCGCGCTGGAGCGCGAGCACCGCCGCCGGGTCGACGTCGCCGGAGCGGGTGCCCATCACGAGGCCCTGCAGCGGCGTCATCCCCATCGAGGTGTCGATGGACCGGCCGCCGTCGACGGCCGCGGCGGAGGCGCCGTTGCCGAGGTGCAGCACGATCGTCTTGAGCTCGGCGAGCGGCCGGCCGAGGAACTGCGCCGCGCGCTCCGAGACGTATCTGTGGCTGGTGCCGTGGAAGCCGTAGCGGCGGATGCCGTGCTCTGCGGCGACCGCGGCCGGGATCGCGTAGGTGTAGGCCTCCGGCGGCAGGCTCTGGTGGAACGCGGTGTCGAACACGGCCACCTGCGGCACGCCCGGCAGCGCGGCAGCGGCCGCCCGGATGCCGGTGAGGTTCGCCGGGTTGTGCAGCGGGGCGAGCACGGCGAGCTCCTCGATCGCCCGGGTCACCGCGTCGGTCACGAGCGCCGGGCCGGCGAAGCGGTCGCCGCCGTGCACCACCCGGTGGCCGACGGCGTCGATCGCGACACCCGCGGGCAGCCGGCCGAGGATCTCGCGCACGCCGGTCTCGTGGTCGGGCAGCTGGCCGGCCTCGCCGATGCGCTCGATGCTGCCGCGGGCGAGCGCCCGCTCCGAGCCGACGTCGATGAGCTGGTACTTGATCGAGGACGAGCCCGAGTTCAACACAAAGACATTCATCTGCTCTGTCCTTCGCACCGACGGCAGGGGCGGCGCCGGCGCGACGCTTGCGCGTCGCTCATGGCTCCAGCGCGCGTTGCGCCTGGATCGCGGTGATCGCGATCGTGTTCACGATGTCGCGCACGAGCGCCCCGCGCGAGAGGTCGTTGACCGGCTTGTTCAGCCCCTGCAGCACCGGCCCGATCGCGACGGCGCCGCTGGAGCGCTGCACCGCCTTGTAGGTGTTGTTGCCGGTGTTCAGGTCGGGGAACACGAACACCGTCGCCCGGCCGGCGACCGGGTCGCCCGGCAGCTTCGCGGCGCCCACCGTGGCGTCCGAGGCCGCGTCGTACTGGATCGGGCCGGCGACGAGCAACTCCGGTCGGCGCCGGGCGACGAGGGCCGTCGCGGCGCGCACCTTGTCGACATCCGCGCCCGCCCCCGACTCGCCCGTGGAGTAGGACAGCATCGCCACCCGCGGCTCGATGCCGAAGCTCGCGGCCGTCGTCGCCGAGGAGATCGCGATGTCGGCGAGCTGCTCGGCGCTCGGATCGGGCACGACGGCGCAGTCGCCGTAGACGAGCACCCGGTCGGCGAGCGCCATGAAGAACACGCTCGAGACCACGCCGACGCCCGGCCGCGTCTTGATGATCTCGAACGCCGGGCGGATCGTGTGCGCCGTCGTGTGCGCGGCCCCCGAGACCATGCCGTCGGCGAGGCCGTCGTGCACCATCATCGTGCCGAAGTAGCTGCCGTCGGCGACGAGGTCGCGGGCGGCCTCGAGGCTCACGCCCCGGTGCCGGCGCAGCTCGAAGTACTCGCTCGCGAAGCGCTCGCGCAGCTCGCCGTCGCGGGTGCTGAGCACGGCCGCCGCGTCGATGTCGATGCCCAGCCCCGCAGCCCGGCCGCGCACCTCGGCCTCGTCGCCGAGGATCGTCAGCCGGGCGATGCCGCGGCTCAGCACCGTCGCCGCGGCGCGCAGCACCCGGTCGTCGTCGCCCTCGGGCAGCACGATGTGCCGGTCGGCGGCGCGGGCGCGCTCGACGAGGCCGTACTCGAACATGAGCGGCGTCACGACATCCGGCGGCCCGACGCTCATGGCGTCCAGCAGCGCGCGGGTGTCGACGTGCCGCTCGAACAGGGCGAGCGCGGTGTCGTACTTGCGCTGCGAGTCCGCCGCCAGCCGACCGCGGGCGGATGCCAGCCGCTTGGCGGTGTCCCAGGTGCCGGTGTCGCAGGCGATGAGCGGCAGCGGCGAGCGCAGCCCTCGGATGAGCTCGGTCATCGTGCGGGACACGGTGAAGCCGCCGTTGAGCACGATCGCCGCGAGCGAGGGGAACGTGTCCGAGGCGTGCGCGGTGAGCGCCGCGAGGATCATCTCCGGACGGTCGCTCGGGATGATCGCGACCCCGCCCTCGACGAGGCGCGGCAGCACGTTCTCCATGCTCATCGCCGCGATCACGAAGCCGAGCACCTCCCGGTCGAGCAGCGACTCGTCGCCGCCGACCAGCCGGCCGTCGACGGCGGCCATGATGCCCCGCACCGACGGCGCCACCAGGAAGCGGTCCTCCGGCACCGCCCACACCGGCACGCCCGCGCTCTCGGCGGCGACCGCGCGACGGATCCCCTCGAGGTCGCCCGGATCGGCGCGGTTCACCACGATGCCGACGAGCCCCGCGTGCGCCTGCGCCAGCTCGGGGACGGCGAGGTCGGCGATCTGGGCCATCTCGTCGCGACTGCGCGCCCGCGACTCGTCGACGCTGCGGCCGGTGAGCACGAGCAGCACCGGGGCGCCGAGGTTCGCGGCGATGCGGGCGTTGTAGCCCAGCTCGGTGGGCGAGCCGACATCCGTGTAGTCGCTGCCGACGATCACGACGGCGTCGCAGCGGGCCTCGACGGCCTTGAAGCGCTCGACGATCGTCTCGAGCGCGCCGTCCGGGTCCTCGTGCACGGCCTCGTAGGTGGTGCCGATGCAGTCCTCGTAGGCCACCTCGACGCCGTCGTGGCGCACCAACAGGTCGAGCACGTAGTCCAGCTCGGTCGTGCTGCGGGCGATCGGGCGGAACACGCCCACCCGCCCCACCTCGTGCGCGAGCGTGTCGAGCACCCCCAGCGCGATCGAGGACTTGCCCGAGTGGCCCTCGGCCGAGGAGATGTAGATGCTCTGCGCCACGGTCACTCAGCCTAGGGACTCCGCGGCGGCCCGGGCGGTGCGGGGACTGGGCCGAGAAGGGACCGGGCCGAGACAGGGACTGGGCTACGATGGACGGCGGCCGTCCGCGTGGCGCCATCCAGGCCAACTCCCCCAGGGCGGAGACGCAGCAAGGGTAACCGGGCTCTGGCGGGTGCGTGGGCGGTCCCCAGGGAGAATTCGCCTAGTGGCCTATGGCGCACGCTTGGAAAGCGTGTTGGGTGCAAGCCCTCGGGGGTTCGAATCCCCCATTCTCCGCCCATCGATGATTTTATCTCGTCCCGGTGTCGCCGTGTCGGGCACCCTCGCTCCGGACGATAGCTGCGAGCGCCGCCGGGGCCTGCCGCCCGCGGGCCGGCGGCGCTAGCGTGAGCACCATGGCGATCGCGATCATCAACCCAACGACGGGCGAGACCGAGCAGACATTCACCCCGCACGACGCGGCCGAGATCGAGCGCCGCATCGCGCTCGCGGACGCCGCCCACCGCGCACTGCGCACCACGAGCTTCGCCGAGCGGGCCGCCTGGCTGCGGGCATCCGCCGACATCCTCGAGGCCGAGGCCGACGAGGTCGCGGCGCTCATGACCCGCGAGATGGGCAAGACCATCGCGCAGGCGAAGGCGGAGGCGCTCAAGTGCGTCAAGGGCATGCGCTTCTACGCCGAGAACGCCGAGGGGTTTCTCGCCCCCGAGCCCCTCGCCGACTCCGCAGCGGTCGGGGCGAGCGCCGCGGGTGCCCGCTACGCGCCCATCGGCACCGTGCTCGCCGTGATGCCGTGGAACTACCCGTTCTGGCAGGTCGTGCGCTTCGCAGCGCCGGCGCTCATGGCCGGCAACACCGGCCTGCTCAAGCACTCGAGCAACGTGCCGGCATCCGCCCTCTACCTCGACACGCTGTTCGAGCGCGGCGGCTTCCCCGCCGGCGCCTTCGCGACGCTGCTCATCGGCTCGGCCGAGGTCGCCGCCGTCATCGACGACCCGCGGGTGAAGGCCGTCACCCTCACCGGCTCGGAGCCGGCCGGCCGGCAGGTGGCCGAGCGCGCCGGCCGCAACATCAAGCGCACCGTGCTCGAGCTCGGCGGCTCCGACCCCTTCATCGTGATGCCGAGCGCCGACCTCGACGCCGCCCTGGAGGCGGCCGTCAACTCCCGCAGCATCAACAACGGCCAGTCCTGCGTGTGCGCGAAGCGCTTCATCGTGCACGCCGACGTCTACGAGGAGTTCGCGGCACGCTTCACCGAGAGGATGGCGGCGCTCGTCGTCGGCGACCCCACCGACCCGGCCACCCAGGTGGGGCCGCTCGCGACCGAGCAGGGCCGGGCGGATGTCGCCGAGCTCGTCGACGACGCCAGGGCGCACGGCGCGACGATCCTCACCGGCGGCACCGTGCCGGAGGGCCCGGGCTGGTTCTACCCGCCGACCGTCATCGCCGACCTGCACGCCGAGGTCCGGCTGGTCATGGAGGAGGCGTTCGGGCCGGTCGCGAGCCTGTACCGGGCCGAGAGCCGCGAGCAGGCCGCCGAGATCGCGAACCAGACCACGTTCGGGCTGTCCAGCTCGGTGTGGACCACGGATGCCGAGGAGCGCGAGTTCTTCGTCGAGACCCTCGACGCCGGCGCCGTGTTCGTCAACGGCATGACCGTGAGCTTCCCCGAGCTGCCCTTCGGCGGTGTGAAGGCCTCCGGCTACGGGCGCGAGCTCGCGGCGGCCGGCATCCGCGAGTTCTGCAACCTCAAGACGGTCTGGCAGGCTTAGGAGGCCGGGCGATGCAGGCTTAGGAGGCCGGCCGCGATACCGACTGCGATTCCGGGGGGTCGATGGTGGGGTTTAACGCCGCCGCGATGCGGGTCGCCGGCGCGCTGATCGCCGGTGCGCTGGCCGGCGGAGTGCTGACCGGGGTGGCGGGTGCCGCCGCCGCCGGCCCCCCGCCATACGCCCCCCGCCCCGAC
>JASGFF010000024.1:0-37903 GCA_047605685.1 Microbacteriaceae bacterium
CGGCGGTGTTGGTGGCCCATTTTGCGGTTCCGGCGGCTGTGCGCACAACAAGGTTGCCGTCGCTTTGCATCGTAACGTGGTTCGCGCTCGAGCCGGCGGTGTTGGTGGCCCATTTTGCGGTTCCGGCGGCTGTGCGCACAACAAGGTTTCCATCGCTCTGCATCGTCAACCTGTACTTGCCATTCGGGGCGAACAGAGCCTGTCCCGCGGCAAGTGTCCGACCGGCGGCCAGTTTATACGGCGCGGCCCAGGTCGCGTCATCACCGTGGCGCACAACTATCGTGCCGTCGTTGCGAAGCTGGAGAGTGTTGGATCCCGAGTTTCCCGCGGTATTGCTAGCCCATTTCGCCGAACCGCTTGCGGTGTAGAGAACAAGGTTTCCGTCGCGTTGCATCGTGACGTGATCTGCGGCAGATCCATTCGTGGCGCTGGCCCACAATGCGATCGAGGATGTGTTGTAAAGCACGAGATTGCCGTCACTCTGCATCTTCAGGGTGTATTTTCCGTTGGGGGAGCGCAATGATTGACCGGCTTGTACGGTCTCGCCGGTGCCGAGAGAGGATGGCGGGGGAATAATCCCTGTCGCTGAGGAGGATTTTGAGACCTCGGCGTAACCAGATTTCTTGCCGGTGACCTTTACGAAAATCGTGTGGTTTTCATCGGCCATAACGATTTTGTAGGTCGACTTTGTGGCTCCACTGATCCTCGATGATCCCCGATACCATTGGTACTTCAGGGTCGAACCGGTTGTCCAGTCGCCTGGCTTCGCGGTCAGTGTCGCTCCGACCTTCCGGCTGCCGCTGATGGTGGGCGTTGTGGCGCTGACCGCGCGGGTGGCGATCCGTGCGGTCGCGGCGGACGTTCGTGACTTCTTGCCATGACCGGCCAGCGATCCCGTCACCGCGACTTTGATGGTCTTGCCCGTGTCCACGGTGGTGAGTTTGTAGGTGGACTTCGTCGCTCCAATGATCGCCTCGGAGCCTCGATACCATCGATATTTGAATTTGGTCCCTGTCGTCCAGCTCCCCGGCTTCGCCGTGATGGTTTTGCCGACGGCGAGGGTTCCGCTGATCGTTGGCTTGGCCGTGACCAGGGTCGTTGTCTCCACGGTCGTGCGCGTGGCCGCGCTTGCCGGGAGGATGGAGATCGTCGATGCGGTTAGGGCCAAGACGAGCGCGGAGACCGCGACGGTGGTGTGCAAACGCATGCTGAAGCCTCGTGTCGGGTTGGGGGTGCAGATGAGAGGAGGAACTCGTGCCGGGTGCGTGATAGCGGAGCAAACCTTAGCATGATGCTCGTGTCTTGTGTGAGCGGGGGTCGGAAGCCGACATCGGCGGTCCGGAGGGGTTCGGCTTGACGGCATGTGCTGGAGTCAGACGAACCCACATCCCCCGTGGACGCGAACACCGGCCATCCCGGTCCCGCTCGGCCAGCGACCGAAGTCGGCGCCGCCGCGTCCACTCAGCTCGGCCGCTCCCAGCGGATGCCCGCGAAGCGGCCAAAGTCGGAGTCGAAGGTGCCGACGACGGCGTCGAACTGGGCGGCGATCGCGGCGATGTGCGCGTCGTTCACGAGGTTGCCGCCGCGGCCGATCTGGCTGAGGAACGCCCGCAGCCGCAACAGGTGGCGGGCATCCGGCTCGGGGGTGACCACGTTGGCCGGCGAGAGCCACACCTCGGCGACGCTCACGGCCTCGTCGACGGTGAGCGGATGCTCGTAGACCGCCGGGTGCGTGGCCAGGCGCAGGAAGGCGAGCAGGCACACCCAGGGCAGCACGACCGTCTCGCCGCTGGAGATCGCCCGGTCCAGCCATCCCTTCGCGGCGCCGTGATGCTCCGCGTCCTCGTCCACCGCGTACAGCAGGACGTTGGCGTCGACGACCTTCACTTGCCGAGCGACCTCTTGTGCCGCAGCTGCTCGTCCTCGAGCGCCCCGGCGAGCTCGAGCGCGCGCTCGACGGGAAGCCGCGCCGCGCCGAGGCGGTGCGTCGGCGTCTCGAACGAGACCGGGGCGCCGCCCCCGGACAGTCCCGCGACGATCGCCTCGTTCACCGCCTGCTTGAAGCCGATGCCACGCTCCCGCATCCGCACCGCCACCAGGTGTTCCGCCTCGGGGGTGAGCGTGATCGTGGATCGCATGCTGCGCATTATAGCATCATCCATAGGGGTGGCATGATGCAAGCAGCCGAGGCGGGATGCCGTGCCGCCCACCCGCCTCGGCGCCGCGGCCGCTCCCCGACGCCTCGGCCTCCTCGAGGGGTGCGGCACCGTGCCCGAGGACTTCGACAGCATCGGCGCGGAGGAGATCACGGCGCTGTTCCACGGCCGATGGTCCTGCTGCTCGACACCCAGCTGCTGCTGTGGGTGGCCTACGAGCCCGCGCGGCTGTCGGCGTCGCTGCGCGACGAGCTAGGGGACGAGCGGAACACGCTATTCTTCAGCGCCGCGAGCATCGGGGAGGCGGCGATCAAGACGTCACTCGGACGCGGCGACTTCGAGACCGACGCCCGCGTGATGCGCCGGGCACTGCTGGAGAACGGTTACGGCGAGCTCGCCGTCATCAGGGCGCGCACCGCCGCCGTGGCCGACCTGCCCGCACTGCATCGTGACCCCATCGACCGGTTGCTCGTCGCCCGGGCCCGCGTCGAGGGGGTGGTGCTCGTCGCGGCGGACGCCGCCGTTGCCGCCTACGGGCCGCCGACGCGGCTGGGGTGACGCTGGCGTCCGGACGGGCCCGCGTCGAGAGCCCGCGTTCATGGGCGGCCCGCCGCCGCGACATCCTCGCGCAGCGTCCGGCCGGAGTACTCGGAGCGGAACAGGCCGCGCCGCTGCAGCTCGGGGACCACCTCGCCGAGGAACAGGTCGAACGACTCCGGATCGTTGACGATGAGGTTGTAGCCGTCGGTCGCGTCGCCCTCGAAGCGCTCGGAGAGGCGGTCGACGATATCCTCGACCGATCCGATGATCCGCCAGTGCTGGTCGGTGACGAGCAGCTCCCGCAGCGTCACGCCCGAGTTGATCGAGCGGCGGGTGATCTCGTAGAACGACTGATTGCCGGTCCAGCGCTCGGGGTCGACGGCGTCGACGAGGTCGCGGGGCAGCAGCTCGTCGAGGGCGAAGTCGGCGAGGCTGCGCCCGATCATCGCCTCGAAGCGAAGGCGGGCCTGCTCGGGCGGCTGGCTCTCGACGGCGCTACGGAACTTCGCCCGAGCCTCCTCGCGGCTGTGTGCGATGACGGGACGCACGCCGGTGAGCACCCGGGGTGGTGCGTCGGTGCGTCCCGTGTCCGCGAAGGCGGCGTGCAGCCGGTCGCGGAACTCCTTCGCGACGTCGTCGAACGGTTGGGGGGTGAACACCAGCTCGGCGTGCCGGGCAGCGAGGGCGACGCCGTGCTCGGAAGCGCCGGCCTGCACGTGCAGGGGCCGGCCCTGCGGCGTGCGCGGCAGGTTGAGCGGCCCGGCGACGGTGAAGTGCTCGCCCCGATGGTCGATCGGGTGGATGTGCTCAGGGTGCACCCGGATGCCGCCGTCGCCCCGCACCTCGATAGCGCCCTCGCCCCAGCTGTCCCAGAGCCGGTCGACGACGCGCACGAACTCCTCGGCCCGCCGGTAGCGCTCGGCGTGGTCGACGGGGCCGACGCCGAAGTTCGGCGCTCCGGTGTAGGAGGTCACGATGTTCCAGCCCGCCCGGCCGTCGGAGAGCAGGTCAAGGGTGGCGAACTGGCGCGCCAGGTTGTAGGGCTCCGACCAGGTGGTCGAGGCGGTGCCGATGAGCCCGATGTCGTCCGTCGTCGCCGCGAGGTGGTTGAGCAGCCCGATCGGCTCGGGGGCCTGCAGGCCGATCGGCCCCCAGTCGCGGCGGAGCTCCCAGCTGTCGGCGAGGAACACCGCGTGGAACTTGGCGTCCTGCGCCCGAAGCGCGTTGCCGATCACCTGCGGCACCACCGAGCCCGGTGAACGTTGCGAGGGAGTCCAGCCGGTGGGTGTCAGGAACAGGGCCAGGATGAGGCCATCACCGCCCGGGGCGGGCCCGGCCGCCGCGGCGGCGCCCGTCTCGTGGGCGGCGTCCGTCGGATCGGCGGCGCCTGTCGGGTCGGGGGCCGTTGCTGTCATCTCTGTCCGCCTCACGGTGTCGTGATCGCCGCCATGATGACGGGATTATCGTATGGAGCGCGGCGATAGACTATATTGCTGCACGGTAACGTGTGACCCAGAGCGACTGACAGCCGGCTGGGACTGCAGGTCGTGGGACGAGGAGGATTCGTGGCGTTTCCACGCAAATACACCGACGAGGTGCGCGAGGCATCGGTCAACCGGGTCTTGGAGCGACGCAGCAGCGAGCCGAACAACCGATCGGTCGTACGCGAGGTCGCGGCCGAGTTCGAGGTCGGCGAGCAGTCGCTTCGGCAGTGGATCGCCCGCATCGACGACGGGGTCTTCGACTACAACGGCCGCGGAAGGTCGGGGGAGGCGCCCGTGGCCGCCGCCGGGGAGACGACCCGACTCGCGGAGGCGCTCGCCGAGAACGCCGCGCTGCGCGAGGAGGTCGCGGCGCTCAAGAAGGTGCTGACGATCCTTGCGGCCGATCTGAAAGCCGCGAGGTAGCCGAGCCGCGAGGTGGTCAAGCCCCGAGGTAGCCGGGCTCCTCACGTTACATTGCGCTAAGCCGCGCACATGCCACTGCGCGCACATCGCCAATATATTGGTTCCAGGCTGCCCAGCCGTACAGGAGTGAGGTTCGAGCCGTGACAGAGACCCTCGAGAGCGCCGGCAAGGTCGTCATCGTGACCGGCACCGGCGGACCGACCGGCGCGGCAGTCGCCCGCCATCTTGGGGCGCGCGGGCACCGGGTGGTGGCGGTGTGCAGCTCCCGCGAGGCGGCCACGGGGGTTCACGAGTCCATCCGGGATGCCGGTGGCGTCTCCTTCGCCTTCGCCGCGGACGTGGAGGACCGGCAGGCGGATGCCGAGCTGGTGGCCCAGACGCTCGCGACGTTCGGCCGCATCGATGCGCTCGTGCACACCCGGGTCGGACGCGACACCGGCGCGCCGTTCGCCGAGACGGACGACGAGGCCTGGGATCGGCTGCTGTCGGTGAGCCTGACCGGTACCTACCGCCTGGTGCAGCAGGTGCTGCCCCGGTTCGTGGCCCAGGGCTCGGGTGCCGTCGTCGTGGTGGCCTCGGGCGGCGGTGCCGGTTTCACGCACGCCGTCGCGACCGGCGCGACCCGGGCCTTCGTCGAGAAGCTCGCCCGGGAGAACGCCGGCACCGGTGTGCGCGTGAACGCCATCTCCCTCGGCCCGCTCGACACCGGTGCCCCGGCGGCCCCGGGCCTGCCGGCCGTGGGGATCCTCGACGGCGCCGCCGCCGATCGGCCCGCGGTCACGCTCACCGAGGCCGCCGAGGCCATCGAGTTCCTCATCTCGGACGCGGCCGCCGCCGTGAGCGGGACGACCCTGCGGGTGGACAGGGCCGCCCGGCATCCATGAGCGCGCTCGGCGACAGGGTGCGGTTCTCGGCGGAGGCGGCAGGCTATCTGAGGCGCCTCGCCGGCGGGTCCGGGGTGGAGGGCATCGTGTTCCGGCTCTCCTCGCCGCCCGCGGGATGCGAGGGCCAGCTTTGCGAGGGCCGCTTCGACTCCGCCGCCCGGCCCCACGACATCGTCGAAACGGTCGACGAGCTCACGGTCGTCATCGATCCCGGCTCGCTGGGACGGATCGGGCCGGTGCTGGTCGACCTCGTCCCGCTGGACTCCGGTGCCGCGCTTGCCTTCCGGCCCGACCCGACGCGGCCCCGGGCCGCCCAGCCGGGCGTGGCGAGCCCCGACACCGCGGGCTGACGACGACCGGCTCCGGTCGCGTCGAGATTTACATAGCCTAACGCAATATTAACGTGAAGCTAGCCTAGCGATGGGCTGCTTCTCTACGCCGTGTTACGCCGCACCGTTGCTGGGGTCGGGACGCCGTGTAGTGTCCAGTCACCGCGGCGCTTGTTATAGTACGCAATATAGAATTTTGTGACAAATCTATATTGCGGGGCGTCGCGACACCTGGACCCTGTCTCGGCCGTGGGCCGAGCGATCAGCCGCAGCCCGAGGAGGAACATTGTCCGAGACACCGCAGGACGAGACATCGCAGCAGCCCAAGCCGAGGTCGCGATCACGGCTCGCCTGGTCGATCACCGCGATAGCGATCATCGTGGTGGCCGTCGTCGTCGCCATCAGCTTGCGCGCCGGGGGCGGCAGCACGGCCTCCGACGACGCCACGTCGAGCGCGACGGCCGTCGAGCAGCACGAGGTGACCATCACCGACGAGGCCGGGCGCGAGGTGCAGATCGAGGCGCCGGTGCAGCGCGCCTACGCGAGCTACTCCTACACCGCCGAGTTCATCCGCGCGCTCGGCGGCGGCAGCAGCATCGTCGCGATCGACTCCTCCTACGACCCCGCGCAGTCGGATACCAACGCCGACTACTGGGGCGCGTTCGCCGATCTTCCGGTGGTCTCGACCACGACCACCTCGAAGGACATCGACTACGACGCCCTGATCGCGGCCGATCCCGAGGTGGTGTTCTTCCTCTCGAACGAGGACTACGAGACCGCCGCCTCGACACTGGAGCCGTTCGGCATCCAGGTGATCGTGGTGACCACCTCCGATCCGAGCAACTTTCAGCAGGACCTCGACATCCTCGCCGAGGCCTACGACGCGAGCGACCGCGCCGAGCAGGTGCAGAGCTACTACGACGACATCACCGAGCAGCTCGACACCCGGCTGGCGGGCACCTCCGCCGTCGACGTCTACTGGGAGAACGGCAGCGCCGACACGAGCGTCGCCAGCGGATCGGTGTGGCAGAACCTGATCGAGCTCGCCGGCGGCCGGAACATCTTCGAGGACATCGACTTCGACGACCCGGACCAGAACCCCGAGGGCTACAACTTCGCCACGCCCGTCGACCCCGCGGCCATCCTGGAACGCGACCCGGCGTACGTGTTCCGGCTGGAGATCTCCTCCTCGGTCAGCGGTCAGACGCCGTTCGACCAGGACTACGCCGACGGCGTGCTCGACGAGCTCACCTCGCGCGCCGGCTGGAGCGACCTCACCGCCGTGAAGAACAAGGACGTCTTCGTGCTGAACAACTTCCTGATCTCCGCGCTCAACAAGCAGCTCGGCGCGCTCACCGTCGCCGCGCTGCTGCACCCGGACGAGTTCGCCGACCTCGACCTGGACGAGTACCTGCACACCTGGGTCGTCGACTTCCAGGGAGTCTCGGAGGCGGACTACCACGCCGCCTCCGAGTACTACTACCAGTACCAGGGATAGCCGCCGAGATGACGACGCAGGCGGCGGACAGCACGCGCGAGCGCGACTCGCGCGGCGATCACGGCGGGCGATACCGGACACAGACGATCGCCGTGCTCGTGGGAGCGGCTCTGCTCGTGCTGTTCGCCGTCGCCACCCTGCAGATCGGTGCCGGCGGGATCGACTTCGCCACGAGCGTCGGCGCGCTCTGGTCGAAGCTCACCGGCCGGGAGCCGGCGGATGCCGAGCTGGCGCGCAAGTACCTCACGGTCTGGGAGCTGCGCGTGCCGCGTGCCGCGATGGCGCTGCTCGCCGGGACGGCCCTCGCCGTCGCGGGGGCGGTGTTCCAGGGCATCCTGCGGAACCCGCTGGTCAGCCCGTACACGCTCGGCACCGCCCCGGCGGCCGCGTTCGGGGCATCCGTGGCGGTCATGTTCTTCGGCGGCACGAGCGGGGTGCTCATCGTCGGCTCGTTCCTCGCAGCACTGCTCAGCACCGCCTTCGTGCTCCTGCTCGCCTCGAGCCGGAGGCTCGAGGTCACCACGCTGATCCTGGTCGGGATGGCGATCACCCAGCTGTTCACCGCGGCGACGAGCGGCCTGCAGTACTTCGCCGACGACCAGACCCTCGCCGCGATCGTGCGCTGGACCTGGGGCTCGGTGAACGCCACCGCCTGGTATCAGGTGATCACGCTCGCGATCGTGGTCATCGTGATCTACCCGTTCCTCCAATACCGCAGCGGCGCGATCAACGCCATCGCCTTCGCGGGGGACGACTCGGCCAAGAGCCTCGGCGTGAGCGTCACCCGGGTGCGCTTCGAGGCGATCGCGGCCGGCGTCATCCTGACGGCCGTGACGATCGCCTTCACCGGCATCATCGGCTTCGTCGGGCTGGTCGGCCCGCACATCGCCCGCCTGATCGTGGGGGCGAACCACCGGTTCCTGATCCCGTTCTCGGCCATCATCGGCTCGGCAGTCCTGCTGGTCGCGGACTCGGTCGGGCGGATGGTGGTGCAGCCGGCCGTGCTGCCGATCGGCATCATCGACGCGCTGATCGGCGCGCCGATCTTCCTGTACCTGATCCTGGCGCGGCGGAGGGTGGCCTGATGGCTCTCGTGGTCAGTGGGATGTCGGTCGGCTACCACCGGACCGATGTGGTCAGGTCGGTGGACATCGTGGCCGGGCGTGGCCGGGTCGTCGGGCTGCTCGGCCAGAACGGCTCGGGGAAGTCCACCCTGATCAAGTCGCTCGCCGGCGTCATCCGGCCCTCCGCCGGCTCGGTCGTGCTCGACGGCGCGATCGACCTGAACACGGTGGGCCGCACCGAGCGGGCGAAGCTCGTCTCTTACGTCCCGCAGAAGATCGAGCTGCCCTTCGAACTCGACGTCGCCGAGGCTGTGCTCCTCGGCCGCACGCCGTACTTCGGCACCCGGCCCTCGGCCGAGGACTGGGCGCACGTCGGCGAGGCCATCGACTTCCTCGGCCTGTCGGCGCTGCGCGGCGCGAACGTCGCGGCGCTCTCCGGCGGCCAGGCGCAGCGGGTGCTCATCGCCCGTGCGATCGCCCAGGACGGCGATGTGCTGCTGCTCGACGAGCCGACGAGCGCGCTCGACATCAAGTACCAGTGGTGGATCCTCCGCCTCGCCCGGCAGATCGCGGTCTCCCGCGATCGGGTCGTGGTGCTCGCCATCCACGATCTCAACCTGGCGGCACAGGCCTGCGACGACGTGGTGTTCCTCAAGAACGGTCGGCTGATCGGCGCGGGCCGGCCGGCCGAGATCTACTCGCAGAAGCTCATCAGCGAGGCATACGATGTCGACGTCGAGATCTCCCTCCGCGACGGCCGGCCCGAGGTGCGCCCGGCGGAGTCCGCGTTCGCCGTCGAGGGTGCGGCGATCTAAGTCGACCCCGGTGCATCCGGCGGCGCCTCCGGGTGCAGGTTGATCGTGATATCGAGCCCGCCGCGGAGCGCGAGGTAGATGCGGCAGTTCTGCTGGAACTCCTCGATGAGCTCGCGTTCGCCGCCGGGCCGGAGACCCTCGATGACGGCGTCGATCACGAGGGCGCCGAGGTCCGCGGTGTCGCCGCTGCGCTCGACCCGGGCGAAGCACTGCACCCGGCGGTCCCGACCGTCATCCGGTGCGACGCGGAAGACATTGATCGCGCAGGCCACCACCGAGCCGACGAGCAGGTCGAGCGGGCCGATCGCCTCCCCGGGGCCGCCGCCGGCGAGCGAGCTGTCGGTGAGGAGGGAGAAACCCGGTCCGCGCAGCAGGAACCGTCCCGAGACATCCGTGGTCTCGGCGGTGACCGTCGAGACGATCGTCGTCGTACGGGGAAGCATGGGGCGCGTCGATTCGCTCGGTGGTCCGGTCGCTCGGTGGTCCGGCCGGCCGCCGTAGCGGTCGCCCGGCCGTCGGGTTCCGCGGCAATTGTGCGGCACGGGTGATGTGCGGATGCCGGGACGCGTAACAGTGTTGCGCCGGGCCGCTCGCGCGCGCCGGTTTCCTGCCCCGCGTTGCACGAGGATTGGCGCCCGCCTGCCGCGCCCGTCATGCTTGAGCCCTGTGAAGGGCATCATCCTCGCCGGCGGCTCCGGCACCCGGCTCCATCCGATCACGCTCGGCATCAGCAAGCAGCTCGTGCCGATCTACGACAAGCCGATGGTCTACTACCCGCTGTCGACGCTCATCAGCGCCGGCATCCGGGACATCCTGATCATCACGACCCCGCACGACGCGCCCCAGTTCGAGCGGCTGCTCGGCGACGGCTCGCAGTTCGGCATCCGCCTGAGCTTCGCCCGGCAGCCCTCCCCGGACGGCCTCGCCCAGGCGTTCACGATCGGGGCCGACTTCATCGGCGACGACAGTGTGGCGCTCGTGCTCGGCGACAACATCTTCTACGGCCCGGGCCTGGGCTCGACGCTGTCGCGGTTCGAGAACATCGAGGGCGGCGCGGTGTTCGCCTACTGGGTGGCCGAGCCCGAGGCCTACGGCGTGGTCGAGTTCGACGAGGCCGGCACCGCCATCTCGCTCGAGGAGAAGCCGCAGCATCCGAAGTCCAACTACGCGGTGCCGGGCATCTACTTCTACGACAACGACGTCGTCGGCATCGCCCGCGGCCTCACGCCCTCGGCCCGCGGCGAGTACGAGATCACCGACATCAACAGGGCCTACCTGGAGCGCGGCAGGCTCAGGGTGGAGGTGCTGCCCCGCGGCACCGCCTGGCTCGACACCGGCACCTTCGACAACATGACGGATGCCTCGGAGTTCGTGCGCACCATCGAACGCCGCCAGGGCCTCAAGATCGGCGCCCCCGAGGAACTCGCCTGGCGCAAGGGATTCCTGAGCGACGACGAGCTGCGGCAGCGCGCCGAGAAGCTCGTGAAATCCGGCTACGGCACCTATCTGCTGCAGATCCTCGCCCGCGGCAAATAGGCCGGCGAATCGGGATCGCGGAGCGCCGGAACAGCATATAGGAGTCGCGGCGCCCGACCCGGGAAAGCGCGGATCGGCTATGCGATCCACGCCTTTAACAGATCGACCGCCCCCGGAGCGGATGCAGAAGAGGATGCGGCGGGGCATTGCGCTCTCGGCGCTCTCGTCGTCGGGCGATGAGGTCGGGGGATGAGCGGGCGACGATATCGACGGGCGGTGCCCGGGCGGGCAGCGAGAGGGCCCGGCACCTTCCGGCGCCGGGCCCTCTGCACGCGGTCAGCTTCACGCGGTCAGTGGGCGGCGTTGTAGGCGGCGATCGTCTCGGCGCCGATGCGGCCGCGCTCGCTGACGGCGATCCCCTCGCTCTTCGCCCAGGCGCGGATCGCGGCGTTGTCCTGCGCGCTGCCGGCCGACCTGCGGCGGGTGCCGCCGCGCCGGGAAATCACGCGAGCGGCCTTCACGAAATCGGCGAGCGTGTTGTGCAGCTTCTCGACGTTGGCGTTTGAGAGGTCGATCTCGTAATCCGTGCCCTCGAGCGAGAAATGGACTGTCGCGCCCTCACCGCGCTCCAGCGGGGTTCCGTCGAGGTCGTCAACGAGCTGGACGATGGTCTTCTTGGCCATGATGGTCTCCGTAATCGAATCGGTGGATGAACCGATTATGGCCCAATGCGCGTGCATAATTCGACGCGCCATGCCTTTCCTGTCGATGTTCCCATCTTTCCGATGTCGCCATGTGGCGGAGGCGCCCGGACGCGCAGGAATCGACACGCGCTCGATGGTGCCGAGCTGCCATTAGACTGCGGCGTGGGTATAAGGCGCGCGTATAAGGACGGGGAACCAATGCGACTGTCGGTGATCGGATGCGGGTACCTGGGGGCCGTGCACGCCGCCGCGATGGCCGAGCTCGGCCACGATGTGATCGGGGTGGACGTCGATGAGGCCAAGGTCGCCGCCCTCTCCGCAGGCGAGGCGCCGTTCTTCGAGCCCGGCCTGCCCGAGATCCTCGCCAGCGCCACCGCCGCCGGCCGTCTTTCCTTCAGCACCGACGCGAGCGCGGCGCGCGGCGCATCCGTGCACTTCATCGCTGTCGGCACGCCGCAGAAGCCCGGGTCGAACGCCGCCGACCTGCGCTATGTCGAGGCCGCCGTCGAGGCGCTGTTGCCGCACCTGGCCGCCGGCGACCTCGTCGTCGGCAAGTCCACGGTGCCGGTGGGCACCGCGGCACGCCTGGCCGAGACGGTGGTGCCGACGGGCGCGATCCTCGCCTGGAACCCGGAGTTCCTGCGCGAGGGCTTCGCCGTGAAGGACACGATCGCCCCCGACCGGCTCGTCTACGGCGTGCCCGCCGGCGAGGCCGGGGAGCGCGCCGTCGCGCTGCTCGACGAGGTCTACGCCACGGCGCGCGCCGCCGACACCCCGCTCGTGGTCACCGACTACGCGACGGCCGAGCTCGTCAAGGTGAGCGCCAACGCCTTCCTCGCCACCAAGATCAGCTTCATCAACGCCATGGCCGAGGTCGCCGAGGCGACCGGTGCCGACGTCACCCACCTTGCCGATGCGATCGGCTTCGACGCGCGCATCGGCCGGCGCTTCCTCAACGCCGGCGTCGGCTTCGGCGGCGGATGCCTGCCCAAGGACATCCGGGCGTTCCGGGCCCGCGCCGAGGAGCTCGGCGTCGGCGACTCGGTGGCGTTCCTGCGCGACGTCGACGAGATCAACCTGCGCCGCCGCCGCCGGGTGGTCGAGCTCGCCGCCGAGGAGCTCGGCGGATCGGTGCAGGGCAGGCGCGTCGCCGTGCTCGGCCTCGCTTTCAAGCCCGACTCCGACGACATCCGCGACTCGCCGGCCCTCGACGTCGCCGTCACCCTCAACGGCCTCGGCGCCCGGGTGGTGGCCACCGACCCGGAGGCGATCGAGAACTCCCGGAACCGGCATCCGCAGCTGGTCTACGCGGCGTCGACGGATGCCGCGCTCGCCGACGCGGAGCTCGTGATCCTGGTCACGGAGTGGCGCGAGTACCGCGACCTCGACCCGGTCGCCGTCCGGGGGCTCGTGGCGAGCCCGGCCGTCATCGACGGCCGGAACGTGCTCGACGCCGCCGCCTGGCGTGCCGCCGGCTGGCGCTACCGCGGGCTCGGCAAGCCGTAGCCCCTCGCGGGAGCCTCGGCGGCCTGCGGCGCGAGCACGCCGAAGAGCGTCGCGAGCGCCGCCCCGGCATCGGCGCCGCCCAGCACGTCGTCGTCGAAGGCCATGCCCATGACGATGGCGAGCACGATCGTGGTGAGCAGCTCGAGCGGCATCGGCAGCTCCACCTCGGGATGGGCCGCGAGCCAGTCGGCCATCATGTCGTGCACCGCCGTGCGGGCGGCCTCGCGACTGCGCAGGAACGCCGGCAGCAGCTCGGGATGCCGGTGGGCGTAGAGCCGGAACTCGCTCGAGAGCGCGAACATCCGGCGCCGGTGCTCGGTGGTGGCGCCGATCGTCTCGCGCACGGCGGCGAGCATCTCGGCGAAGCTCAGCGTCGGGGTGATGCGCTCGGCGGCGTCGCGGAGCTGCTCGTCGACCTGCTCGTCGAGCAGCGAGGCGACGAGGTGGCCCTTGCTCGTGAAGTTGGAGTACACGGCGCCCTTGGTGAAGCCGGCGCGCTGGGCGATGTCGTCGAGGGACGAGGCGTGGATGCCGCGCTCGGCGAACAGCTCCGCGGCGGCGGCGAGCACCCGTGCCCGCACCTCGACGCGCGGCGGCGCGGGACTCGCGTCGACGTGGACGGCACGAACGGGCATGCACCGGATGGTACCGGCGATCCCCGTCGAAATCGCCGGGCGTGTGGGTGCCGGCGGCCCCGGCCCCGGCCGTGCTGCCGGGCCGAGCCGCCCTGCCGTCGGCTACCCTCGTCAGAGACCTGCCCGGCCGTAGCGAGGAACGTTCATGAGCAAGATCATCGTCACCGGCGGCGCCGGCTTCATCGGCTCCAACTTCGTGCACTACCTGCTGGGGAACACCGAGCACTCGGTGACGGTGCTCGACGCGCTCACCTACGCCGGCAACCGCGCCTCCCTCGAGGGGCTGCCCGCCGAGCGCTTCGAGTTCGTGCACGGCGACATCCGCGACGCCGCCCTCGTCGACGAGCTGTTCGCCCGCCACGACGCCGTCGTGCACTACGCCGCCGAGTCGCACAACGACAACTCGCTGCACGACCCGCGGCCCTTCCTCGAGACGAACGTCATCGGCACCTACACGCTGCTCGAGGCGGCGCGCCGGCACGACATCCGCTTCCACCACATCTCGACGGACGAGGTCTACGGCGACCTCGAGCTCGACGACCCGGCCAGGTTCACCGAGTCCACGCCGTACAACCCCTCCAGCCCGTACTCCTCCACCAAGGCCGGCAGCGACCTGCTCGTGCGCGCCTGGGTGCGCAGCTTCGGCGTGCGCGCGACGATCTCGAACTGCTCGAACAACTACGGGCCGTACCAGCACGTCGAGAAGTTCATCCCACGCCAGATCACCAACGTGCTCACCGGCGTGCGGCCCAAGCTCTACGGCACCGGAGAGAACGTGCGCGACTGGATCCACGCCGACGACCACTCCAGCGCGGTGCTGACGATCCTCGAGGCGGGCGCGATCGGCGAGACCTACCTCATCGGCGCGGACGGCGAGAAGAGCAACCGGGACGTCGTCGAGCTCATCCTCGCCGAGCTCGGCCGGCCCACCGACGCCTACGACCTGGTGAGGGACCGTCCCGGTCACGACCTGCGCTACGCCATCGACTCCACCCGGCTGCGCACCGAGCTCGGCTGGCAGCCCGGCTACGCCGACTTCTCCGCCGGCATCGCCGCGACGATCGCCTGGTACCGGGAGCACGAGGAATGGTGGCGTCCGCAGAAGGATGCCGCCGAGGCCCGCTACGCGGCACAGGGGCAGTAGGCCGTGGTCGCCTTCGACAAGCCGCTCGCCGGCACCCCGACCGCCATCCCGGGCCTCGTGCTCTACGACCTGCCGGTGCACGGCGACAACCGCGGCTGGTTCAAGGAGAACTGGCAGCGCGCGAAGATGACGGCCGTGGGGCTGCCCGACTTCGGGCCGGTGCAGAACAACATCTCGTTCAACGACGCGGTCGGCACCACCCGTGGCATCCACGCGGAGCCCTGGGACAAGTACGTCTCGGTCGCCACCGGGCGCATCTTCGGCGCCTGGGTCGACCTGCGCGAGGGGCCCACCTTCGGTGCCGTCGTCACCGCCGAGATCGACCCCTCGCGGGCGGTGTTCGTGCCGCGCGGCGTCGGCAACAGCTACCAGACCCTCGAGCCCGACACGGCCTACGCCTATCTCGTCAACGACCACTGGAGCGCCGACGCGCAGGCGCGGTACACGTTCCTCAACCTGGCCGACGAGACCGCGGCGATCGACTGGCCGATCCCGCTGGAGCGGGCCGAGCTCAGCGAGAAGGACCGCGCGCACCCGCGCCTGGGGGATGTCACGCCGATGCCGCCGCGGCGCCGGCTCATCCTCGGCGCCGACGGCCAGCTCGGCCGCGCCCTCGCCCGGCTGCTGCCGGATGCCGCGCTCGCCAACCGCGCCGTGCTCGACATCGCCGACCCGGCGGCCGTCGCCGCCTTCGACTGGTCCGGCTACGACACGGTGATCAACGCGGCCGCCTACACGAGAGTCGACGACGCCGAGAGCCCCGAGGGCCGGCGGGCCGCCTGGGCCGCGAACGTGACCGGGGTCGCCGCGCTCGCCGCGGCGGCCACGGAGCACCGGCTCACCCTCGTGCACGTCTCGAGCGACTACGTCTTCGACGGCAGCGTGGAGCGCCACGACGAGGACGAGCCGTTCAGCCCGCTGGGCGTCTACGGTCAGACCAAGGCCGCGGGCGACGCCCTCGTCGCCACGGTGCCGCGGCACTACATCGTGCGCACCAGCTGGGTGGTCGGTGACGGCGGCAACTTCGTGCGCACCATGGCCGCGCTCGCCGAGCGCGGCATCGATCCGGCCGTCGTCGACGACCAGATCGGCCGGCTGAGCTTCACCGACGACATCGCGGCGGGCATCCGGCACCTGCTCGACACGGGGGCCGCCTACGGCTGCTACAACCTCAGCAACGAGGGGCCCGCGCAGTCCTGGGCCGAGATCGCCCGCGAGGTGTTCGCGCTCACCGGTCACGACCCGGCGCGCGTCAGCGGCGTGACCACCGAGCAATACTTCGCTGATAAGGTCGCCGCACCGCGGCCGCGGGCCAGCGTGCTCTCTCTCGAGAAGCTCGCGGCGACGGGATTCCGGCCGCGACCGGCCGCCGACGCCCTGCGCGCCTACCTCGAGACGAGACCCGAGTGAGCGACTACCGCCTGATCGCCTTCGATCTCGACGACACCCTCGCGCCCTCCAAGTCGACGATGGACGCCAGTATGGTGCCCGTCTTCGCGGGACTGCTCCAGCGCTACGAGGTCTGCGTCATCTCCGGTGGCCAGATCGGCCAGTTCCAGGAACAGTTCCTCGCCTCGCTCGGCGACGTGCCCGCGGCCGCCCTCGAGCGGCTGCACCTCATGCCCACCTGCGGCACGCAGTACTACCGGCACCGCGAGGGCGAGTGGGCGCGGGTCTACGCCGAGGAGCTCGATGACGACGAGCGCGAGCGAGCGCTCGCGGCGCTCAAGTCGAGCGCCCTCGCGCTCGGGCTCTGGGAGAGCGACACCTGGGGCCCGGCACTCGAGGATCGCGGCTCCCAGATCACCTACTCGGCACTCGGCCAGCAGGCGCCGCTGGAGGCCAAGAAGGCCTGGGACCCGGCGGGAGCCAAGAAGAGCGCGCTGCGCGCCCGCGTGCAGCAGGCGCTGCCCGACCTCGAGGTCCGCTCCGGCGGATCCACCTCGATCGACGTCACCCGCAAGGGCATCGACAAGGCGTACGGGATGACGCGGCTCGCCGCGCTCACCGGCATCCCGCTGACGCAGATGCTGTTCGTCGGCGACCGCCTCGACCCCGAGGGCAACGACTACCCGGTCGTGGCGCTCGGCGTCCCGACCCGGGCGGTGGAGGGCTGGCAGGACACCCGATCGGTCATCGTCGAGCTGCTCGGCCGATGACCGTACCCCCCGTTCGAGGGGGAAATATTGTTACGACCGTAACACTCGCGTAACCACCGGGCCGCTAGCCTGGACACACGAGGACTCGTCCGAGTCTCTCACGTCGCTTATCTGACACAGGGCGTCAGGGGGTCTCATCGAGCGTTTCCCCTTACGCACAGTTGCTGAATCAATGGTACGTAAGCAGAAGTAACTAGAAGTAACTAGAAGGGGAATCGATGAAGACCACCGCGAGAAAGGGTGTCGCCGCGGCACTCGGAGTCGGCGTCGCTGCGGCGATCATCGGGGGCGCGTTCACCGCCACCGCATCCGCGAGCTATCCGGTGACCACGGCCACGGCCACCGCCACGGCGACCGCGACCGCGACCACGCCGACCACTACTACCACCACCACGACTACGACGACCACGGCGAAGGTCAAGTACAAGTCGGTGACCGTCAAGAAGACCGTCAAGGTCGGCAAGAAGGTCACCTTCAAGGTCACCACCTACAAGGGCGCCAAGGTGACGATCACCTACGGCAAGACCAAGGCGAAGGCCACCAAGAAGCTCTACAGCAAGAAGGCGAGCTCGGCCACGGTGAAGGCGACCTACAAGATCAAGAAGAAGGGCACCTACTACCTGAAGGTGACGGTCAAGAAGTCCGGCTACACCACGGTGGTCAAGTACTACAAGATCAAGGTCAAGAGCTGATCCACGTCGACCATCGACGTCCATAGGATGGACGGGACGGGCGGTGCCCTCGGGGCCCGCCCGTCCCGTCTGTCAGCGTGGATCTGAGGGGGATCGTGGAATCAGCCCGCCGGGGGAAGTCAGCGCGCCGAGCAGCGGTGCTCAGCATCGCGATGATCGTGGTGTGCGCGATCGTCGTCGTGGGGGCCGTCGTCGCGCGGCGGGCGAGCGCCGCCGCCGCCGCCCTCGCCGACGTCATCGAGTACGCCGAGGTCATCAAGGCCGATCTGGCGAGCGCCGACCTGGACGCCCTCGCCGACGACCTCGGCACGCTCGACGACCGCACCCAGAGCCTGCTCACCGCCGTCTCCGACCCGGTGCTGAGCGCGGGCGTCGACGGCATCCCCTACGCGGGGGCGCACCTGCGGGCCGCCCGGACCGTGGCGAGCGCGATCGCCGGCCTCACCGCGGCCGCCCGTCCGCTCTCCACGGTGCTGCCGGCGCTGGAGCCCGAGCAGCTCGTCGTCGATGGGGTCTACGACACCGACACGCTCTCGGAGTTCGACGGAACGATCCGGGATGTCGAGGACCAGCTCTCGATCTCGACGAAGCAGCTCGCCTCGATCGACACCGACGCCCTCGACGCCCGTTTCGCGAAGGCGGTCGACAGTGTCGCGTCCGCACTCGACTCCGCCGACACCCTCGTGGGGCAGATCGAGCCGCTCGTGGGCATCCTGCCGATCCTGCTCGACCAGAGCGAGTCCCACGACTGGATGGTGGTGCTGCAGAACCTCGCCGAGGCCCGGGGCACCGGCGGCATCCTCGGCGCCTACGCCGTACTGCACGTCGAGGGCGGCTCGCTCAGCATGATCAGCCACGGCTCCGACCGCGACCTCATCTCGACCGCGGTGCCCTCCGACGGGGTGTCCGACGACCTCAAGGCCCTCTGGGGCGGCTCGATCGACGACATCCGCTCCGTCAACGTCTCGCCCAACTTCCCCTATGCCGGGCAGCTCTGGGCCAACGGGCTCGAGGCGGCCACCGGACAGAGCGTCGACGGCGTGCTCGCCTTCGGCCAGGGCATCGTGCAGTACCTGCTCGCCGCGACCGGGCCGGTGACGATCGAGGGCCAGACCATCGACGCCGAGAACGTCGTGTCGTTCCTCTCGCTCGGCGTGTACGCCCAGTTCCCCGACGCCACTGACAAGAACGCCTTCGTCTCCGAGCTCGTCGCCGAGATCTTCTCCCGGCTGCAGGCCGGCCAGTTCGACCTGCCGAGCCTGCTGAGCGCGACCGCGACCACGACGACGAGCGACCGGCTGCTCGCCTGGAGCCCCGTCGCCGACATCGAGTCGAGCATCGAGGCCGCCGGGTACGCCGGCGAGCTGTCCACCGACTACGGCCCGGATGTCGCTGTCGCCGTCAACAACGGCAGCGGGAACAAGCTCGAGCAGTTCCTGCACGTCGATGTCGACTACGCCCTCGGCACCTGCGACGAGGAGTATCTGCGCCAGGGCTCGGTGGAGATCACCCTGACGAACGAGGCGCCCACCTCCGGCCTGCCCGCCTACGTCACACCCCGGCTGGACCGGTCGGACGCGCCGGTGGGCTCGACGCTCGAGATCGTCTCGGTGTACGCACCGGTCGGCTCGGGCAACCCGGACGAGACCCTCGACGGCGAGGACGTCGAGGGCTATGTGGGCACCGAGACCGGTCGCCCGCTCTACGTCTTCACCGTCGACCTCGATCCCGGGCAGAGCCGCACGCTCGTGCTCAACTGGCTCGAGCCGACAGCCGGCCCGACCGTCGCCGACGTGCTCAGCACCACCCCGCAGGTGACGGTGCCGCCAACGCTCGTGCCCTGGACCGTCACCGCCGAGGAGGCGGCGCAGTGCGGGTGAGCGGCGGGGACCGTGCCGGGGCCGTCAGGGGTGCCCTTGCTGCTGCCGCCGCCGGGGGCGGTCCTGCCGCCGCCGCATCGTAGCCTGGTCGCCATGGACCATCGCCCGACGCCTCGCGCCCGACTCCGGCTCATTGCGGCGGTGCTCGCCGCCGTGGCGCTCACCGCGGGCGGCGCCCTCACGCCGGCGGCCGCGGCCACCCCGCCCGCCGCAGCCTCGAGCAACGGCTTCGACACCGGTGCCCGCTCGCTGACCGACCCGACGAGCTACTGGGTGATCGTGAACAAGCTGCACCCGCTGCATCCGAAGAGCTACGCGCCTTCGGACCTCGTGACGGTGCCGGTGGCGCACGTCTACACGCCCAAGCTGCGCAAGCGGGCGGCAGCGGCGGTCGTGAAGATGTTCGCCGCTTACGCCAAGCAGACCGGCAAGGCGATGCAGTCGCAGAGCGCCTACCGCAGCTACAGCGCGCAGAAATCGACGTACGCCTATTGGGTGTCGAAGCTCGGCACCGCGGGCGCCGACCTGACCAGCGCCCGGCCGGGATACAGCGAGCACGAGACCGGGCTCGCGATCGACATCAGCGCCGTCGGCGGCTCCTGCGCGCTGCGCTCCTGCTTCGCGAAGACCTCGCAGGGCAAGTGGCTCGCGAAGCATGCCTGGAAGTACGGCTTCATCCTGCGCTACCCGAAGGGCAAGACGAAGGTCACCGGCTACGAGTACGAGCCCTGGCACTACCGCTACGTCGGCAAGGCGCTCGCGAAGCAGATGCATCTGACCGGCATCAGCACCCTCGAGGAGTTCTTCGGATACGCGAACGCCACCGACTACCCCTCCTGAGCCCGCCGGGCCGCCGGGGCCACCGGCGATCCGTCCCGTTTTACGGTCGCGAGCCGCCGATCCGTCCCAATTGGGACGGATGGGGTGGGAGCTCTAGGACGGATCGGGGCGGAGCGCGGCGTCGACGATGCGCTTCGCCTCGGCCTGCACCTGGCGCAGGTGCTCCGGGCCGCGGAACGACTCGGCGTAGATCTTGTAGACGTCCTCGGTGCCGGAGGGGCGGGCGGCGAACCAGGCGTCCGCCGTGACCACCTTCACGCCGCCGAGCGCGGCCCCGTTGCCGGGCGCGGCGCTCAGCGCGACCGAGATCGGCTCGCCCGCGAGCTCGGTGGCGCCGATCGCCCCACCGTCGAGCCTCGACAGCCGCGCCTTCTGCTGTTTCGTCGCCGGCGCATCCACCCGCTCGTAGGCGGGGTCGCCGAAGCGCTCGACGAGCTCGGCGTACAGCTCCGAGGGGCTCTTGCCGGTCACGGCGCGGATCTCCGCGGCGAGCAGGCACAGCAGGATGCCGTCCTTGTCCGTCGTCCACACGGTGCCGTCCTTGCGCAGGAACGAGGCCCCGGCGCTCTCCTCGCCGCCGAAGGCCACCGAGCCGTCGAGGAGCCCCGGCACGAACCATTTGAAGCCAACCGGCACCTCCCACAGGCGCCGCCCGATCGACTCGGCGACGAGGTCGATCATCGAGCTCGACACCAGGGTCTTGCCGACGGCGGCGTCCGCCCGCCAGCCGGGGCGGTGCGCGTACAGGTACTGGATCGCGACGGCGAGGTAGTGGTTGGGGTTCATCAGGCCGCCGTCGGGGGTGACGATGCCGTGCCGGTCGGCATCCGCGTCGTTGCCGGTGACGATGTCGTAGCCGCCGGCGCGCGCCTTGGCGACCACCGAGGCCATCACGCTCGGCGAGGACGGGTCCATGCGGATCTTCTCGTCCCAGTCGAGCGTCATGAACGGCCAGGCCGGGTCGACGTCGGGGTTCAGCACGGTGAGGTCGAGGCCGAAGCGTTCGCCGATGAGCTGCCAGTAGTGCACGGACGCCCCGCCGAGCGGATCGGCGCCGATGCGCACGCCCGCGCGCCTGATGGCCTCCACGTCGATGATCGCGGCCAGGTCGGCGACGTAGCTCTCGCGGAAGTCGTAGCTCGCCACCGCGACGTCGCTCGCGCGCCGCACCCCGGCGTTGCCGCCGGCGATGAGCGCGTTGGCGCGGTCGGCGATCCAGTTCGTCGCCTCCGAGTCGGCCGGCCCGCCGTGCGGCGGGTTGTACTTGAAGCCGCCGTCGCGCGGCGGGTTGTGGCTCGGGGTGATGACGATGCCGTCGGCGAGACCCCGGTCCGGGTGGCTGCCTGCCTCGAGCAGCGAGCCGAGGTCGACGCCGAGCCCGCGGTTGTGCTTCAGGATGGCGTGCGAGAGCGCCGGGGTGGGCACCCAGTCGTCGAACTCGTCGACGCGCACGTCGACGCCGTTGGCGACGAGCACCTCGAGTGCCGTCGTCTCGGCCGGGCGGCTGAGCGCGTGGCTGTCCTTGCCGATGAACAGTGGGCCGTCGACGCCGATGCTCGCCCGGTACTCGACGATCGCCTGGGTGATCGCGGCGATGTGCACGTCGGTGAAGGCGGCGTCGAGGCTCGAGCCGCGGTGGCCGCTGGTGCCGAAGACCACCCGCTGCGCGGCATCCGTCACGTCGGGCGTCTTCTCGAAGTAGGCCCGGATGAGCTCTGCGACGTCGATGAGGTCGGATTCCTGGGCCGGCTGCCCTGCGCGGGAGGTCATGGCGACAGTCTGACAGTGCCACGGGCCGGGTGGGGCCCGGGGGCGCTCACCGGGCGGGCTCGGCTCGGCCCCGGCTCGGCCGAGGCACGGCTTCGGTACTCTTCGACGGGGCCGGGCCGGCAGCCGCGCCCGTGTCGCAGGAGGAAGCCATGACCGAGCAGCCCGACCGGCTCGCGCAGCCCGATGAGCCCCAGCCGCCCGTGCAACCTCAGCGGCCCGTGCAACCCCAGCAGCCCGATGAGCCCCAGCCGCCCGCACAGCCCGGCCCCCTCGACGCGCGCGCGTCGATCGTCGTCCCGACCCATCCCGGGCTCGCCTTCGCGCGGTTCACCGCGATCGCCGAGTGGTGGCGTCGCGGCACCCGGCACTGGAACCACCCGCGGCACGGCATCCGTCTCGACCTGGAGCCGGGCACCGGCGGCCGGCTCGTCGAGGTCTACGGCCGCAGCGGCTGCTTCGAGATCGGCCGGGTGGCCGAGTGGCTGCCGGGGGAGCGGCTCGTGACCGGCTGGCGGGAGGAGACCTGGCCGGAGGATGCCGTGACGAGGCTCGATGTCGGCTTCGAGAGCCGGGACGAGGCCGGTGCCGAGCACACCCGGGTCGCCGTTCGCCAGACCGGCTGGGAGTCGGTGCCCGAGGGCGCGGCGCGCTCCCGGGACTACGCGGCGGCCTGGGCCGAGCTGCTCGGCGACTACGCCGCCTTCGCCGCCCGCACCGACTATCACCCGGGCAGCGGGGACTGAGCGCGGCCACGCGCTCGGGTGCGCGCGCTGGATAGGGTGTGAGCGTGACCGCGTCGTACAGCTATCTCGGGCCGCGCGGCACGTTCACCGAGGCCGCGCTCCGGCAGGTTCCGGAGGCCGCCGGGGCGACCTGGCGCAGCGTCAACAACGTCGGCGAGGCGCTCGAGGACGTGGTGGCCGGCCGCAGTGTCGCCGCGATGATCGCGATCGAGAACTCGGTCGACGGCGGCGTCTCGGCCACCCAGGACGCCCTCGCCACCGTGCCGGGCCTGCAGATCGTCGGCGAGTACCTGGTGCGGGTGCGCTTCGACCTCGTCGCGCGGCCGGGCACGAGGCTCGCGGATGTCGCCACCGTGGCCGCGCATCCGGTCGCCTACGCGCAGAGCCGCCGCTGGCTCGACGACGCCCTGCCCGAGCACGCGCACCTGCTCGCCACCTCGAACGTCGCCGCGCCGGCATCCCTGCTTCTCGACGACGCCCTCGCCGACGCCGCGCTCGCCCCGCCCGGCATCACCGAGCACTACCCGCTCGAGGTGCTCGCCGCCGACATCGGCGACAACCCGGATGCCGTCACCCGCTTCGTGCTCGTCAGCGGCATCGTGCCGGTGCCGCCGCGCACCGGCGCGGACAAGACGAGCATCATCGCCGAGCTGCCCGTGGACCGCGCCGGTGCGCTGCTGGAGATGCTCGAGCAGTTCGCCACCCGCGGCATCAACCTGAGCCTCATCGAGTCGCGGCCGATCGGCGACGCCCTCGGCCGCTACCGCTTCGTCATCGACCTCGACGGGCACGTGCTCGACGAGCGCGTCGCCGACGCCCTGCTCGGCCTCAAGCGCTTCAGCCCGCGGGTGATATTCCTCGGCAGCTACCCGCGCGCGGACGGCCGGGGCAGCGCGGTGCCGGAGCGCTACCGCGACGAGGCCTTCATCGAGGCGCGCGACTGGCTGCGCGGCCTCATCGCCGGCGAGCCCCGCTAGCCGGACTCGGGCCCCTGGTCGTGCTCGGGCCCTCAGCCGGCGGGCCTGGGCACCTTCACGGTCAGGCCCAGGTGCTCCGTCCAGCAGCGCACGGAGGTCGCGGTGCCGAACTCGTCGCCGTCGAGCTCGACCTCCTGGGCGCTCTCGAGCACGACGTCGAACGTCGTGCCGGTGACGTAGCGCACGTCGCGGACATCCTTGGACAGGTCGACGATCCTGCGGCCGACCGCGCTCTTGCGCAGCACGCCGTTCTCCCAGCCGATCTTGCGCCACACCCGCAGCCAGCCGAACGGGCCCCGCGGCCGCAGCGCCACGACGTCGAGGACGCCGTCGTCCACCTTCGCGTCCGGCATGAGCAGGATGCCGCCCGTGAGCGCCCCGCAGTTGCCGACGAGCACCGTGAGCACGTCGATGGAGCGTCGGGGCGCGCCGTTGACGCTGTAGCTGATCTCGATCGGCTCGATCTCGGCCAGCGCCCGCATGCCGCCGTCGACGTAGGCGAGCCAGCCGACCGCCTTCTTCAGGCCCGGACGGGTGTTGGCCATCATCTTCGCGTCGAGCCCGAGGCCGGCCATGACGAGGAAGGCGTGCTCCTCGACGCCGCCGTCCGCGCGGGTCAGCTCGACGATGCCGAGGTCGATGTCGCGGTCGGCACCGGCGAAGGCAACGGCCACGCTGTCCTCGAGCGCGCCGAGCGTGAAGTCGAGGTTGCGCGCGAGCAGATTGCCCGTGCCCGAGGGCAGCAGCGCGATCGGCACGCCCGAGCCGCGCAGTCCCTCCGCCACGGCCCGCACGGTGCCGTCGCCGCCGACGGCCATCACGACATCCGCCCCGCGCTCGAGAGCGAGCCGCGCGGCGGCCACCCCGCCGTCATCCGGATCGGTCGGGATGTAGAACGTCTCGCCCCAGCCCGCCGCCTCGGCACCGGCCTGCACGGCGGCGCGCAGCCGGTCGCTGTCGACCTTCGTGGGGTTGAACACGACGGCCGCGACCCGCTGCGGCTCCCCGGCGCGCTCGACCGGCGCCGGCCGGGCGGTCCCATCGAGAGTCACGCTCGCAACGGTAGGGCATCGGACGGCGCCCATGCTGCCCGGCGCCCCGCCCCGCCGGCGAGGGGGCGGCCTCCCGCCGGAAACTAGACTGGCCGCGTGATCGACCCGCAACTGCTCCGCGACGACCCCGAGCGGGTGCGACGCTCGCAGCGGGCCCGCGGTTCCTCCGTCACCCTCGTCGACGAGGCCATCGCCGCGGATGCCGCGCGCCGCGCCGCGATCAGCGCCTTCGAGGCGCTGCGCGCCGAGCAGAACGTCTTCGGCAAGCGGGTCGCACGGGCGCCGAAGGACGAGAAGGCCGCGCTCGTGGCCGAGGCGCAGCAGCTCGCGGCATCCGTGAAACGGGCCCAGGCCGATGCCGCGGACGCCGAGGCCGCCTTCGCGCGCGTCGTCGGCGGCATCCAGAACCCGGTGCTCGACGGCGTGCCCGCCGGCGGCGAGCAGGACTTCGTCACGCTGCGCAGCCACGGCGAGCCGCGCGCGTTCGACTTCGAGCCGAAGGACCACGTCGAGCTCGGCGAGAGCCTCGACATCATCGACATCGCCCGCGGCGTGAAGGTCTCCGGCAGCCGCTTCTACTTCCTCAAGGGCCTCGGCGCGCGCCTCGAGCTCGCGCTCATGAGCCTCGCGCTCGACACCGCCCTCGAGGCCGGCTTCACGCCGCTCATCACGCCGACCCTGGTCAAACCCGAGGTGATGGCCGGCACCGGCTTCCTCGGCGCGCACGCCGAGGAGATCTATCACCTGCCCGCCGACGAGCTCTATCTCACCGGCACGAGCGAGGTCGCGCTCGCCGGCTATCACGCGGACGAGATCATCGACGTGAGCCGACCGCTGCGCTACGCCGGCTGGTCCACCTGCTACCGCCGGGAGGCGGGCGCCGCGGGCAAGGACAACCGCGGCATCCTCAGGGTGCACCAGTTCAACAAGCTCGAGATGTTCAGCTACGTCGACCCGGCCGAGGCCGAGGCGGAGCACGAGCGGCTCGTGGCGTTGCAGGAGCGGATGCTGCGCGCCTGCGAGCTCGCCTACCGGGTGATCGACGTGGCCGCCGGTGACCTCGGCAGCTCCGCCGCCCGCAAGTTCGACATCGAGGCCTGGGTGCCCACCCAGGGCAGCTACCGTGAGCTCACCTCGACGAGCAACTGCACCACCTACCAGGCCCGCCGGCTCGAGATCCGCGCCCGCACCGAGGGCGGCAGGACCGCCCCGGTCGCGACCCTCAACGGCACGCTCGGCACCACCCGGTGGCTCGTCGCGATCCTGGAGACCCACCAGCTCGCCGACGGCACCGTGCGGGTGCCGGAGGCGCTGCGGCCGTACCTCGGCGGGCTCGAGGTCATCGCGCCGGTCGCATGAGCGCGGTCGATCCGGGCACCGCATCCGCCGTGCCGCCCGCGGCCGACCGGCTGCTGATCGCGCTCGACGTCGACGGCACCGTGCTCACCGAGGCGGGCGAGCTGCGCGCGGATGCCGCGGCCGCCGTCGCCCGGCTGCGGGACGCCGGCCACGAGGTGATGCTCGCCACCGGCCGCGGCGTCGCGCTCACCCTGCCCGTGCTCGACCGGCTGCTGATCGCACCGCGCTTCGTGGTGTGCGCGAACGGCGCGATCACGCTCGAGCGCGACCCGGACGCCCCGCTCGGCTACCGCCGGCGCTGGGTGGAGACCTTCGACCCGACGGCCGTGCTGCGGCGCATCCGGCCGTACCTGGAGCAGGCCACCTACGTGGTCGAGGACGCCGAGGGGGAGCAGCTCTACGTCGGTCAGCTGCCCGATGTGGCTCTCGACGCCGCCAGCCGGCGGGTGCGCTTCGATGAGCTGCTGCACCGGCAGGCGACCCGTGTCGTGGTGATGAGCGAGGACCACACCGCCGACGAGTTCATCGGCCTCGTCGACGAGATGGGCCTCGACCACGTCAGCTACAACGTCGGCTGGGCCGCCTGGCTCGACATCGCCCCGCAGGGCGTCACGAAGGCGACCGGCCTGGAGCGGGCCCGCCGCTCGCTCGGCGTGCCGCTCGCGAACCTCGTCGCGATCGGCGACGGCCGCAACGACATCGAGATGTTCGGCTGGGCCGGCGCGGCCGGCCGCGCGATCGCGATGGGCCAGGCGCCGGAGGAGGTGCGCGCCGCCGCCGGCGAGATCACCTACGCCGACGTCGACGGCGGTCTCGCGCACGCGCTCGCGATGCTCGGGTAGCGTGCCGGGAGCAGGCTCGGCGGGCGGCTGGTTCGGCGGCTGGTTCGGCGGGAACGGAAGGGGACCCGGATGCGCGACAACCCCGACTATGCCGGCGGCGGCCTCGCCTGGGCGGCGGCGCTGCTCGCGGAGCATCCCTGGGCCACCATGGTGTCGAACGGTGCTGACGGCGCCGGCCCGGTGGTGTCGCACTACCCGTTCCTGGTGGAGTCGGCGGCCGAGGACGAGCTCGTGATCGTCTCGCACGTCGGCCGGCCGGACGAGCGGCTGCATCGCCTCGGCGAGCAGGAGCTGTGCGTCGTGGTGCAGGGCCCGCACGGTTACATCTCGCCCGGCTGGTACGGGCTGGCGACGGCGGTGCCCACCTGGGACTTCGCGGTGGCGCACCTGTACGGCGTGCCCGAGATCCTCTCCGACGCCGAGAACCTCGAGGTGCTCGACCGGCTGGTCGAGCGCTTCGAGGCGCCGATGCCGCAGCCGTTCCTGATGCGCGGCACGCTCGAGAACGCCGGCTACGCGGAGCGGATCGTGCGCGGCACCGTCGGCTTCCGGATGCGGGTGCGGCGCGCCGTCACGAAGGAGAAGATGAGCCAGGACAAGCCGGATGCCGTGATCGAGCGCGTCCTCGCAGCGCTCGAGGGCGCCGGCCCGTACGCGAACGCGGCGCTCGCGGCGCGGGTGCGGGCCGCTCGCGGCCCGGCGGCGGGCGGCACCCGCTGATGGGGCCGTCGCCGGGCAGTGCCGTCGCTAGGCGGCGCCATCGCTAGACTGCCCGCATCGGGAGGGCTGTCCGAGCGGCCGAAGGATCCGGTCTTGAAAACCGGTGATGCGCGAGCATCCGTGGGTTCGAATCCCACGCCCTCCGCTCACGCCCTCCGGCCCTGTCACCACCGTCACTCCGCCACCACCGTCACTCCGCCACCGCCCACACCCCCGCCGCGGGTCATCCGGGGTAACGCCGCTGGCGCGCCGGAGCGCGAGGCGACAGCATCCCGTCATGGCCCAGGCTCCCGCGCTCCCCACCGGGATGCCGGCGTGAGCGCCCTCGTGCACGTGCTGCACGACAACCCGGAGTGGCTGCCGCCGCTGCGCGCGGCCCTCGAGGCCGAGGCGGTGCCCTACCGGGAGTGGCCGCTCGCCGACGGCGAGTCGCGCGACGGCGCCAGCATCGACCTGTCCGCGGCCCCGCCCGTGGGCGTCTACTGGTCGCGGCTGAGCGCCTCCGCGCACGGCCGCGGCCGCCGGCACGCGAGCCGGGCGGGCCGCGTCGCGCTCGCCTGGCTCGAGGCGCACGGCCGCCGCGTGGTCAACGGCCGCCGGGCGCTCGAGCTCGAGCTGAGCAAGGCGGCCCAGCACGCGGCGCTCTCCGCAGCGGGCTTCGACGTGCCGCGGTCGATCGCCGTCCTCGGCCGGGACCGGCTCGCGGACGCCGTGCGCGCGATCGGCGGGCCGGCGATCCTCAAGCACAACCGGGGCGGCAAGGGCATCGGGGTGCGCGCCGTCGACGGCCCCGCCGAGGTCGACGGCCTCGACGTCGAGGCGCCCGTCGACGGCATCACGATCGTGCAGGAGCGGTTGCTGGCGCGCGAGCCCTTCGTCACCCGGGCGGAGTTCGTCGGCGGCCGCTTCGTCTACGCGGTACGGGTGGACACCGCGGACGGCGGCTTCGAGCGCTGCGGCCGGAGGTCACGGCCGAGCATCCGCTCGTGCGCCGGCTGGAGCGTTTCCTGCCGGATGTCGGTGTCGAGGTCGCCGGCGTCGAGTTCATCGAGACCGTCGACGGCCGCAGCGTCGTCTACGACGTGAACACGACGACGAACTACAGCCCGGCGGTCGAGGCGGCCGCGCCCCGGCCCGCCGCGCGCGTACTCGCGCACTGGCTGGGCGAGCAGCTCGCCGCGATCCCCTGACCGGCCGTGATCTGCTGACCGGCCGTGATCCGCTGACCAGCTCTGAGCGCCGGCCGAGCGGCTTCGGGCGACCGAGACACCGCGCCGCGCGGCCGGCGCTACGGTGCCCGGTCGGGCCTACGGTGCCCGGAAACGGCGGCGGAGCGCCGCGATCGCGGCATCCGGCAGACCGTGCGCTCTCAGGAAGCCCTCGGCGCCGCCCCACTCGCTATCGAGCCGGTCGATGACGGCGTCGATCGCCCGGCCGGGGCTGCCCGCGATGAGCTCCAGGGAGTCGCGGAGCACCTCCTCGCTGTGGAATCCGCGCAGCCAGCGCAGCCGGGCCGGCAGCCAGCGCTCGCCGAGCAGCCGTTCCGAGAGGGTGTAGTCGGCGATGATCGCCGCACGGTCGACGTCGATCGTGAGCAGCACGAGGGCGACGACGACGCCGGTGCGGTCCTTGCCGGCGGAGCAGTGCACGAGCACGGCGCCCTCCCGCGCCCCCGCGATCGCCGCGACGGCGGCCACCACGCCCGGCGCGTGCCGGTCGAGCAGATCCGCGTACAGCTCGTCGATCGAGGCGCCGGAGGCCACGTAATCGGCGGCACCGCTCGCGAAGACCGGTGCGGAGCGCAGCCGGATGCCGGCCGCGGAGGCGAGCGTCCCCACCGGCGCCTGACCGCGCTCGTTGTCGCCGCGCAGGTCGATCACGGTCCGCACGCCGAGCGCCGCGAGCGCGCGCCACGACCGCGCCCCGAGGTCCGGCGCGTCGGAGCGCAGCAGCGCACCGGCACGCAGCCCCGGGGCGACCACGGTGCGCAGGTTGTGGGTGCCCGGGAGCGGGATGGGCGACGACATGACAGCGGAGGACTCTAGGGCCGGTCGTCGGCCCGGCCGCCGCCGGCGTCACGCAAGGACACAGAGTTTCACCATTTGACATCGACGGTGGTGCGGGACCGCGACGGATCGACGCTGTTCGGAATCCACACCCCAGCCGGAACCCGAGAGGACCGATCGATGAGCGACGAGTTCGCATTCCTGGCCGCCGAGGCCGAGCTTCTCGGCATCCCCGGCCCGCTGCCCGTGCACGAGCGCATCTCGACGCAGACGGCCGACGGGGTGGTGAGCGCCATCCGCTGGGGCGGCGCCGAGCCCGCGATCGTGCTGCTGCACGGCGGCGGCCTGAACGCCCACACCTGGGACTCGACGGTGCTCGCCCTCGGCATCCCCGCCCTCGCGATCGACCTGCCCGGCCACGGCGACTCCGCCTGGCGCGAGGACGCCGACTACGCGCCGGCGACGATCGCGCCGGCCATCGCGCGGGTCGTCGAGCGCCACGCCCCGACGGCCGACACGATCGTCGGCCAGTCGCTCGGCGGGCTCGTCGCCGGGGTGCTCGCCGGCGACCGCCCGGACCTGGCCCGCTCCACGGTGATCGTCGACGCCGTGCCCTTCGCGGCGGGCGACCTGGCCGCGGAGGGGCCCAACCCGGTGCGCGACTTCCTCGCCGGCCCCGCCGACTTCCCGTCGCGGGAGGCGATCGTCGAGCGCGCGCTCGGCTTCGGCTTCGGCCCCGACCGCGCGGCCGTCGAGCGCGGCGTCGCCCTCAACACCCGGGAGCGCTCCGACGGCCGCATCGTCTTCAAGCACCACCTCGGCAACCTGACGGCGGGCACGAGCCCCTTCGCGGCGGACTTCTCCGACGTCTGGGCGCCGCTCGAGCGCGCGGAGGGCGATGTGCTGCTCATCGCCGCCGAGAACGGGTTCGTGCCGGCGCCCGCGGTCGAGGAGTTCCTGCGCCGGGTGCCGCGCGCGAGCGTGGTGCGCGTGCCCGGCGGGCACAACGTGCAGGAGGAGCGCCCGGGCGAGCTCGCGGCGATCCTCATCGAGCGACGCGCGCGGCAGGGACGATGACCGAGCGCAGCTGGCACTTCGACACCGTCCAGGTGCACGCCGGCGCCCGGCTCGAACCGGCGACGCGGGCACGCGCCACCCCCATCTACGCGAGCACCAGCTTCGGCTACGAGAGCGCGGAGCAGGCCGCGGCATCCTTCCTGCTCGACGACCTGGAGGGCTACGCCTACAGCCGCATCTCGAACCCGACGACGACCGTCGCCGAGCAGCGCATCGCGGCGCTCGAGGGCGGGGTGGCGGCCGTCGCGACCGCGAGCGGCCAGGCGGCGACGGCGCTCGCACTGCTCAACATCCTGCGCACCGGCGACCGGGTGCTGCTCTCCAACCAGGTCTACGGCGGCACCACGAACCTGCTGCTGCGGCGCTTCGCCGAGCTCGGCATCGAGACGACGGTCGTCAGCGCGATCAACGAGCCGGATGCCTGGCGTGCGGCCGTCACGCCCCGCACCCGGGCTTTCTTCGCCGAGAGCATCGGCAACCCGACCGGCGTGGTGCTCGACATCCGGGCGATCGCCGACGTCGCGCACGAGGCGGGGGTGCCGCTCATCGTCGACAACACCCTGGCCACGCCCTACCTGCTGCGTCCGCTCGAGCACGGCGCGGACGTGGTCGTGCACTCGACCACGAAGTTCCTCGCCGGCCACGGCACCGCGATCGGCGGCGTCATCGTCGACGGGGCCGCGTTCGACTTCGGCGCCGAGCCCGCGAGGTGGCCCGGGCTGCACAGCCCCGACGTCGGCCACGGCGCCCTCGGCTACTGGGAGCGGTTCTCGCCCGAGGGGCTCGCCTACTCGCTGCGGCTGCGCAGCACGGTGCTGCGCGACTACGGCCCGGCGCCGAGCCCGTTCAACAGCTTCCTGCTGATCCAGGGGCTCGAGACGCTCAGCCTGCGCATCCGCCAGCACGTGCAGAACGCCCGCGCGATCGTCGCCCACCTCGACGCGCACCCGCGGGTGCGGCGAGTGCACTACGCGACGCACCCGGATGCGCCGTGGGCCCAGCTCGCCCGACGGTATCTGCCCCGCGGCGGCGGTGCGATCGTCTCCTTCGAGATCGTCGGGGGCCTCGCCGCCGGTGCCGCCTTCGTCGACGCGCTCCGGCTGTTCTCCCACCTGGCGAACATCGGCGACGTGCGCAGCCTCGTCATCCATCCCGCCTCGACGACGAACTCGGGCCTCAGCGAACAGCAGCGCGCCGCGGCCGGCGTGGATGCATCGCTCGTGCGGCTCTCGATCGGCATCGAGGACGTCCGCGACCTCATCGCCGATCTCGACCAGGCGTTCGAGGCCGCCGCCGGCGCCTGACGGCACCGGCCCGCACCACCCGCACCACATCCCATCCAAGGAAGGCACAGCAATGAGTGAGAACAGCACCGACCCGGCCGGCACCGACCCGGCCGGCACCGAGCCCGCCGGCACCGAGCCGGCCCTCACCGAGAGGACGCCCGGCTCTCCCCGCCGCCGCGGGCTCGTCATCGGCATCGCCGCCGGTGCCGTCGTCGTGGTCGCCGCGGCGATCGGCATCCCGCTCGCCCTCGCCGGCGGCTCCGGCGACGGCAGCGCCACGGAGGCCGCGGCGGACATCGACCCCGACGGTGTCCTCCGGGTCGGCCTGCGACTGGAGCCGACGAGCCTCGACATCCGCACCACCGCGGGCGCCGCGCTCGATCAGATCCTCATCGACAACGTGTATCAGGGGCTCGTCTCGCGCGACGCCGCCGGCGACATCTCGCCGAGCATCGCCTCGAGCTGGCAGGTCTCCGACGACGGCCTCAGCTACACCTTCACCCTCAACGAGGGCGTGACGTTCTCCAACGGCGACGCCCTCACGAGCGAGGACGTCGTCTGGAGCATCAACGACCTCATCTCCTCCGACGGCGTCGACGCGAGCGACCTGGAGAAGGTGACGGATGTCAGCGCCGACGGCGACAGCACGGTCGTCATCACGCTGAGCGACCGCGACCCCGACCTGCTCTACGCGCTCGCCGGCCGCGCCGGGCTCGTGCTCGACGAGGACGCCACGAACGACATCGCGACCACCGCGATCGGCTCCGGCCCGTTCCTGCTCGACTCCTGGAAGCAGGGCGACAGCATCACGTTCACGCGCAACGACGCCTACTGGGGCGAGGAGCCGAAGCTCGCCGAAGTCGACTTCGTCTACTACACCGACACGACGGCGGCCACGAACGCGGCGCTCGCCGGCGACGTCGACGTGCTCACCGGCGTCGACCCGAACACGATCTCCCAGTTCGACGCCCTCGACGGCTCGAGCGTCGTCACCGGCACGGCGAGCGACAAGTTCGTGCTCGCGTTCAACGACACCGAGGCGCCGTTCACCGACGAGCGGGTGCGACAGGCGATCCGCTACGCGATCGACCACCAGTCGCTCGTCGACGCCTACGGCGCGGGTGTCGTGCTCGGCGGTCCCATCGTCAGCAGCGACCCCGGCTACGAGGACCTCAGCGATCTCTACCCCTACGACGTCGACAAGGCCAAGGAGCTGCTCGCCGAGGCGGGCTACGCCGACGGCCTCGATCTGACCGTCACGATCCCCTCGTTCTACGGCACGACGATCACCGACGCGCTCACCTCGCAGCTCGCCGAGGCGGGCATCACCCTGACGGTCGACTCGGTCGAGTTCAGCACCTGGCTCACCGACGTCTACACCAACAGGGACTACCAGCTGAGCATCGTCGACCACGCCGAGGCCCGCGACTTCGGCAACTGGGCCGACCCGGACTACTACTTCGGCTACGACAACGCCGAGGTGCAGGACCTCTACGAGCAGGCCACGAGCGCCGCATCCACCGACGAGGAGGCGGAGCTGCTGGCCGAGGCGGCGAGGATCGTCTCGGAGGACGCCGCGGCCGACTGGCTGTTCAACTCGCAGAGCGTCACCGTGGTCGCCGACGACGTCACCGGCTTCCCGACCGACTCGACGAGCTCCCGGCTGAACGTCGCCGGTGTGACGGTCGCGGACTGATCGGCGACGGTCTGACGTGCTGCGGTTCCTGATCCGCCGACTCGGCCTGCTGCTGGCGGGCCTGCTGCTGGCCAGCATGGTCGTGTTCCTCGCGCTCCGGGTGCTCCCCGGGGATGTCGCGCAGGTGATCGGCGGCATCAAGGCGACCCCCGAGCAGCTGCAGGCCATCCGGGAATCGCTCGGCCTCACCGCGAGCCCGGTCAGCCAGTACCTGGACTGGCTGACCGGGCTGCTCCGGCTCGACCTCGGCGACTCCCTCGTCACCGGGTCGAGCGTGAGCGCCGAGCTCGCCCAGAAGCTCCAGGTGACCCTGCCGCTGACACTGCTCGCCCTGTTCGTCGCGCTCGCGATCGCGCTGCCGCTCGGGGTCGTCTCGGCGCTTCGGGCCGAGCACGGCGGCGGGGCGATCAACCTCGCCGCGCAGGCGCTCGCCGCGGTGCCGGCCCTCTGGGGCGGCCTGCTGCTCATCCTCGTCTTCGGACGCGGCGTCGGGCTCGTCGGCATCCTGCCCTCGCAGGGCTTCCCCCGTGACGGCTGGGCGCAGCCGGCTGCCGCCGTGCAGGCGCTCGTGCTGCCCGCGCTCGCCCTCGGCCTCGTCGAGGGGGCGACGCTGTTGCGTTTCGTGCGCTCGGCGACGCTCGAGGCCCTCGGCCAGGACTACGTGCGCACCGCGGCCGCGAAGGGCCTCACCCGCACCCGCGCGCTCCTCACCCACGGCCTGCCGAACGTGGGCCTGTCGGTGATCTCGGTCGCCGCGCTCACCGTCGCTGCGACGCTCACCGGCGCCGTGCTCGTCGAGTCGCTGTTCAACCTGCCGGGCGTCGGCCGGATGCTGGTGACGGATGTCGGCAACCGCGACCTGCCGAAGGTGCAGAGCGAGATCCTCGTGCTCACCGCCGCGGTGCTCGTGATCGGCGCGCTCGTCGACATCGCGCACCGGCTGCTCGACCCCCGGCTGAGGGAGGCGGGCGAATGAGCGCACGGTTCACCGCCGCGCGCGAACTGCTGCGACGGCCCGCCGGCGCCTTCGGGCTCGCCGTCATCGCCCTCGTGCTGCTCGCCGCCCTCGTCTCGCTGTTCTGGACGCCGCACCCGCTGCTCGAGGCCGACGTCTCCGAGCGCTGGCAGGGTCCGAGCGCCACGCACTGGCTCGGCACCGACCAGATCGGTCGCGACCTCGCCAGCTGGCTGATCGCCGGCGCCCGCACGACAGTGGTCGTGGCCAGCGGGTCCACGCTGCTCGCGGGAGTGCTCGGCGTGCTGCTCGCGAGCCTCGGCGCGCTCACCGCGCGCACGGTGCGCGAGGCGGTGACGGTGCTCATCGACCTCGCGATCGCGTTCCCCGTCCTGCTCATCGCGATGCTGCTGGCCGCGACCCTCGGCGGCTCGCTGTTCGTCGTGGTGCTCGCCGTCGGCATCGGCGGCGGGGTGACGATCGCGCGGGTCAGCAGGCCGGAGATCCGGCGCGTCCAGCGAGCCGACTACGTGCTCGCCGCCCGGGCCGCGGGGGCGCGCCGGCTCGCGATCGTCGCCGAGCACATCCTGCCGAACGTGTCGCCCACCCTCGCCGTTCAGCTCTCCCGCGTGGCCGCGACGGCGATCCTCGCGGAGGCGGGGCTCTCCTACCTCGGCTACGGCGCGGCGAGCGGCACCCCGTCCTGGGGCCGGCTGCTCGCCTCGACGCAGCAGTACATCACGGTGCGGCCGAGCGCGGTGCTGTGGCCCGGGCTCACCATCACGGTCGCCACGCTCGGGCTCACCCTGTTCGGCGACGCCGTGCGCGAGGCGCTCGACCCGCGGTTGCGGCGCTCGCACGTCGCCGCGCCGGGGCGGGCCCGGGGTGCCCTCGGTGCCCTCGGTGCCCTCGAGCCGAGGTCGGAGCCGGAGGGCCAGGCATGAGCCTCGAGATCCGGGAGCTCACGATCGACATCCGCGGCCGCCGGCTCGTCGACCGGGTGAGCCTCGAGGTGGCCGACGGCGAGCGCCTCGGCCTCATCGGCGAGTCCGGATCCGGCAAGTCGCTCACGGCGCTCGCCGTGCTCGGCCTGCTGCCGGCCGGGGCCCTCGCGCGAGGCAGCATCCGGCTCGACGGCCGCGAGCTGCTCGGACTGCCCGACCGGGAGCTCGCCCGGGTGCGCGGCAAGCGCATCGGCATCGTGTTCCAGGAGCCGCGGGCGGCGCTCAACCCCACCCGCCGGGTGGGCGCGCAGATCGCCGAGGCGTTGCGCATCCACTACGAGATCTCTCGGGCGGATGCGCTCGCGCGTGCCGTCGCGCTCGCCGAGCGGGTGCGGCTGCCCGAGCCGGCGCGGATCGTCGACCGCTATCCGCACCAGCTCTCCGGGGGACAGTGCCAGCGGATCGCGATCGCGATCGCGCTCGCCACCGGCCCGCGCCTGGTGATCGCCGACGAGCCGACCACGGCCCTCGACGTGACGGTGCAGGCGAGCATCCTCGAGCTGTTCACCGATGTCGTCACCGATCACGGTGCCGCGCTGCTGTTCATCACCCACGACATCGCCGTGCTCGCCCGGGTCGCCGAGCGCGCGATCGTGCTCGCCGCCGGCCGCGTCGTCGAGCGGGCGCCCGTTGACGCGCTCATCACCGCGCCGCGCGAGCAGATCAGCAGGCGGCTCGTCGAGGCGGCACGCGCGACGAGCTGGCGCCCGGCCGGGAGCCCCGCCGACACACGGGAGGTCGCCGGATGAGCACCGACCCGATCCTTCAGGGGCGCGGCCTGGGCAGGACCCACCGTCTCGCCCGCGAGGGACTGCTCTCCCGGGCGGTCCGCCACGAGGCGCTGCACGGCGTCGATGTCACGGTGCACGTCGGCGAGACGCTCGCGATCATCGGCGAGTCCGGCTCCGGCAAGTCGACGCTCGTGCGCATCCTGCTCGGCCTGGAGAGCGCGGACGCCGGCACCGTGCTGTTCGACGGCGGTCCGGTGGATGCCCGCGCCGAGGGCGCGCTGCGCCGCGCCACCGGCATCGTGCTGCAGGACCCGTACACCTCGCTCGACCCGCGGCTCACCGTCGGTCGCACCGTCGCGGAGCCGCTGCGCGCCCAGCGCCTGCCCGGCGATCACGCCGCGCTCGTCGCCGAGGCGCTCGGTCAGGTCGGCCTCGAGGCCTGGCGCGCCGGGCAGTATCCGCACGAGCTCTCCGGTGGCCAGCGGCAACGGGTCGCGCTCGCCCGCGCGATCGTGCACCGCCCCCGGCTGCTCGTCGGCGACGAGCCGCTCAGTGCCCTCGACGTGACCGTGCGCGCGCAGATCCTCCAGCTGCTGCGCCGGCTGCGGGCCGAGCTCGGCCTCGGCATCGTGCTCGTCTCGCACGACATCGGCCTCGTGCAGTCGGTCGCCGATCGCGTGGTCGTGCTGCGGGCGGGCCGGGTCGTCGAGGCGGGCCCGGCCGACCGCGTGCTCGGCGCCCCCGCCGAGCCCTACACCCGTGCGCTGCTCGCAGCGGTGCCCCGCATCCCGGAGGCCGTCCCGTGACCGTCCCGTTCCGTCTCGGCTTCCTCAGCCACGTGCACGGCACCGCCGAGGTCGCCGCGAGCGAGCTCTATCCGGCCGTCGTCGATCTGTTCGTCGCCGCGGACGAGCTCGGCTTCGACTCCGGCTGGGTGGCCCAGCACCACCTCGTGACGCCGCAGGGTCGGCTGCCCTCCCCGCTCGTGCTCCTCGCCGCCGCGGCGGCGAGGACGCGGCGGATCCGGCTCGGCACCGCGGTCGTCGTGCTGCCCCTGGAGCAGCCGGTGCGACTGGCGGAGGACGCAGCCGTGCTCGACGCGCTCTCCGGCGGCCGCCTCGAGCTGGGGCTCGGCTCGGGCGGCTGGTCGGAGGAGGAGTTCGCCGCCTTCGGGCGTGAGACGGCCGCTCGGCGGGAGCTGTATGCCGCGAACCTCGCGGCGCTCGAGGGTGCTCTCGGCGGAGAGGCGCTGCCCGGCGGCGGCCGGCTGCAGCCGAGCGCCGCGAGCCTCGCGGCGCGGATCTGGGAGTCGCCGAGCAGCCCGGAGTCGGCCGCTCGGGCCGGGGCCGCCGGCCGTGGCATCCTGCTCGGCATCGGGCCCGCCGCCGTGCAGGCGCCGCTGGCCGCTGAGCATCTGGCGGGCTGGCGTGCGTCCGGCCGGCGCGCGTCCGGCCGG
>JASGFF010000025.1:0-35573 GCA_047605685.1 Microbacteriaceae bacterium
GGACGCCCCCGCGGCCCGGCCCCGGCGCCGGCGCCGGCGCGCCCCGGTCATCGCGGCCTACCTCACCCTCCTGCCGGCGCTGGGCGTCGTCGCGCTCTACGTCTTCTACCCCTTCCTCTCCGGTCTGCCGAAGGCGTTCTTCAACTGGGACGGCGGCACCGTCGACGACTTCATCGGGATCGGCAACTTCGTCGCGCTGCTCTCCGACCAGCTGTTCCTCGAGTCGTTCCGCAACATCGCCGTGATGCTCGTGTTCGGCGTCGTCGCGGGCATCGGCGCCTCGCTGTTCACCGCCTGGCTCATCCACCACGTGCGCAGCCCCCGGCTGCGCTACCTCTACCGCAACCTCGTCATGGCCCCCGCGGTGGTCCCCACGGTGGTGCTGCTGCTCGTCTGGACCCAGTTCCTGTCGGCCGACGGCGCCGTGAACCGCATCCTCGACGCCCTCGGCCTCGACTGGCTCGAGCACCAGTGGCTCGGCGAGCCGGGCTGGGTGCTCGTCGGCATCATGCTCGTGGGCGTGCCCTGGATCAACGGCATCTACACGCTCATGTACTGCGCCGCCCTCGATGACATCCCCGGCGAGGTCTACGAGGCGGCGAGGATCGACGGCGCCGGGGGATGGCGGATCTTCTGGAACGTCGAGGCCCCCGCGGTGCGCGGCCAGACCCGGATGCTGGTGACCCTCTCGGTGCTCACCGGCCTGCAGTCCTACGAGTCGGTCATGATCATGACGAAGGGCGGCCCCTTCGACTCCTCCGACGTGCCCGGACTGCTCGTCTACAAGTACGCCTTCACGTTCTCGCAGTTCGGCTACGCCACCGCGATGGCGGTCGTGATCCTGATCGCCACGATCGTGCTGTACGCGGTCATCTCGCTGATCATGAGGAGGAGGAAGGACGCCGATGCATAGGCTCAAATCGAACCTGGGGGGGGGTCTTCGCAACCTCATCCTGATCGTGATGCTCCTCGGGGCGCTCTTCCCGCTGTACTTCCTGCTGGTGACGAGCCTCAAGACCCAGGGCGGCTTCCAGACCGACTACTTCGGACTGCCCATCGGCGACCTCGAGCTCGGCAACCTCGTGCTCGCCTGGGGCCAGGTGGCCCCCTATCTCTGGAACTCCTTCAAGATCGCCGGCGCCACCGCGCTGCTCGTGCTCCTGGTCGTCGTGCCGGCGGCCTACGTGTTCTCCTGGCACCGCTTCCCGGGCAAGGAGCGCATCTTCGCCCTGATGCTGTCGAGCCTCATGGTGCCGGCGGTGCTCACGATCATCCCCTCCTACGTGCTGACCCGGCAGCTGCACCTGCTCGACAACGCCTGGGGCGTCATCATCCCGGGCGTCGCCGGCAACGTCGCCGTCTCCGTCTACCTGCTGCGCACCTTCTTCCAAGCCCAGCCGGTGGACCTCATCGAGGCGGCCCGCATCGACGGCGCCTCCGAGTCGCGGGTGCTGCGCTCGGTCGTGCTGCCGCTCGCGGTGCCGTCGATGACCACGGTGGCGGTCCTGGTGTTCACCGGGATGTGGAACGGCTACCTGTGGCCGCTGACGATCATCAGCACGACCTCCAAGCAGGTCGCCGCCGTCGAGGTCACCCAGCTGAGCGGGGACCCGCTGCTGTCGACGACCCCGGCGCTGATGGCCGGCTACGTGATCGTGATGATCCCGCTGCTGCTCGTCTTCGCCTTCCTGCTGCGGTTCTTCGTGCGCGGCGTGACCGCGGGCGCGGTCAAGGGCTGAGCCGGATGACAGCGCGCACCGCGCCGCTCCGGGTGCGAGCGGCCGGCGGTCCAGAGCGCACGCTGAACAGCCGCCCCGGCGTCGGCGCCGTGTCGCCGAACTGCCTGCGCGTCGCCGCGGCGGCCGGCGCCACCGGCGAGCTGTCGAGCCCGCTGGCGCTCGAGCCGCGACCGATCGCCGACGGTGATCGACTGGTGTACCACCTGTTCGCCGAGCACGAGCCGGGCGATATCCGGCCCGTCGGCCGACCGGCCTGGTTCTCGAACGGCTACGCCGCGACGGGCGTCGCGGTCGAGCTGGTCCTCGACGACGGGCGGCGGCTGTCGACCTCCGGCCTGCGGGACCAGCACGGCGCCGAGGCGAGTGCGGAGGGGCAGGGCCGCTCGAAGACGGTCTCCGTCGACCAGTGGACGCGCAAGGAGATCGACCTCTCGCCCCTGGCCGGGGCCACGGTGGTGCGGGCCGCGGTCGTCATGAGCACGCACGGGGTCGGCTACGAGACCGTCTGCTGGCTCGACGGGCCGGTCATCGAGCGTGCCCGGCCGGGCACGCCGGCTGCCGACGACCCGGTCGAGCTCGTCGACACCCGGCGCGGGACGCACAGTTCCGGCGCCTTCTCCCGCGGCAACACGGTGCCGGCGACGGCGCTGCCGAACGCCCCGGTCCTGCTCGTGCCGCTCACGACGACGAGCGACCCGTCCTGGCCGTACGCGTTCCACGCCCACAACGACGAGGACAACCTCACGCCGTTCCGCGGGCTCGCGCTCTCGCATGCCGCCACACCCTGGTTCGGCGACTGGGGCACGCTGCACCTCAGGCCGGTGCTCGGCGGACCGGCGGAGCTGCGGGACCGCGGCAGCCGCTTCTCGCACGCGAAGGAGCGGGCCACGCCGCACGCCTACGAGGTGTCACTCGAGAACGGCATCCAGATCGCGGCCGCCCCGCACCGCCACGGCGCCGTCGCGCGGTTCCGCTTCCCCGGAACCGAGGCCCGGATCCGTTTCGACGAGACGGACGCCGGCGGCAGCGTCATGCTCGCCGAGCTCGACGGACGGCTCGCGGTGCTGGGCCGGAACGACCGGCACGGCGCGCTCATCGCCGGCAGCCCGAGAGCCTGGTTCGTCGCCACGTTCGATGCGGAGCCCGATGGCGATGCGGAGCCCGATGGCGACATCGAGCCCGATGGCGGTGTGGAGCCCGGCGACGGCGGGCGCTGGCGGGATGCCCTCGAGCTGGTCTTCGCCCGAGCCGAGGTGACGGTCACCGTGACCTCCTCGCTCATCGACCTCGACCACGCGATCGCGCTGCACCGCCGGCAACGGGGAACCGTGGACGATGCCGCCGCCGCCGCGAAACGGGAATGGAACCGGCTGCTGCGCCGGCTGAGGGTGGACGGCGCCTCGCCGGACCAGCTGACGACCGTGTACTCGTGCCTCTACCGGATGCACCTCTACCCGAGTCTGATCGGCGAGCCGCTGGGCGAGGGGCCCGACGCGCCCGTCGAGTCGGCGGACGTCTTCGGCTTCTCGCCGGAGGACAGCCCGCGACGCCGTCCGGGCGTCCCGGGCGAGGTCGCCATCAACCACGGGTTCTGGGACACGTATCGCACGGTCTGGCCCGCCTATGCGCTGTTCGCCCCCACGCTGTGCGGTCGTCTGCTCGACGGTTTCGTGCGGCACTTCACCCGGGCGGGATGGCTGCCCCGCTGGTCGGCGCCCGGCTTCGTGGACTGCATGGTCGGCACGAGCAGCGACATCGTGCTGGCCGACGCGGTGGCGAAAGGCGTCCGGCTCGGCGACATCGAGGCCGCCTACGACTCCGCGCTGCGGAACGCGCTGACCCGCTCGCCGGAGAGCTCCGCGGGCCGCGCCGGGGTCGACGACGAGCGCTTTCGCGGCTACGTGCCGAGCGAGATCCACGAGGGGATGTCGTGGACGCTGGAGAGCGCGATCAACGACTTCGGCATCGGCAGGATGTCGGGCCTGCTCCGCTCCCTGTGGGGCGAATCCCACCCGCGCTCCGCGGAGCTCGCGGCGAACGAGGAGTACTTCGGCCGTGCCTCGCTGCGCTATGCGCACCTCTTCGACCGCGCCAGCGGCTTCTTCCGCGGACGCCGCCGGGACGGCTCCTGGTCGGTCCCGGACGGGCTCTTCGACCCACGCAGCTGGGGTGGCGACTACGTCGAGACCAACGCCTGGGGCATGGGCTTCACCGTGCCGCACGACGGCGCGGGCCTCGCCGCGCTGCTCGGCGGCGCCGAGGCGCTCGAGAGCCGGCTGGACGAGTACTTCGCGACGAACGAGCGCGGCGACGAGTCGGTGCAGGGCGGCTACGGTCGCGTCATCCACGAGATGACCGAGGCCCGCGACATTCGGATGGGCATGTTCGCGCTGTCGAACCAGCCCGCCCATCACATCGCGTTCATGTACGCGCACACCCCCGGCAAGCACAAGACCCAGGCGATCGTGCGGGAGGCGCTCGCGCGGGCGTTCCTCGGCTCCGACCTCGGCCAGGGCTACCCCGGCGACGAGGACAACGGCGAGATGAGCTGCTGGTACCTGTTCGCGGCGATGGGCCTCTACCCGCTCACGCCCGGGACGACCGAGTATGTGCTGTCGAGCCCGCTGTTCGACAGGATGAGCTTCGAGCTTGAGAGCGGCGGCGAGCTCGTGATCGAGACCGTCAACCGCTCCGACGAGAACGTGTACATCCGCAGCGTGCGCCTGGACGGTGCCGCCTGGCACTCGATCACCGTCGACCATGCGACGCTCGCTCGCGGCTGCCACATCGTCGTCGAGCTCGGCCCCGAGCCCTCCGACTGGTTCGGCGACAGCGTGCCGGCCTCCGCGACCCCGCCGGGCCGGCGCCCGACCCCGCTCGCCGACATCGACCGGGCTGGCATCGTGGTCCTGGACGGCGACTTCGACGGCTTCCGGGCGCTGTGCGACGACGTCTCGGTCTCCGAGACGAGTGTGCCGGCCGGCCGGCGGCTGGGCTACCGGTCGGAGCGCGCCCAGGAGGTGGTGATGTACACGATCACCTGCGGCGCGGTGCCCGAGCGGGGCCCGGCCTCCTGGGAGCTGACCGCCGGTGAGGGCGACGACCGGGTGCTGCTCGACGAGCAGCACGGCATCCGGTGGCGTTGGCCGCACGAGACGCGGGTGTTCCGCGTCCCGCGGCCCTGCGGCGCCGTGCGACACACCATGCGATTCCTCGAGGAGGCCGGGAGCGTCGCCCAGGTGGAGCTGCTGGTCGGGCCGCGGGTCGTCGGGCCGCCGACGGAGGCCGATCGGCTCGGATGAGCGGCGGCTCGGATGATCGGCGCGCCGGGCCTGCCGGCCGGGATCCGCGGTCGGGGCTTCGCGGGCTACGCCCGCTCTGATCCGCGCAGCACCAGCCGGGTCGGCAGCAGTTCGAGCCGGGCGTGGGCGGGCCCCTCGCCGCGGAGCCGCTGCAGCACCACGTCCGCCGCGAGGGTGCCCATCGCCGTGGTGTCCTGGCTCACGACGCTCACGCCCGGGCTCACCACCGTCGCGGCCTCGAAGTCGTCGAAGCCGATGAGCGGGAGGCGGGTGCCCGTGTCGCCGAACGCCCGCAGTGAGCCGATCGTGGCGCGGTTGTTGGCGGCGAACACCGCGGTGGCCCGACCGTCGTCGATGAGCGTGCGCACGGACTCGCGGGCGTCGTCCACACTGTGCGCGCTCGTGCGCACGAGCGCGGGATCCACCTGCTCGCCACGTCGGCGCAGCGCGTCACCGTAGCCGAGATAGCGTTCCTGCATCGTGTAGATCGACAGCGCGTCGCCGACGAAGGCCACGTGCTCGCTCGTGGAGCGGAGCAGGTCGACCGCCTCGAGGGCACCGCCGCGGTTGTCGGCGATGATCGAGTCGGCGCCCTCGAGCGGCGCCGGCCGGTCGAGGAACACCACGGGCGGATGCGGCGTCGGCACCTGGCTCCACGGCCGGGCGGTGACCCGTGGCGGCACGATGAGCACCGCGTCCACCTGCCGCTCGAACATGCTGTCCACGAGCCGGTCGTGCGTCTGCCCGTCCTCCTCGGAGCTCGCGGTGAGCAGCAGGTATCCCGCGTCGCGGAACCGCGCCTCCACCGCCCGCGCGATGGACGAGTAGTACGGGTTGGCGAGGTCGCTGATGAGCAGGCCGATCGTCTTGCTCGTCCATCCGGGCCGGATGCTCGCGGCGGCGAGGTTGCGACGGTAGCCCAGCTTGGCGATGCTCGCCGTGATGCGGGCCGCCATCTCCGGATTGATGTTGGTCGCGCCGTTGACGTAGCGCGAGACGGTCTTGAGCGCGACACCCGCCTCCGCGGCGACGTCGATCATCGTCGGATTCTTGGCCATCGGTGCCCCCTCCCCAGCTGGGATAACGATAGCCGTCCGCTCAGCCGAGGAGCTGCTGCTCGGCCATCCGCACCCCCGGTGTGTCGGCCGCGAGCGGCGACGGCGGCCGCAGCACGACGACGTCGAGCCCGCCCTCGACGGCGAGCGGACCGCCGTGGTGCTCCAGCACCAGGGTGCTGCCGGACCCGACGGGATGGCGCCGACCCTCGCGCCACAGCGCCCCGTCCCCGCCGACGACGACGATGACCGCGAAGCCGCCGTCGAGCTCGCCGCCGTCGCCCGGCGCGAGGCGCTCGATGGCGAAGAACCGCTCCGCCGAGGCGGGGAGCCGAGTTGGCGCCTCGGCGCGCCGGATCAGCGCCTCGACCTCCTCGTCCGTGATCCCCCGGCGGTCGACGGCGCGCAGGGCGGTGTCGAAGCCGAGGCCCAGGTGTCCGTCCCGTCGGCCGTCGATGGCGAAGCCCTGCCACTCCAGCAGCACGGAGAGGTCCTCCGGCTCCTGTGCCTCGATCAGGAACACCCCCTCGCCGATGGCGTGCAGGGTGCCGGGCGGCACGAACACCGTGTCGCCCGGTCGGACGAGTCGGCGGTGCAGCAGCGCCAGCAGCTCGCCGGTGGCCTGGGACTCCACGAGTCCGGCGAGCCTCTGGGCGGGGATCGGCTCGCGCAGCCCGAGGAACACCTCGCCGCCCTCGAGGATGTGCCAGGCCTCCGCCTTGCCGTGCGGTCGCAGGAGGTGATCGTGGGCGAACGGCCCGTCGGGGTGGACATGCACCGGCAGGCGCTGGCCGGCGTCGAGGAGCTTGACCAGGAGCTTCGTGTCCGTGCCCCAGGCGGCCAGGTGAGCGGCGCCGAGCCAGCGGACCGGCTCGGCCTCGATCGCCTCGGCCAGCAGCGTGCCGTCCTCGAGCCGGCTGAGCCCGAGGGACTCCTGGCCGGCGACCGTGGTGGTCGAGGCGACCCAGTCCTCGGGGACGTATCGGCTCCCGTCGGGACGGCGCCGGAACCGGGCGATGCGGCTGCCTCCGCGGTAGAAGCGATCTGCGGGCTGGTTCGCCCCCAGGAGATGGACGCTCATGGTTCCCCAACTAGCTAGACAACGTTATTCCAGTCAGGCTAGTGTTTCCGGCGGGCCGATGACAACCCTCATCGATCGCCGTCATCGCCGTAAGGAGCAAGCAACGTGGCGAACTATCGACTCAACCGCCTCTTCAACCCCTCGTCCGGACGGGCGCTGGACGTCGCCGTCGACCACGGCTTCTTCGGTGAGCCGAGCTTCCTGCACGGCATCGAGGACATGAGGAGCGTCGTCGAGGTGCTCGTCGACGCCGGTCCGGACGCCGTCCAGCTGACGGTCGGCCACGCCGCTCTGCTGCAGTCGGTGCCCGGGAAGCAGAAGCCGGCGCTCGTGCTGCGCACCGACGTCGCGAACGTCTACGGAAATCCGCTCGACTCGCACCTGTTCAGCCATCATCTGCCCGACGCCATCGAGCAGGCCGTGCGCCTCGACGCCGTCGCGGTGTGCGCGAACCTGCTGCAACTGCCCGGCCGTCCGGAGGTGCGCGAGCAGTGCATCGTCTCGATCATGGAGCTGCGTCGCCGGGCCACGGACGCGGGGATGCCGCTCATGGTGGAGCCCCTGGTCATGCAGGACAACGCTGTCGCGGGCGGGTACATGGTCGACGGCGACGTGGAGAAGATCGCGACCCTCGTGCGTCAGGCCCGCGAGCTCGGTGCCGACCTGATCAAGGCCGACCCGAGCGACGAGGCGCAGGACTACCACCGCGTCATCGAGGTCGCCGGCGACGTCCCGGTGCTCGTGCGCGGCGGCGGGCGCGTCGACGACGCCACCCTGCTCGCCCGCACCGCCGAGGTGCTCGCCCAGGGCGCGCGAGGCATCGTCTACGGACGCAACGTCGTGCAGCATCCCGACCCGGCCGGGATCACCCGGGCGCTCATGAGCGTCGTGCACGAGGGCGTCTCGCCGGAGGACGCCGCGGCCGCGCTCACCGCCGGGGCGCGCCGATGAGCGCGCAGCCGGTCAACGTCGGCATCGTCGGCGGCGGGCTCATGGGCCGGGAGATCGCGGCCGCGATCCAGCGCTGGCCCGCCCTCGTCGACCACCCGGTCCGCCCCCGGCTCACCGCCGTGTGCGATGTCAACCCCGCCGCTCTGGAATGGTTCGACCAGATCGACTCGGTGACGACACGGGTCACCGACTACCGGGACCTGCTGGCCGACGACTCCATTGACGTGGTGTACATCGCCGTGCGGCACGACCTGCATCGACAGCTGTACCTCGACACCATCCGCGCCGGCAAGAGCCTGCTCGCCGAGAAGCCCTTCGGGATCGACCGGGACGCCGCCGACGCGATCCTCGCCGCCACCGGCGAGAACCCGGGCTCCTTCGTTCGCTGCTCCAGCGAGATGCCGTTCTTCCCCGGCGCCCAGGCGGCGATCGCCCACACCGCCTCGGGCGCGCTCGGTGCGCTCGTGGAGGTGCGCAGCGCCTTCCTGCACTCGAGCGATCTCGACCGGGACAAGCCCATCAACTGGAAGCGTCAGGCGCGCTACTGCGGCGAGGCGGGCGTGATGAACGACCTCGGGCTGCACGCCTGGCACGTGCCGCTGCGGCTCGGCCTTGCGCCGACGAGGCTCGCGGCGAGCCTGCAGGACCTGGTGCCGTTCCGGCCCGGCCCGGACGGCGAGCCGGAGAGATGCGACACCTGGGACAACGCTGTCGTGCACGCCTGGGCGGGCACGGAGGAGGTGCCGCTCACCGTCGAGACCAAGCGGATCGCGCCCGGGCAGAAGAACACCTGGGTGTTCGAGGCGATCGGGCTCGACGGCGGGGTGCGCTTCTCCACCGCGAGGCCCAAGACCGTCGAGGTGTTCGGCCGCATCACCCCGGCCGGCATCGGTGCCGAGCAGTCCTGGCAGTCGATCCAGGTCGGCAGCCAGTCGGTGTGGCCGACGGTCACCGGCGGGATCTTCGAGAGCGGCTTCAGCGACGCCATCCTGCAGATGTGGGCGGCGTTCCTCGCCGAGCGCGCCGGCGCGCTCGGCGACCGGTTCGGCTGCGTCACACCGGCCGAGGCCGCCGCGACCCACCGCATCTACGACGCCGCCCTGGCCGCCCACGCCGGCCGCACGGTCGTCGGCGTCGACTACGGCGCGACCGCCACGTCATGAGCCGCGCTCCGCGAGTCGTCGCGGCCGGTCACATCTGCGTCGACCTGACCCCGGGCCTGCGCGCGGCACCGTCCGGGGCGCCCGGGGCGCTCATCGACGTCGGCCCGCTCGCCACCCGGGTCGGCGGCTGTGTCGGGAACACGGCGCTCGCGCTCGCACGGCTCGGCGTCGAGGTGCAGGCGCAGGCGGTCGTCGGCGACGACGCGCTCGGGACGATCGCCCGTGCGGACCTCCAGCGCGCCGGCATCGGCGCCGAGGGCGTCGTCGCCGCCCCGCTCGCCACCTCGTACAGCGTCGTCATCGAGCCGCCGGGCGTCGACCGCACGTTCTGGCACCACACCGGGGCGAACGAGCTGTTCGACGGGGCGCGGGTCGTGCTCGACGGCGCGGACGCCCTCCACGTCGGCTACCCATCACTGCTGCCCGCTCTCGTCGACGACGCGGGTGCGCCCTTCGCGGCGCTGCTGCGCCGGGCGAAGGCCGCGGGGGCCACGACCTCCGTGGACCTCGCGGTGGTCGACCCGGCCGGCCCGGCCGGAGCGGTGCAGTGGGACCGGGTGCTCGCGGCCGTCGGCGAGCACCTCGACGTCGTCACTCCGAGCTACGACGACCTCGCCTCGATGTGGCGGGACGCATCGGAGTGGTCGATCGGCACCGAACGGGCCTACGCGCGCCGCCTGCTCGACCACGGTGTGGCGGTCGTGGCGATCTCCGCCGGCTCGCGGGGCCTCGCGGTCTACACCGCCGACCGGGAACGGCTGCGGCGGGCGGGGGGACCGCTGGCATCCCGGGCCGAGAGCTGGGCCGATCGGGCGTTCCGCCACGAGGTCCCGGCGGTCGTCCGCCCGCGCTCGACGAACGGAGCCGGGGACGCCTCGACGGCGGGGTTCCTCGCGGCGCTCCTGCGCGGCGACGATCCGCGCCAGGCGGCGGAGCGTGCGGCTCGAAGCGCCCGCGCCGTGCTCTGCGGCGAGGGCGACACGAGCCCCGCAGCGGGCCCCGGCCGGGGATGAGCGCCGTCTGGCCCGAGCGATGGGCCGTGCCGACCGATGATCTGCTTGCCTCCGCCGAGTCGGCCGAGTCCGCCGCCGGGCGCACGGTGACCGCACGGACGTTCCTCGGCTGGGAGGTCCAACTGCTCCCCGACCGGGGACTGGACATCGGCGCGGCCCACCTGGGCGGCCTGCCGGTGTCCTGGTTCTCCCCGGTGCGCGACCGGCGCCCGCTGCCGGCCCCGCGCGGCGAGCAGTGGCTCGAGCGGTTCACCGGGGGACTGCTGACCACCTGCGGGCTGCGGGGCTTCGGGCCGGCACAGGGCGATCGAGGCCTGCACGGGGACATCGGCCACCGGCCGAGCGGTCAGGTGGCCGTCACCCGCGCGGTCACGGCAGATCGCGCGACGCTCGAGCTGCGCGCCGAGGTGCTCGACGCGCGGGTGTTCGACGCCACGCTGCTCCTGTCGCGGACCGTGCGGCTGGAGTCGTCGGCCGACGGGCCCCCGGCCGTCACGGTCGAGGACGTGCTGACGAACCTCGGCCCGGTCTGCGTCGACATCGGCGTGCTCTACCACCTGAACCTCGGCGCGCCGTTCCTGGTGCCCGGCGCGCGCATCGAGGTGGATGCCGCCGAGCCGCCGGCCGCCCGGGCACCGGACGCCTCGATCGATCCCGCGGTGTTCCCCGAGCCCCGGGACGGCCTGGACGAGCACGTGGTGGAGTGGCGCGGCCTCGCGCAGAGCGAGGGCGTGGCGCACGCCCGCGTGCACGGCGGCCACGGCATCCGCCTCGACGTATCGTGGAGCGCCGACACCCTGCCCGTGCTGGGGCAGTGGATGTTCCCGGCCCGCGGCCGCTGGGCGCTCGGCATCGAGCCGGCGACGTCCTCGCTGCTGGATGGGACGGCGCCGATGCCGAGGCTGGACGCGGGCGCCAGCCGGCGGCATCGCGTCCGCATCGAGGGGCGGCTGCCGCTGCCCGGCCGATCGGCGCCGGGGCGGCCGGAACCGGTGACCGAGAAGGAGAACCAGAGATGACGAGAAGCACGGACTCCCTGTTCGAGACACCGGCGGGGCTAGAGACGCCGGGGGACCTCGGGACGCTCGGGGAGGCCGGGCTCACCGTGCGCGCCCGGGCCGGCGACCGCCTCGCCGCCGCCCACGACGCCTCGCACTACCGCCTGGTTCCGCGAGCCGTCGTCGTCCCGCGCGACATCGACGGCGTCGCCCGGGCGCTGCGGGAGAGCGCCGGGCCGGCGGCGACGCCGGTGACGTTCCGCTCCGGCGGCACCAGCCTCTCCGGCCAGGCGAGCGGCTCCGGGATCCTGATCGACACGCGCAGCTCGTTCCGCGGCGTCACGGTGCTCGACAACGGCACGCGGGTGCGCTGCCAGCCCGGGGCGACCGTGCGCTCGGTGAACACCCGTCTGGCAAGGCACGGCCGGATGCTCGGACCCGACCCGGCGAGCGAGATCGCCTGCACGATCGGCGGCGTCGTGGCGAACAACTCCTCGGGGATGGCCTGCGGGACCCACGCGAACACCTACCGCACCCTGGAGTCGGCCGTCATCGTGCTGCCGTCGGGCACCGTGATCGACACCGGTCGCCCGGATGCCGGGCAGACGCTGCGGGAGAGGGAGCCGGCCATCCACGCCGGCCTGGAACGGCTCCGCGACCGCATCCGGGCCGAGCCGGACTCGGTGGCGACCCTGCACCGGCTGCACGCCATCAAGAACACGATGGGCTACGGGCTGAACTCGTTCCTCGACTTCGACGAGCCGATACGGATCCTCGAGCACCTCGTGATCGGCTCCGAGGGCACGCTGGCGTTCGTCGGCGAGGCGACGTTCCGCACGGTGCCGACCCTGCCGCACCGCTCCACCGGCCTGCTCGTCTTCGAGGACCTCGCCGCGGCGACGGCGGCGCTGGGCGAGCTCGTGGCCGCCGGCTTCGCGACGGTCGAGCTGATGGATGCGGCGTCGCTGCGGGTCGCCCGCTCGGACCCGCAGGCGACACCGGAGCTGCTCGCCCTCGACGTCGTCGACCATGCGGCGCTGCTCGTCGAGCACCGGGCGGCGACGGCGGCCGAGCTGGACGAGCTGGAGCACGACGCCGCACCGGTGCTGCGCGGCCTGCCCCTCACGGCCGGCGGCCGGCTGACCCGCGACCCGGTGTCGCGCGAGAGGCTGTGGCACATCCGCAAGGGCCTCTACACCGCCGTCGCCGGCGCCCGGCCCTCGGGCACGACGGCGCTGCTCGAGGACATCGCCGTGCCGATCGAGCGGCTCGGCGAGACCTGCGCGCGACTGCTGGCGCTCTTCGACCGGCACGGCTACGAGGGCAGCGTCATCTTCGGGCACGCCAAGGACGGCAACATACACTTCATGGTCAACGAGCGCTTCGACGAGCCTGACTGCGTGCTGCGCTATGAGGCGTTCACCGAGGACATGGTCGAGCTCATCCTCTCCGCGGGCGGCACGCTCAAGGCCGAGCACGGCACCGGGCGCATCATGGCCCCGTTCGTGCGCCGGCAGTACGGCGAGGAGCTGTACCAGGTCATGTGGGCTCTCAAGAGGCTCATCGACCCCGGGATGCGGCTGAGCCCCGGTGTGCTGCTGACCGAGGACGACCGCGCACACCTGCGCGACCTCAAGGTGGTGCCGACCGTCGAGAGCGAGGTCGACCGCTGCGTCGAGTGCGGCTACTGCGAGCCGGTGTGCCCCTCGAAGGACCTCACCCTCACCCCGCGGGAGCGCATCGTGCTGCGGCGCGAGCTGCAGCGGGCGCGGGCGGCGGGCGACGAGCGGCTCGTGCGCGCGCTCGAGCGGGAGTACGACTACGACGGCGTGCAGACCTGCGCCGTCGACGGCATGTGCCAGACCGCCTGTCCGGTGCTCATCAACACGGGCGACCTGGTCAGGCGGCTGCGCGCCGAGCGGCAGGGCACGCTCGCGCAGACCGCCTGGGCTGCCGCGGCACGCCACTGGGACGCGGTCAGCGCGGTCGGCGGGACGGCGCTGAGCATCGCCGGGGCGCTGCCGCCGGCGCTGCCGGCGACGGCCACGACCCTCGGCCGCCGCCTGCTCGGCGAGGACACCGTGCCGCACTACTCCGCGGAGCTGCCGGGCGGCGGGCGGCGTCGACGGGCTGTCACCGCGACCGAGCCCGTCGCCGTCTGGTTCTCCTCCTGCACGACCACGATGTTCGGGCCGGTCGGCGAGGACGGCGTCGCCGAGTCGTTCCAGCGGCTGTGCGAGCGGGCCGGCGTGCCGGTCGCGAGCCCGCCGGACATCCCCTCGCTGTGCTGCGGCACGCCCTGGAAGTCGAAGGGGCTGACCGAGGGGTACCGGGTGATGGCCGACAGGGTCGCCGCATCGCTCCGGGAGGCGACCGACGGCGGTCGACTGCCGGTGGTCTGCGACGCCTCCTCGTGCACCGAGGGACTGCGCCTGCTGCTGGACGCGACCGGGGACGCCGGCATCGAGGTCGTCGACGCGGTCGCCTTCGTCGCCGAGCGGGTGCTGCCGCGTCTGGAGATCCACCAGCGGGTGCCGTCGCTCGTGCTGCACCCCACCTGCTCCTCGACGCACCTCGGCATCGCCGGGGCGCTGGACCGGGTGGCGGGCGCCGCGGCGGACTCGGTGGTCGTGCCCGAGGGCTGGGGCTGCTGCGCCTTCGCGGGGGACCGCGGCATGCTGCATCCGGAGCTGACCGAGTCGGCGACGCGCGCCGAGCGAGAGACGGTGCTCGCAGCGCCTCCGGGGGCGCTGCACGCCTCGCTGAACCGCACCTGCGAGCTCGGGATGACGCGCGCGACCGGCCACGAGTACCGGCACGTGCTGCAGGTGCTCGATGCGGCGAGCAGGCCGCCGGACGCCGGGATCCGGCCTGCGCGGCGCCAGTAGTGTTGTGCGGGTGACCGACCACCGCGCCGCCGGCCAGACCGGCTTCGACCTCTTCCCCGACAGGTCCGTGATCGCGATCCGCGTGAACGGCGAGCTCAGGGACAAGGCGACGACGGTCGCGGGCACGGACGCCGTGGAGCCGGTGGCGGTCTCGAGCCCGGAGGGCCTGGACATCCTGCGGCACTCGACGGCGCACGTGCTCGCCCAGGCGGTGCAGCGCGTCAACCCCGAGGCGAGGCTCGGCATCGGCCCGCCGATCACCGACGGCTTCTACTACGACTTCGACGTCGAGACGCCGTTCACCCCCGAGGACCTGCGCGCCATCGAGAAGGAGATGGACCGGGTCATCCGCTCGGGCCAGCGCTTCGTGCGCCGCGTGGTCACCGAGGACCAGGCGCGCGCCGAGCTCGCCGGCGAGCCGTACAAGCTCGAGCTCATCGGGCTCAAGGGCGGCACCCCCGACGACGAGCAGGGCGACGCCGGCGTCGAGGTCGGCGGCAGCGAGCTGACGATCTACGACAACGTCGACCGGGACGGCACCGTCGTCTGGAAGGACCTCTGCCGCGGTCCGCACGTGCCCAACACCGGCGCGCTCGGCGGCGGGTACCGGCTGATGCGCTCCGCCGCCGCCTACTGGCGGGGCAGCGAGAAGAACCCGCAGCTGCAGCGCGTCTACGGCACCGCCTGGCCCACGAAGGACGAGCTGCGCGCCTACACCACCCGACTCGAGGAGGCCGCCAGGCGCGACCACCGCCGGCTCGGCACCGAGCTCGACCTGTTCAGCTTCCCCGAGGAGATCGGCTCGGGGCTCGCGGTGTTCCACCCCAAGGGCGGCATCATCCGCAAGGAGATCGAGGACTACATGCGCGAGCGGCTCATCGCGCACGACTACGAGTTCGTCAACACGCCGCACATCACCAAGGCGCGGCTCTACGAGATCAGCCAGCACCTCAACTGGTACGCGGACGGGATGTTCCCGCCCATGCACCTCGACGAGGAGCGCGACGCCGAGGGCAACGTCACCCGGCAGGGGCAGGACTATTACCTCAAGCCGATGAACTGCCCCATGCACAACCTGGTGTTCCGGGCCCGCGGCCGCAGCTACCGCGAGCTGCCGCTGCGGCTCGCGGAGTTCGGCACCGTGTACCGCTACGAGAAGAGCGGCGTGCTCTCCGGGCTCACCCGGGTGCGCGGGCTCACCCAGGACGACGCGCACATCTACGTCACGCCGGAGCAGATCAGGGACGAGGTCGCCCGCCAGCTCGAGTTCGTGCTCGAGACGCTGCGCGGCTACGGCCTCACCGACTTCTACCTCGAGCTGTCGACGAAGGACCCCGAGAAGTACGTCGGCAGCGACGAGGTGTGGGCCACGGCCACCGAGACGCTGCGCGAGGTCGCCGTCGCGTCCGGGCTCGAGCTCGTCCCCGATCCCGGCGGCGCCGCCTTCTACGGGCCGAAGATCTCGGTGCAGGCGCGCGACGCCATCGGCCGCAGCTGGCAGCTGTCCACGGTCCAGCTCGACTTCAACCAGCCCGAGCTGTTCGAGCTCGAGTACACGGCCGCCGACGGCAGCCGGGCGCGGCCGGCGATGATCCACCGGGCGCTGCTCGGCTCGATCGAGCGGTTCTTCGCGATCCTGCTCGAGCACTACGCCGGCGCCTTCCCGGTCTGGCTCGCCCCGGTGCAGGTGGTCGGCATCCCGGTCGCGGAGGGCTACGAGGGCTACCTGCGCGGCATCCTCGAGCGGCTCGTCGCGCGCGGCGTGCGCGCCGAGCTCGACGACTCGAGCGACCGGATGGCGAAGAAGATCCGCACCCACACGACCCAGAAGGTGCCGTACCAGCTGATCGCGGGGGAGCAGGACCGGGCGGCGGGCACCGTGAGCTTCCGCTTCCGGGACGGGCGCCAGGAGAACGGCGTGCCGGTCGAGGAGGCGATCGAGCGCATCCTCGAGGCGATCGCGAGCAAGGCACAGGTCTAGGTGCACGACTACGACGGCGACGACCACCCGGATGCCGAGGACTCCCGCCGCTTCGCCGCCGTCCCCGACGCCTTCCAGCGGCTGTGGACCCCCTATCGCATCGCCTACATCGAGTCGAACCACCGGGGGGCGGCGAGCCCGGAGGCGGGCTGCCCGTTCTGCGCGGCGCCGGAGCGCCCGGATGCCGAGACGCTCATCGTGCACCGCGGTCGGCACGCCTACGTGCTGCTCAACCTGTACCCCTACAACAGCGGCCACATGCTCGTGTGCCCCTACCGCCATGTTGCGACCTATGACCTCGCGAGCGACGAGGAGGTCGCCGAGATCGGTAGCCTTACTCAGAGCGCCATGCGCGTGGCGACGGCCGCGTCCGGCGCGCACGGCTTCAACATCGGGATGAACCAGGGTGCTGTCGCCGGCGCGGGCATCGCGCAGCACCTGCACCAGCACATCGTGCCGCGCTGGCCGGCGGACGCGAACTTCTTGCCGATCATCGCCGGGACGAAGGCGCTACCGCGGCTGCTCGGCGAGGTCCGCGAGACATTCGCCGCCCGGTGGGATCAGCTCAACGAAAAGTAGGATCGACACCATGACCCTGACCAACGAGGACACAATCACGAGACCCGCCGAGGGCGCCGAGGTCGGCACGACCCGCGTCAAGCGCGGCCTCGCCGACATGCTCAAGGGCGGCGTCATCATGGACGTCGTCACCGCGGACCAGGCCAAGATCGCCGAGGACGCCGGGGCGACCGCCGTCATGGCGCTCGAGCGCGTCCCCGCCGACATCCGCGCCCAGGGCGGCGTCGCCCGGATGAGCGACCCCGACCTGATCGACTCGATCGTCGGCTCGGTCTCGATCCCGGTGATGGCGAAGGCGCGCATCGGCCACTTCGTCGAGGCGCAGGTGCTGCAGTCGCTCGGCGTCGACTACATCGACGAGTCCGAGGTGCTCTCGCCGGCCGACTACGTCAACCACATCGACAAGTGGGGCTTCACGGTGCCCTTCGTCTGCGGCGCCACGAACCTCGGCGAGGCGCTGCGGCGCATCGCCGAGGGCGCGGCGATGATCCGCTCCAAGGGCGAGGCCGGCACCGGCGACGTCTCCGAGGCGACCAAGCACATCCGCACGATCCGCGGCGAGATCAACGCGCTGCGCTCCAAGAGCAAGGACGAGCTCTACGTCGCCGCGAAGGAGCTGCAGGCGCCCCACGAGCTCGTCGCCGAGGTGGCCGCGAAGGGCGCGCTGCCGGTCGTGCTGTTCACCGCCGGCGGTGTCGCGACCCCCGCGGACGCCGCGCTCATGATGCAGCTCGGTGCCGACGGCGTCTTCGTCGGCTCGGGCATCTTCAAGTCCGGCGACCCGGCCCGGCGCGCCGCCGCGATCGTCAAGGCGACCACGTTCCACGACGACCCGGCCGTCATCGCGGAGGCGTCCCGCGGCCTCGGCGAGGCGATGGTCGGCATCAACGTCGCCGACCTGCCGGCCCCGCACCGGCTCGCCGAGCGCGGCTGGTGACGGGCGGGCGCCCGCGCGTGGGCGTCCTCGCCCTGCAGGGCGACTTCCGCGAGCACCTCGCCGTGCTCCGCGATCTCGGCGCGGACGCCGTGCCGGTGCGTCGCGAGCGCGAGCTCGACTCGGTGAGCGGCCTCGTCATCCCCGGCGGCGAGTCGAGCGTCATGGACAAGCTCGCGCGCGCCTTCGGGCTCGTCGAGCCGGTGCGGGCGCGCATCGCCGCCGGGATGCCGGTCTACGGCACCTGCGCGGGGCTCATCATGCTCGCCGACACCGTGCTCGACGCCATCGAGGGCCAGCAGAGCCTCGGCGGCCTCGACGTGGCCGTGCGTCGCAACGCCTTCGGCTCGCAGCTCGACTCCTTCGAGGCCGATCTGCCGGTGCCCGCCTTCGGCGGGCCGCCGACGCACGCCGTGTTCATCCGCGCCCCGATCGTGGAGTCGGCCGGGCCCGCCGTCGAGCCGCTCGTCACGCTCCCGGACGGGCGCATGGTGGCCGTCGAGCAGGGCGGCCTCATCGGCACCTCGTTCCACCCGGAGATCGCCGACGACCTGCGCTTCCACGACCACTTCCTGCAGAAGGCGCGCGCCGCCGGCTGAGCCCCGGCACCGGGCCCGGCGTCGGGCCGCCGGGCGCGCGCCGGTACCATGAAGGCCATGTCAGGCCACAGCAAGTGGGCGACGACGAAGCACAAGAAGGCCGTCATCGACGCGCGCCGTGCCAAGTCCTTCGCCAAGCTCATCAAGAACATCGAGGTCGCCGCGAAGATCGGCGGGGCCGACCTCTCCGGCAACCCGACGCTCGTCGACGCCGTGCAGAAGGCCAAGAAGACCTCGGTGCCCAACGACAACATCGACCGTGCCATCAAGCGCGGGGCCGGCCTCACCGGCGAGACGATCGACTACCAGACGATCATGTACGAGGGCTACGGCCCGAGCGGCGTCGCACTGCTCATCGAGTGCCTCACCGACAACAAGAACCGCGCCGCCGCCGAGGTGCGCACGGCGATGACGCGCAACGGCGGCACCATGGCCGACCCCGGCAGCGTCGCCTACAACTTCACCCGCAAGGGCGTCATCTCCATCACGAAGGAGGACGGCCTGGACGAGGACGCCGTGCTCGAGGCGGTGCTCGATGCGGGCGCCGAGGAGGTCAAGGACCGCGGCGCCGGCTTCGAGGTGATCACCGACACGGCGCACCTCGTCGAGGCCCGCCAGGCGCTGCAGGCCGCCGGAATCGACTACGACTCCTCGGAGGCGGAGTTCGTGCCGAACCTCACGATCGAGGTCGACGCCGAGACCGCCCGCCGGGTGCTGCGCCTGATCGACGCCCTCGAGGACAGCGACGACGTGCAGAACGTGTTCGCCAACTACGAGATCCCGGCCGAGGTGCAGGCCGAGCTCGAGGCGGACGAGTAGGGGGATCCCCGGCGGACGACCGGATCCGGCGCCGCGCCCGGCGCACTCGAACAGATGTGCGATAGGCCCGCTAGGCTCGGCGCCGTGCGCATCCTCGGCATCGACCCCGGCCTGACCCGGTGCGGCCTCGGCGTCGTCGACGTGCGGCCCGACCGCCGGGCGCGGCTCGTGCACGCCGGTGTCATCCGCACCCCCGCCGGTATGCCGCTCGCCGAGCGTCTGCTCGCGATCGGCTCGGGCCTCGGCGACGCCCTCGACGAGCACCGGCCGGCGGCCGTCGCGATCGAGCGGATGTTCGCCCAGCACAACCTGCGCACGGTGATGGGCACGGCCCAGGCGAGCGGCGTGGCGATGCTCGCCGCCGCCGAGCGCGGCCTGCCCGTCGCGCTGCACACCCCGAGCGAGGTCAAGGCCGCCGTCACCGGCTACGGCTCGGCCGACAAGCGCCAGGTCGGCGCCATGGTCGCGCGCATCCTCGGCCTCGACGCGGCGCCCCGGCCGGCCGACGCCGCCGACGCCCTCGCCCTCGCGCTGTGCAGCGCCTGGCGCGGCGCGGCGCCCGAGACGACCGCCGCCTCCGCCCTCACCCCCGCGCAGCGGGCCTGGCGCCTGGCCGAGCGCTCGGGCGCGACTCGCACGGCGGGCGCCGCCCGTAGGGTGGGCGCATGATCTCCTCGCTGCGCGGCACGGTGCTCAGCGCCATCGGCTCGAGCGTCGTGATCGAGGTCGGCGGCGTCGGCTTCGCCGTGCAGGTCACCGGGGCGCACGCCCTCGCGCTGCGTGCCGGGGCCGAGGCGCTCGTGCACACGGTGCTCGTCGTGCGCGAGGACGAGCTGAGCCTGTTCGGCTTCGCCACCGCCGAGGAGCTCGCGGTCTTCGAGCTGCTGCGCAGCGTCACCGGCGTCGGCCCGAAGAGCGCCCTCGGCGTGCTCGCGGCGATGACCCCCGACGAGGTGGCGCAGGCGATCGCCGTCGAGGACGACGCCGCGTTCCGGAGGGTGTCCGGCATCGGCCCGAAGACCGCGAAGCTCATCGTGGTCTCCCTCGCCGGCCGGCTCGTGGCCAGCGCGGGGCCCGCGACCGCCGCATCCCTCGCCCCCGCCGTCTCCGACGACGTGGTGACCGCGCTCGTCGGCCTCGGCTGGCCCGAGAAGGCCGCGGCCCAGGCGGTCGCGGAGGCGATCGAGGCGGCCGGTCCGCGCGACGCCGCCTCGGTTCCGGCGCTGCTGCGCCGCGCGCTCGCACTGCTCGGCCCCGCCCCGGCGCGCGCGGGGGCGCGTCCGTGAGCGAGCACGAGCTGGTCAGCCCGGCCGCCGAGTCGGAGGCGGAGCTCGCCTTCGAGGGCGCGCTGCGGCCGACGAGCCTCGCCGAGTTCGTCGGCCAGGCCCGCGCGCGCGGGCAGCTGCAGCTGCTGCTCGACGCCGCCCGGCTGCAGCAGCGCACCCCCGACCACATCCTGCTCGCCGGCCCGCCCGGGCTCGGCAAGACCACGCTCGCCATGATCGTCGCCCACGAGAGCGGGACGCCGCTGCGGATGTCGAGCGGGCCGGCCATCCAGCACGCCGGCGACCTGGCCGCGCTGCTGTCCAGCCTCGTGCCCGGCGAGATCCTGTTCATCGACGAGATCCACCGGATGGCCCGCTCCGCCGAGGAGATGCTCTACCTCGCCATGGAGGACTTCCGCATCGACATCATGGTCGGCAAGGGCGCCGGGGCCACCTCGGTGCCGCTCGACCTGGCGCCGTTCACCCTCGTCGGCGCCACCACCCGCTCTGGCCTGCTGCCGAACCCGCTGCGCGACCGCTTCGGCTTCACCGCCCACCTGGAGTTCTACGACGACACGGAGCTGCGCCTGGTGCTCGAGCGGGCCAGCGCGCTGCTCGGGCTCACGATCGACCGGGGCGCGCTCGGCGAGATCGCCCGGCGCAGTCGCGGCACCCCGCGCATCGCCAACCGGCTGCTGCGCCGGGTGCGCGACTACGCGCTCGTGCACGGGGTCACCGGCGTCGACGCGGTGCACGCCGCCCTCGAGCTGTACGACGTCGACGAGCTCGGCCTCGACCGGCTCGACCGCGCCGTGCTGCGCTGCGTGCTCGAGCGCTTCGACGGCGGACCGGTGGGGCTCGGCACGCTCGCCGTCTCGGTGGGGGAGGAGGCCGACACGATCGAGAGCGTCGTCGAGCCGTTCCTGGTGCGCATCGGCATGCTCACCCGCACCCCGCGCGGCCGGGTCGCCACCGGGACGGCCTGGCGCCACCTCGGTGTGCAACGGCCGGCGGAGGGGACCCTCTTCGACGATCGGCTATGATCCCAGATGGCCCTCAGGCGCTCTCGTCCAGAGTCGCGCGGCCCCCACGTCTTTTCCGAGAGGTACACCTGTGGATGCAACCACGATCGTCATGCTCGTCGTCCTGGCGGTGCTCGTCTTCTTCATGTGGCGCTCCAGCCGCAAACGGAAGCAGCAGGCCGAGGACCTCGCGCTGAAGATGGTGCCCGGTGCCGAGGTGATGACCAACTACGGCCTCTACGGCACGATCGTCGCGATCGACGAGACCGCCAACACGGCACAGCTCGAGATCGCCCCCGGCGTGGTCATCACCACCCACCGGCAGACGCTGTCGAAGACGGTCGGCGGCGAGGGCGTCGAGGACGGTGCCCCGCGCAGCGTCGAGGAGGCCATGGAGATCGCGAACCGCGAGGCCGCGGAGCGCGAGGCCGCGGAGCAGGAGGCTCTCGCGACGAAGGTCGACGAGGACGTCGCCCCCGAGTTCGGCGAACGCGTCCCCGAGTCGAAGAAGCCGGCTCGTCGCACGCGCAAGCCGACCGGCGACGCGTCCTGACGATCGCACACCCGTCCGTTCGGCGATCGCGTCCCGCGACCGTCGAGTCATGAGTCGAGAAAGCTGAGTCACGGTGGCACGTCCCGCTCCGGTCAAGAGGAGCACGCCGGTCAGGCGCGCGACCCGTTCCCTCGTCTGGCTGCTTGTCCTCATCGGCGTCCTCGCCGCCGTGAACGCCTACGGCGTGCTCGTGCCCAAGGAGTCGACCTGGCTGCCCCAGCTGGCCCTCGACCTCGAGGGCGGCACCGAGGTGATCCTGCAGCCCGAGGTGGAGAGCGGCACCGAGGTCTCCAGCGAGCAGCTCGAGCAGGCCGTCGCGATCATCCGCCAGCGCGTCGACGCCTCCGGCGTCTCGGAGGCGGAGATCAACGTCTCCGGCAGCAACATCGTGGTCTCGCTGCCGGGCACCCCCGACGAGGCGACGCTGGACAGCATCGAGGCGAGTGCGAAGCTCGAGTTCCGCGCCGTGCTGCTGACCGACTCCGCCTCGACGAGCTCGGTCAGCGACGACACGAGCACGGCCACGGCCACCCCGGTGCCCACCGACCTGTCCACCGTGCCCACCGCGACGCCGACGGACGCGAGCGACCCCTCCTGGGTGACCGAGGCGCTGCAGTACGAGTACGACAACCTGGACTGCTCGACGCTCGACACGGTGGCGCTCAACAGCGCCTCCGAGGACGAGCCCATCGTCACCTGCGACTCGGACGGCGAGTACAAGTACGTGCTCGGCCCCATGGAGGTCTCCGGCGAGGACATCTCCGACGCCTCGGCGGGCGTCATCACCACCAGCGCGGGTGCGAGCACCGGCCAGTGGGCCGTCAACCTCTCCTTCGACGCGGAGGGCACCGAGGAGTTCGCCGCCGTCACCACCCGGCTGTACAGCTACTACGGCACGGATGACACCCGCAACCGCTTCGCGATCGTGCTCGACGGCAAGGTCATCGAGGCGCCCTCCACGGAGGCCGCGATCACCGACGGCGAGGCGCAGATCAGCGGCTCTTTCACCGAAGACAGCGCGAAGGCGCTCGCCGACCAGCTCAAGTACGGCGCACTGCCGATCAGCTTCACGGTGCTGAGCCAGGACACCATCACCGCGACGCTCGGCACCACCCAGCTCAAGAGCGGCCTCATCGCCGGCCTCATCGGCCTGCTCCTCGTGGTGATCTACTCGCTGTTCCAGTACCGGCTGCTCGGCACCGTGACGATCGCCTCGCTCGTCGTCGTCGCCGTGATCACCTACCTCGTCGTCCTGATCCTCGGCTGGCGGCAGGGCTACCGGCTGTCCCTCGCCGGCGTCGCCGGCCTCATCGTGTCGATCGGATTGACGGCGGACTCGTTCATCGTCTACTTCGAGCGAATACGCGACGAGCTGCGCGACGGCAAGGCCCTCGTCGGGGCCGTCGAGGCCGGCTGGAAGCGCGCGCTGCGCACGATCTTCGCCGCCAAGAGCGTCAACCTGCTCTCGGCCGTCATCCTGTTCGTGCTCGCCGTCGGCAACGTCAGGGGCTTCGCCCTCACGCTCGGCGTCACGACCGTCATCGATGTGCTCGTCGTCGTGCTGTTCACGCACCCGATGCTGCAGCTGCTCTCCGCCACGAGGTTCTTCTCCAGCGGGCATCCGATCACCGGCCTCGACCCGAACGCCCTCGGCGCCGTCTACCGCGGCCGCGCCCAGTTCCGCGCCCCGGTCGAGGCGCGCACCGGCGCCACCCGCGAGGCGGCACGCCGCCAGACCATCGCCGAGCGCAAGGCCGCCTCCGGGGCGGCATCCCCTGGGCCGGACGCCTCCGGGTCGACCGAGGGGAAGGACTCCTGATGGCCAGCTTCGCCAAGTTCGGCAACGACCTGTACACCGGCGCCCGGTCCTACAACTTCGTCGGCAACCGCCGCTGGTGGTACCTCATCGCCGGCGTGCTGATGGCGCTCAGCGTGATCCTGCCGGTGCTCCGCGGCGGCTTCGTGTTCGGCATCGAGTTCGTCGGCGGCTCGCAGTTCCAGATCAGCGGCGCATCCTCGGTGGACCAGGACCTCGCCATCGACACCGTGCACTCGATCGTGCCGGACACCACGGTCAAGGTCACCCAGGTCGGCAGCGACGGCCTGCGCGTGCAGACCGAGACCCTCGACTCCGACGAGGTGTCCGACGAGGTCAAGGCGGCGCTCGAGGAGGCGTTCGACACCGACGACGTGACGGCCTCGTTCATCGGGCCGATCTGGGGCGCGGACATCACGGAAGCCGCGATCCGGGCGCTCGTGGTGTTCATCCTGTTCGCGGCCGTGCTCATGGCGCTGTACTTCCGCACCTGGAAGATGTCGCTCGCCGCGATCATCTCGCTGCTGCACGACATCGTCATCACGATCGGCGTATACGGCGCCTTCGGCTTCGAGATCACGCCCTCGGCCGTCATCGGCTTCCTGACGATCCTCGGCTACTCGCTGTACGACACCGTCGTGGTGTTCGACAAGATCCGCGAGAACACCTCCGAGGACGGTCCGGGCGCCAGCCGGACGTTCGGCGAGTCCGTCAACCTCGCCGTCAACCAGACCCTGGTGCGCTCGATCAACACCGGTGTCGTCGCCGCGCTGCCGGTCGGCTCGATCCTGTTCATCGGGGCCGCCATCCTCGGCGCCGGCACGCTGCGCGACATCGCGCTCTCGCTGTTCGTCGGCATCGTCATCGGCACCTACTCGACGATCTTCATCGCCGCCCCGGTCTACGCGCACCTGCGCGAGGGCGAGGCCGGCATCCGCAAGCGCACCGAGCGGCTGCTGCAGCAGCGCCGGAACGCCGCCGTGCGGGCCGTCGCGGACTGATCGCCGCCGTCTGCGACCGCGCAGCGCCTCCCGTAGACTGCCCGCAGGGGGCCGGATGACCGAGACGAGACGGGCCGAGAGCAGACAGCCCGACACCAGGAAGCCCGAAACCAGGAAGCCCGAAACCAGGAAGCCCGAAACGAGCCCGCCCGGTGCCGGCCGGCCTGCCACCGGCGGTCCCGGCCCGGAGCCGGTCGGCACGGTCGCGGCCCCGGGGGCTCCGGTGGCTCCGGGGGAGCAGACGCCCCCGCCGCCCTCGCTGCGCAGCATCCTGCCCCGGCTGTTCTCCCGCGCCCCCACCGCGAGCTCGCGAGCGCTCGATCAGCTCGTCCGCACCGCCCGGGCGCACCACCCCAAGGCGGATGTCGCGCTCATCGAGCGCGCCTACGCCGCCGCCGAGCGGGCGCACCGGGGCCAGCGCCGCCGCAGCGGCGAGCCGTACATCACCCACCCGCTCGCCGTCGCGCAGATCCTCGCCGACCTCGGCATCGGCTCGAAGACGCTCGCGGCCGCGCTGCTGCACGACACCGTCGAGGACACCGACTACACGCTCGACATGCTGCGCGCCGACTTCGGCGACGAGATCGCCATGCTCGTCGACGGCGTCACGAAGCTCGACAGGGTCAAGTACGGCGACAGCGCCCAGGCCGAGACGGTCCGCAAGATGGTCGTGGCGATGTCGAAGGACATCCGGGTGCTCGTCATCAAGCTCGCCGACCGCCTTCACAACGCGCGCACCTGGGGCTTCGTGCCCGCCGAGAACGCCCGGCGCAAGGCCACCGAGACGCTCGAGATCTACGCCCCACTCGCGCACCGCCTCGGCATCCAGGCGATCAAGTGGGAGCTCGAGGACCTGAGCTTCGCGGTGCTGCATCCCAAGCTCTACGTCGAGATCGACAACCTGGTCAAGCAGCGCACCCCGCAGCGCGAGGCCTTCGTGCAGCAGGTGATCGACGCCGTGCGCGACGACCTGAAGGCGGCGAAGATCAAGGGCGACGTCGTCGGCCGGCCCAAGCAGTACTACTCGATCTACCAGAAGATGATCGTGCGCGGCCGGGAGTTCGAGGAGATCTACGACCTCATCGGCATCCGGGTGCTCGCGACGAGCGTGCGCGACTGCTACGCGGTGCTCGGCTCCATCCACGCCCGTTGGACGCCGATCCCGGGCCGGTTCAAGGACTACATCGCCACCCCCAAGTTCAACCTCTACCAGTCGCTGCACACGACCGTCGTCGGGCCGCAGGGCAAGCCGGTGGAGATCCAGATCCGCACCCACGAGATGCACCAGCGGGCCGAGTACGGTGTCGCGGCGCACTGGAAGTACAAGGAGCGGGTGGGATCCTCTCGCGAGGGCGAGAGCAAGACCCGCGGCGGCGACGAGATGGCCTGGCTCGCGCACATCTCCGACTGGCAGGCCGAGACCGACGACCCGAGCGAGTTCCTCGACTCGCTGCGTTACGAGATCGGCGCCAAGGAGGTCTACGTCTTCACCCCGCAGGGCAAGGTCATCGGCCTGCCGGCGGGTGCGACGCCCGTCGACTTCGCCTACGCGGTGCACACCGAGATCGGCCACCGCACCATGGGCGCGAAGGTCAACGGCCGGCTGGTGCCGCTGGAGAGCGAGCTGCAGTCCGGCGACAGCGTGGAGATCTTCACGTCGAAGAACCCGGACGCGGGCCCGAGCCAGGACTGGCTCGGCTTCGTCAAGAGCCCGCGGGCCCGCAACAAGATCCGCGGCTGGTTCACCCGCGAGCGCCGCGACGAGGCGATCGAGCAGGGCCGCGACGCGATCGCGCGGGCGATGCGCAAGCAGAACCTGCCGCTGCAGAAGCTCATGAGCCAGGACAGCTTCACGGATGTCGCGGCGCAGATGCGCTACGACAGCGTCGAGGCGCTGTACGCCGCGGTGGGCGAGGGTCACGTCTCGACCCAGTCGGTCATCGAGAAGGTGCTCGGCAGCATCACCCGGGAGGCCGACGCCGAGGGCACCGACGTCGGCTTCTCCTCCGCCAAGGGCCGGCCGCGCCAGCTGCGCGACAGCGACTCGGGCGTGCTCGTGCGCGGCGCCCCGGACATCCTCGTCAAGCTCGCCAAGTGCTGCACGCCGGTGCCGGGCGACCAGATCGTCGGCTTCGTCACCCGGGGCGCCGGCGTCTCGGTGCACCGCGCCGACTGCCACAACGTCGACAGCCTGATGAAGGAGCCCGAGCGGCTCATCGAGGTGGAGTGGGCGCCGAACTCGAAGAGCGTGTTCCTGGTGCAGATCCAGGTGGAGGCCCTCGATCGCTCCGGGCTGCTCTCGGACATCACCCGGGTGCTCACCGAGCACCACGTCAACATCCTCTCGGCCTCGGTGTCGACGACGAACGACCGGCTCGCGCTCAGCCGCTACGTCTTCGAGATGGGCGACACCACCCATCTCGACCGGGTGCTGAACGCGGTGCGGCGCATCGACGCGGTCTACGACGTGTACCGGGTGCAGTCGAACTGAGGCCCTGTGCCAGAGGCCCTGTGCCAGGGCCCTGTGCTAGAGGCTCAGGATGCGGGCCCAGGCCTCGCGCTTGTTCGGCAGGTTGCGTCGGCGGTCGATGAGGGCGCGGCAGAGGGCGGCATCCGCGCCGGCGAGGGCGAGCAGCCGACGGGCGATCGCGCGCTCCGGCTCGCCGAACTCGGGCTCGACGCGGGCGAGGTCGACGACGGTGCGCACCGGCGTCGTCACCGTGAGCGCCCCGATGCGCACGACGTCCTCCGGGTCGAGCACGACCTCGCGCACGAGCGCCCCGGTCGACCAGATCCGGGTGCGCGCCTCGGCGTCCGCGCACAGCTCGTGCCGCGGCGGCGGCGCGTCGAGGGCGCCCAGCACCCAGGCGGCGCTGCGCCGCTCGGCGATCAGCCGCGCGGAGAACCGCCGGGCGATCACGGCCGCCCGCAGCGCGGGCCGGTCGAACTCGTCGAGCGGCAGCCAGGCGCCGTCGAGCTCGTAGAGCTCGCCGTCCAGGGCGGCCGCCCGCAGCTCGGCGATGGGCAGCTCGGGCGCGGGCCCCGGCGCGGGGCCGGGCGCCGGGTCGGGCCGCGTCGCGGGGGGCACGCCGATGAGGCGCACTGTCGTGGACGGCACTGGCGTGGACGGCACTGGCGTGGACGGCACTGGCGTGGGCTGTGCCGGCGTGGGCTGTGCCGTCGGCTCGCTGACGCTGCTGGGCTGCATGGGCGCACCCTGCGGCATCCGCCCGTCCCCGGTCCGGCGCCGGTCACGGACGGTGGACGGCGCGGGCGGCAACCCCGGCTGTGGAGAGGCCGTTCAGCGGGCGATCGCGCCGAGCCAGAGTCGACGCGCCGCGATCGCCTCCTCGGCCGCCGCGACCCCCTTCGCGTCGCCCCTGGCCTTCGCGGCGTCCCGCTCGGCCTCGAGCCTCGCGATCGCCGACTCCAGCTGGGCGGCGAGGCCGTCGCTGCGAGCCTGCTTCTCGGGGTCGCTGCGCTGCCAGTGCTCCTCCTCGAGCCGCTTCACCGCCTGCTCGATCCGGCGCAACCGGTCCTCGACGGTGCGCACCTGGTCGCGAGGCACGTGGCCGATCGCATCCCAGCGGCGCTGGATGCCGGTGAGGGCCGAGCGCGCCTGCGCCCGGTCCGTGGCCGTCAGCAGCGGCTCCGCCTCGGCCAGCAGGGCGAGCTTCTGCTCGAGGTTCGCACTCAGCTCGACGTTCTCCCGGGCGTCCCGCTCCGCCTTGGCGGAGAACAGCACGTCGCCGGCGGCCTTGAACCGGGCCCAGAGCGCGTCGTCGACCCTCTTCGCCGCGTGGCCGACGCCGCTCCACTCGTTCTTGAGGTCGAGGTAGGCGCCGATGCCGGCGGCACCCTGCGGCGCGAGAGCCTCGGCGGCGGCGATGAGCTCCTCCTTGCGGCTGCGCACGTCCTTGTTGCGGGCGTCGAGCTCGGCGTAGAACGCCCGCCGGCTCGCGTCGAGGCTCTGCCGGGCGGCGCGGAACCGCGCCCAGAGCGCGTCCGCGTCGCGCTTCGGGATGCGCGGTCCCTCCGTCTGGTGCCGTTGCCAGCGGCCGAACAGCTCGTCCAGGCGCGCGGACGTCGCCTTCCACTGCACCTTGGCCGGGTCCTGGGCCGCGAGCGCCTCGGCGTCCTCGACGATCGCCGTGCGCTCGGCGAGCGCCGCCTCGAGCGCCGCCCGGGCCTCTTCGGACTGCTTCTCGCCGAGCTCGGCGACCGTGCCGGAGAGCGCTGCGACCCGCCCGCGCAGCGCGGCGAGGTCGCCGACGGCGTTCGGGGACTCGAGGGCCGCCGTGAGCGAGGCGACGGCCTTCGCGACATCCGCCGCGGGGGCGCCGCCGCGCGCGCGCTGCTCGAGCAGCGACACCTGGCCCGCGAGGTCCGCGTACTTGCGTCGGAAATAGGCGAGCGCCTCCTCGGGCGTGCCGTCCGGGTACTGGCCGACGGCACGCTCGCCCTCGGCCTCGCGCACGAAGACCGTGCCGGTCTCGTCCACGCGCCCCCAGGGGGCGTCGCTGTCTGCCACTGGATCCTCGGCCACTGAAACCTCGCCTGTCGGGGTGCCGACGTCTCTGCCCGCCGGCCGCCATCCAGCCTATAAGGCGGCGCGTCCGGCGGGAGAAGGCGTCATTCGAGCGTGAACGTCGTGATCGTCGTCGCCGTGGCCGGCTCGCCGTCGTCGCTGCCGTCGGCGGTCCCGGCTGTGACGATGTCCGAGGCGATCAGCTCGTCCAGACCGCTGGTGACCTGGCCGATGACCGTGTAGCCGGCGCCGTCGTCGCTCGTGAGCGTCGCGTCCTCGAACGTGATGAAGAACTGGTGGTCCATCGAGTACTCGCTCGAGCCGCGAGCCATCGCGATCGTGCCGGCCGGGTAGACGCTGTCGCTCGGCGCGTTCTCGACCGGGCCGAACTGGTAGTCCGGGTCGGCCTCGCCGTCGCCCGCCAGCGAACCGCACTGGATGAGCTCCGCCGAGCCCGTGGTGGAGTCCTCGACGAGACGGTGGCAGGTCTTGTCGGTGAAGTAGTCGTCCTGGACGTCCTGGATGATCGAGGATACCGCCTGCGGTGCGGCGGCGCCGTCGAGCGAGACCGCGAGCGTCACGTCATTCAGCTCGAGCGTGCCGGTCCAGGTGCGCGCCTCCGCGAGGCTCGAGTCGGGCACGTCGCCGACGTTCGCCTCCGCGCTCGCACTCGCGCTCGCGCTGCTGTCGGCGGACGAGGAGCCGGGACCGGCACTGAAGTAGAAGATCTGCGTCACCGTCGCGAGCGTCGCGACGAGCACGACCCCGACGACCGCCAGGACGTTGTCCCGGCGGTTGCGGCGCACCTGTCGGTCGTGCACCGCCTGGCGGGCGTTGTAGATCTTGAGGCGCTCACGCGCCTCGCGCTCCGCACGCTGCTGCTGACGGCTCTTCGGGCTCTCTGCCACCGGTCTCCTCCGCGAGCGACGACGGCCGCCGGGCGCGGCCGGAGAGAACTCTACCCAGAGGATGCCTGGATGACGCCCAGAGGCCGGGTGCGCACAGGCCCGGGCGCGGCCGCGCCCCGCTCCCGCCCGGTCTCGCCGGGCCGGCACCGCCGGACCGGTGTCGGCTGCCCGGGCTAGCATCGGGGGCACCATGTCCCAGCTCGGACTGCGCACCGGCGCCACGCCTCTCGCCGTGCGAATGCGGCCGCGCAGCCTCGACGAGGTCGCGGGGCAGTCGCGGCTGCTCGGCCCCGGCTCGCCGCTCGTCGCGCTCGCGAGCGACAGCACCGGGGAGCGCGGGGCGACCTCGGTGATCCTGTGGGGACCGCCCGGCACCGGCAAGACCACGCTCGCGAAGCTCATCGCCTCGACATCCGGGCGCGGCTTCGTCGAGCTGTCCGCCGTCAGCGCGGGCGTCAAGGACGTGCGCGAGGTCATGGAGCGCGCCCTGTCCCAGCGGGACCTGTACGGCCTGTCCACCGTGCTGTTCCTCGACGAGATCCACCGCTTCACCAAGGCGCAGCAGGACGCCCTGCTGCCCGGGGTCGAGAACGGCTGGGTGGTGCTCGTGGCGGCCACCACCGAGAACCCGTCCTTCTCGGTGATCTCGCCGCTGCTGTCGCGCTCGCTGCTGCTCACTCTCGAGCCGCTGACCGAGGCGGACCTCGGCATGCTCGTCGACCGCGCCGTCGAGGACGAGCGCGGCCTCGCCGGCGCCGTGCGGCTCGACGACGGCGCCCGGGAGGCGATCGTGCGACTCGCCTCGGGCGACGCCCGGCGCGCACTCACCGCCCTCGAGGCCGCGGCCACCATGGCGAGCGCCGCCCCGGGCGACGGCGCCCCGGACGACGGCGCCCCGGGCGACGGCGCTCCGGACGACGGCGAGGAGCCGCCGACGGTCACCGCCGAGCTCGTCGCGCGCGCCGTCGACCGCGCGCTGCTGCGCTACGACCGGGCCGGCGACGAGCACTACGACGTCATCAGCGCCTTCATCAAGTCGATCCGCGGCTCGGACGCGGACGCGGCGCTGCACTACCTGGCCCGGATGATCGAGGCCGGCGAGGACCCGCGCTTCATCGCCCGGCGGGTGATGGTCTCCGCCGCCGAGGACATCGGCATGGCCGATCCGCAGGCGCTCGTCATCGCGGTCGCGGCCGCGGACGCCGTGCAGCTGCTCGGGATGCCGGAGGGGCGCATCCCGCTCGCCGAGGCCGTGGTCTACCTCGCCACCGCGCCCAAGTCCAACGCCGCCTATCGCGGCATCGACCGCGCGATCGCCGATGTGCGTGCCGGCCGCGCCGGCACGGTGCCGAAGCACCTGCGCGACGCGCACTACCCGGGCGCGAAACGGCTCGGCCACGGCGACGGCTACCGCTACGCGCACGACTTCGAGCCCGGCGTCGTCGAACAGCAGTACCTGCCGGACGCGCTCGGCTCGGCGAGCTACTACGAGCCCACCGAGCACGGCTACGAGCGCGAGGTGCGACCGCGGTGGGAGCGGCTCAAGCGGATCATCCGGGGCGGCTGAGCCGGGCACGGCCCTCTGGTAGGCTTGCTCGGTTCGTTCGTGCGAACACATCCCCCACGCGAGACCCTCGGCGCGCCGCGACGTGCGCACCGGCATCCGGGGCGGCGGGATGTACGTCCGTGAGCCGTGACAGTCGCGGCCACGTCGGAAGGACAGTCATGCCCACCAAATCCCAGGACCGTCGCAAGGTCCGCCTCTCCCGCGCCCTCGGCGTGCCGCTCACCCCGAAGGCCGCCCGCTACCTCGAGAAGCGCCCCTACGCGCCCGGCGAGCACGGCCGCACCAAGCGCAAGGCCGACAGCGACTACGCGGTGCGCCTGCGCGAGAAGCAGCGTCTGCGCGAGCAGTACGGCATCCGCGAGAAGCAGCTGCGCATCCAGTTCGAGGAGGCCCGCCGCTCGGCCGGCCTGACCGGTGAGAACCTCGTCGAGCAGCTCGAGATGCGCCTGGACTCCCTCGTGCTCCGCGCCGGCTTCGCCCGCACCACGGCCCAGGCCCGCCAGTTCGTCGTGCACCGGCACATCCTCGTCGACGGCAAGATCGTCGACCGCCCGTCGTTCCGGGTGAAGCCGGGCCAGCTCATCCACGTCAAGGAGCGCTCCGAGTCCACCGAGCCGTTCCAGGTCGCGGCCGCAGGCGGCCACGCCGACGTGCTGCCGCCCGTGCCCGGCTACCTGGAGGTCGAGCTCGACAAGCTGCACGCCCGGTTGGTGCGCCGCCCGAAGCGCGCCGAGGTGCCGGTCACCTGCGAGGTGCAGCTCGTCGTGGAGTACTACGCCGCGCGCTGAGCCACAGGCCGCACGGCGGCCGTCCGCGCTCACCGGCCCCGGGGGTTGCGCCCCCGGGGCCGGTCCCGTCTCTGGGACCGGCCCCGGCACTCCGGTCGCCGGGCCTCCCCGCCGCTAGAGTGGGAAGCCCGGCCGGGGTGACGGGCACAGCGCACGAGCCCGCACAGCGCACAACCCGCACAGCGCACAAGGAGCCAGCCATGAAGAACGTGCTCGTGTTCGTCCTCGGAGTCGCCGCGGGCTTCGCCGCCGCGCACTACGTCGCCAAGACGGAGCGGGGCGGTCGCATCCTCGACGAGGTCGACGCGCGCCTCAGCGAGCTCGCCGACGCCGTCGTCGACGGCTACCGGGCGCGCGAGGCCGGGCTCAAGGCCGCCGTCGCCGAGGCCCAGGACGTCATCGGCGACGCCGCCGACCGCATCAAGTAGCCGCCGGCGGCCACGCCCGGGCGGTCGCGTCGCACCGATCTCCGGCTCCACATCCCCGGCACCGATCTCAGGAACACATGCAGACCGCAGACATCCAGCGCCGTTGGCTCCAGTTCTTCGGCGATCGCGGGCACACCATCGTGCCCTCGGCCCCCCTCGTGAGCGACGACCCCTCGATCCTGTTCACGATCGCCGGCATGGTGCCGTTCATCCCGTACCTCACCGGTGTGGTGCCCGCCCCCTACCCGCGGGCCGCGGACGTGCAGAAGTGCATCCGCACCAACGACATCGAGGAGGTCGGCAAGACCGCCCGGCACGGCACCTTCTTCCAGATGCTCGGCAACTGGTCGTTCGGCGACTACTTCAAGGCCGGCGCGATCGAGCTCGCCTGGGAGCTGCTGACCACGGCCGAGGGCGACGGCGGCCTCGGCTTCGCCGAGCGCGACCTCTGGGTCACCGTCTACGAGGACGACGACGAGGCCGCCGGCCTGTGGAAGCGCATCGCCGGGCTGCCGGATGAGCGCATCCAGCGCTTCGGCAAGGACGACAACTACTGGTCCACCGGCCAGCCCGGCCCCGCGGGCCCCTGCTCGGAGATCTACTTCGACCGCGGCCCGGCCTACGGCCGCGACGGCGGCCCGGCGGCGGACGACAGCCGGTTCACCGAGATCTGGAACCTGGTGTTCATGCAGGACCTGATCGCGGACGTGCGCTCCAAGACCGAGTTCGAGATCGTCGGTGAGCTGCCGCAGAAGAACATCGACACCGGCGCCGGCATGGAGCGCATCGCCTTCATCAAGCAGGGCGTCGAGAACATGTACGAGATCGACCAGGTGCGGCCGGTGCTCGACGCGGCGGCCGCGATGTCCGGCAAGCGCTACGGCGCCGCGCACGAGGACGACGTGCGGCTGCGCATCATCGCCGACCACGTGCGCTCGGGCCTCATGCTGATGTCCGACGGGGTCACGCCCTCCAACGAGGGGCGCGGCTACATCCTGCGCCGGCTGCTGCGCCGCTCGATCCGGGCGATGCGGCTGCTCGGCGTCGACGCCCCGAGCTTCGCCGAGCTGTTCCCGGCCTCCCGCGACGCGATGAAGGCGAGCTACCCCGAGGTCGGCACCGACTTCGACCGCATCTCCCGGCTCGCCTACGGCGAGGAGGAGACGTTCCTCAGGACGCTCGAGACCGGCACCTCGATCCTCGACCTGGCCGTCACGAAGGCCAAGGGCGAATCACGCGCCACGGTGCCGAGCGACACCGCCTTCCTGCTGCACGACACGTTCGGCTTCCCGATCGACCTGACCCTCGAGATGGCCGAGGAGGCCGGGCTCACCGTCGACCGCGCCGCCTTCGACGCACTCATGGCCGAGCAGCGCGCCCGCGCCAAGGCGGACGCGAAGTCCAAGAAGAAGCAGCTCGCCGACCTCTCCGTCTACCGCGAGCTGCGCGCCGCGGGCGAGACCGTGTTCACCGGCTACGAGCAGCTGAGCACCGAGACCACCGTCATCGGCATCCTGAAGGACGGCGTCGCCGTCCCGCGGGCGGGCGCGGGCGACATCGTCGAGGTGGTCACCGCCGAGACGGCGCTGTACGCGGAGTCCGGTGGCCAGGAGGCCGACCAGGGCACGATCGTCGGCCCTGGCTTCGAGCTCGAGGTGCTCGACGTGCAGCGGCCCGTCGCCGGCCTCGTCAGCCACACGGTGCAGGTGGCCAGCGGCGAGGTGGGCGTCGGATCGAGCGCGACGACGCTCGTCGACGCCGACTGGCGTCGCGGCGCCACCCAGGCGCACTCGGCGACCCACCTCGTGCACGCCGCGCTCAGGCAGATCCTCGGCCCCGAGGCTCACCAGGCCGGCTCCTACAACCGGTCGGGCTACCTGCGCCTCGACTTCAGCTGGAACCAGGCGCTCAGCCCAGCCACCCGATCGGAGATCGAGGGCCTCGTCAACGAGCGGGTGCGCGACGACCTCGAGGTGAGCACGCGCGTCATGGCCCTCGACGAGGCCAGGTCGCTCGGCGCGATGGCGCTGTTCGGCGAGAAGTACGGCGAGCGGGTGCGCGTCGTCGAGATCGGCGGCCCCTGGTCGCTCGAGCTGTGCGCCGGCACCCACGTCGGCTCCTCGAGCGAGATCGGCCTGGTGAACCTCGTCGGCGAGTCGAGCGTCGGCTCCACGAGCCGCCGGGTGGAGGCCCTCGTCGGGCGGGACGCCTTCGCGGACTTCGCCGCCGAACGGGCGATCGTCGCCGAGCTCAGCAGCAGCCTGCGCGCACCCCGCGGCGAGCTCGTCGAGCGCATCGGCGCGCTCACGGCCGAGCTGCGCGAGGCGCAGCGGCGGATCGCCGCCTTCGAGGCGGCGCGCCTCGGCGAGCGGGTGCCGGCGATCGCCGCGCGGGCCCGGAGCGTCGGCGGGCTGCACCTGGTGGCCGAGGACGTCGGCGCGCTCGGCAGCGCCGAGGAGCTGCGCAGCCTCGCTACCGGGGTGCGCGAGCGGCTCGGCACGGATGCCGCCGTCGTGGCCCTCGCCGCGCAGGCCGGCGGCAAGCCGGCCGTCATCGTCGCCACGACCGAGGCCGCCCGGGCCGCCGGGCTGCGGG
>JASGFF010000026.1:0-35157 GCA_047605685.1 Microbacteriaceae bacterium
CCAGCGTGCCCCAGAAATGGGTGTCCAGCGCACGGCGTACCTCGGCGAGGTCGCCGGTGACCAGGCCGGCACCGGTGGAGATTCCGGCATTGTTGACCAGCAGGGTCACATCCTGCGCGGCCGCCGCGGCGGCGACCACGGAGTCGTGGTCGAGCAGGTCCAGCCGTAACGGGATCACCCGCGGGTCATCGACGTCGATCGCGTCGGGGCGGCGGGCGGTCGCGTACACCTTGGCCGCGCCCCGGTCGAGCAGTTCGAGGACGAACTGTCGGCCGATGCCGCGGTTGGCTCCGGTGACGAGGGCGGTCTGGCCGGTGGGATTCATGAATGCTCTGTTCCTGCACGAGGCGTGGTGGGTCTGCGCGGCCGCGTCTCGGCCGACGTCCGATACGCTAAAACCTGACGTTGACGTCAAAGGCAAATCGTCACGCCACAGTCACGTCACGGAGCCGGAGGGGCTGGATGCGGATCGGTGAACTCGCGCGCCAGACGGGAGTCAGCACCAGAGCGTTGCGCTACTACGAGGAGCAGGGCCTGCTCACCCCGGACCGCACGCCCAGCGGACAACGGACCTACCCGGAATCAGCCGCCGAATGGGTGCGGCTGATCCAGCAACTGTTCACCGCAGGACTGTCCAGCCGTACCATCCTGCACCTCATGCCCAGCATCCACGCCGGGGACGGCACCCCCGAGACCTTCGCGGTGCTGGCCGCAGAACGCGACCGCATCACCGCGACGATGGACGACCTCGCCGCCGCCCGCGACGCCCTGGACCGCATGATCCACATCGCCAACAACCCCACCCCGGAACACTGCCCGGCCCTTCGCGAGCCCGCCTGGACGACCTACGCCACCAGCCCACAGGTGTAGACAGCCGCGGCTGGGGCTTCCCGGATGCGGGGTCGTTCACACGTGCCGTCAAGCGCGCATTCGGGGAGGCCCCGATGCTCTACCGCGCCGGCAGCCGTCCGACCGAGCCCCGATCGCAGCCACTCAGCTGACGTTCTCGGCGCCGGCGAGGCCGCTGCGCCGTGTTGCAACACGCACCGACCGTCGTCGGCGCGTCGTGCCCGCGCTGCGCCCCGCTCAGGGCATCGGGATGCCGCGGCACGCTGCCGCGACGGCGGCCACCGTCTCGCTCACCTCGGCGGCGGTGAACACCAGCGGCGGCGTGATCACGAGCCGGTTGCGGCTCGACATCAGGATGACTCCGTGCTCCTTGCGGATCGTCTCGTCCAGCGGCCTCTCCAGCGCCGCGACCGCGTGCTCGTCCAGCCGTACGCCGACCATGAGCCCCGCGCCGTGCACCGCCGTGACGGCGGGAAGCTCGAGCAGCGGCTCAAGCTCGGCGAGGAACTGCCGACCGCGCTGCGCGGCGTTCTCGGCGAGGCCCTCGGCGACGACGATGCGCAGGTTCTCGAGCGCGAGCGCCGTGCCGAGCGCGTGGCCGGAGAACGAGCCGCCGCCCGAGAACCCGCGGGTCACATCGGCGATCTCGCGCGACAGCAGCACCGCGGCGACGGCCGCGTATCCGCTCGTGAGCCCCTTCGCGAAGACCATGATGTCGGGCACGACGCCCCACAGGTCGCAGCCGAACATCGCGCCGGCGCGCCCGAACCCGGTCACGACCTCGTCGGCGACGAACAGGATGTCGTGGCTGCGCAGCACCGCGACGGCGCGGGGCCAGTAGTCGGCGGGCGGGGCGAACATGCCGGCTGGTCCGAACACGGGCTCGCCGAACATCGCCGCGATGCGGTCCGCTCCGATGCGCGCGATCGTCTCCTCCAGCTCCGCGACGCACACCTCCACGAGCTCTGCCGGGCTGCCCTCGAATGCGTAGGGGTCGGGCATGCGCACCTGCACGACGTCGTCGACCGGGATCTGGCCGCCCAGTTGCAGGCCGCCGATCGTGTGGCCGTGGAAGGCCCCGACGAGCGTGATCACGACGCGCTTGTCGGGCAGGCCGCGGCGGCGCTGGTACTCGCGCACCACCTGCAGCGCGTCGTCGTCGGCCTCCGAGCCCGCGTTGGAGAAGCGCACGGCGCCGTCCTGCAGCGCGGACAGCTCGACGATGGCGTCGGCGAGGGCGATGGCCGGGGGCGTTGCGAACTCGCGTCGCGTCGTGAAGTGCTCCAGCGTCGCGAGCTGGCGCGCCGCGACGGCCGCCATCTCGGGCCGACCGTGTCCGATCTGGCTGAGCCACGCGCCGCCGTGCGCGTCGAGGTAGCGCCTGCCTGCCGTGTCCCACACCTCCGATCCGAGTCCTCGCTCCACGACGAACGGCTCGTGCGGCACGTCCAGCTCGCTGCCGTGCTGCAGGTGTGCGTCGATGCGGGTGTTCATGGATGTCTCTTCTCTCGCCTCGTCGGGGTCTGTGGCCGGGCTCACGCGCGCGCGCCGCGCAGCGCGCGCGTGGCCGCGGCATCCACCGCGCCCTGCGCGTCGATCACGACGCCGTAGACCTCGCGCGCGCGGCCGGGCGTGATCCACCCCTCGGCGACGTCCTCGGCGACCCGCGTGGGCTCGCGCCGCAGCGGGGATCCGTAGCCGCCGCCGCCGCACGCGAGCGAGATCACCGACTCGCCGTCGTGCAGCACGCGGTCGCCGTCGGCGGGCAGCTCGGTCACGGTGCCGTCGGGTGCGCGCAGCCGGGCCGCGGACGTGCCGCCGTCGCCTCCGCCGCGCACTCCACTGGCCGGGTTCACCGCGCCGCCTGCGCTGTAGATGACGCGCAGGTCGGCGCCGACGGGCCCGTACTCGACGTAGTTGCCGGGGGCTCCGCGCCGGAAGCCCGCGCCCTCGCTGTCGGGCAGGATGTGCTGCGCGTGCACGCGCAGCGGGAACCTCAGCTCGTTCATCTCCACGCCGTCGCGTCGCACGACGCCGGCGGCGCCGACGTGCCCGAGGCACAGGAAGCCGTCCTCGACCGGTCCCGCCCCACCGCCGGAGCTCGCGAAGAAGATCTGGTTGATGAACGGCGCGCCGCTGCCCGGGTCGACGCCGGAGATGACCGCGTCGCACGGCGGCATGACGTAGCCGGCCTCGGCCATCCCGACGCCGTCGGCGAGGCCGGCCATCGCGACCTGAACGGCGTTGGCGGCCCGCTCGGCGATGCTCGTCGTGGCCAGCGAGCACGACGCGGGATGGCGCGGGATGCCGACGACGCAGTTCTCCCGCAGCTCGACCTGGATGCGGCGGAAGCTACCGGCGTTGAGCGGGATGCCGGGTCCGACGCTGTTGAACACGCCCACCATGGCGCACGTGCGCGACGTCGACTCGGTGAGGTTCAGGCCGTTGTCCAGGCAGTCCGGGTTGTCCCGCAGGTCGACGGTGACGATCGCCGCCTCGGCGTCGACGGCGACGTGCGCCGTGATCGGCACTCCATCGGGCGCGAGCGGACCGGGATCGAACACGCTCGTGGCGCGCGATGAGCCGGTGGGCAGCCGGCGGATCGCGTCGCTCATCCGCTGCTCGCTGTAGTCGAACCAGTCCACGACGTATCGCTCCAGCACGTCCCATCCCAGCTCGTCGCCGAGGGCGAGCAGACCCTGCTCGCCGACGCGCACGGCTCCCAGCAGCGCGAGGTAGTCACCCCACCACTGGTCGGGCACGCGCAGTCGCATCCGGCACATCCGCAGGATGTCCTCGCAGTCCTCGTAGTCGCGCTGCACGCGTACGCCGGGGAAGATCAGCGCGCCCTCCTGGTACACGTCCGCGGCGCCGGACATGTACGTCGTGGGCAGCGAGTTGCCGCAGTCGGCCTGATGCGCCTTCGCGACGACCGTGAACCGGTGCGTGCCCGCGGCGTCCACGACCGGCACGAGGAGCGTGTGGTCGGCCGCATGGCTGTTGCCGTGATAGGGCGAGTTGTGCAGAAACGCGTCGCCCGCCGCGAACGAGCCGTGGAACTCCCGCAACGATCGCGCCATCAGGTCGGGCCCGCTCATGACGTGGATGGGCAGGCTCTCCACGGCCGCGAGCAGCTCGTCGCCGGCCGTGACGATGGCGCACGAGAAGTCGTTCGCGGTGTTGATGACGCCGGAGCGCCCGGTGCGGTACAGCGTGTTCACCATCTTCCGGATGATCGCCTCGATGCGGCTCGTCACCACGGCGAGGGCGACCCCGCGCGCCTCGGTTGCCGTCATCGGCCCTGCTCCTCTCCCTCGAAGCGGAGAACGACGTCCCCGCCCGGCGTGCGTTCCGCACCGACGCCCGGGTCCACGACGATCGTCGTCATCTCGGACTCGACGATCGCAGGCCCCGCGATGCGGACGCCGGGCGCCATCGTTCGCGCCGGAACGACCGGCACCGTGACTGCGCCCGTGCCCCGGAAGTAGGCGACGCGCTCGCCGGCCGGGACGTCGGCGGCGGTGTCGACGCGCGCGTCCGCGCGCTCGCCGAGCAGGCAGTCCACGCGCGCGCGCCACGTGATGAACTCGACGGGCGAGCCCGGGTCGCACACCGCGAACGTGCGGCGATGGGCATCGTGGAACGCGACGGCGATCGCGTCGACGAGGTCGGCGTCGACGCGGCCGGTGTACGCGAACGGCACGACGAGGTCCCACACCTGGCTCGGGTAGCGGGCCTCGGCGGAGAACTCCACGCGTGAGCCCACGGCATCCGCCCCCGGTCCCTCCACGAAGCGCCGACAGCGCTCGGCGAGCTCGGCGAGCACGGCGCCGACGCGGGGGTCGAACGCGTCGCTGCTCGTGGGGAACGGGATCTCGTACTCGTCCGACAGATCCGACGTGAGGGCGCCGTACGCGCTCATCACGGGAGCCGCGTCGGGCACGATGACCGCACGGCATCCGAGCCGCCGCCCGATCGCGGAGGCGTTGAGGCCGCCCGCCCCGCCGCCGGCGACGAGCACCGCGGACGTCGGGTCCTCCCCCTGGCTCAGGGTGATCTCCTCGATGCCCGCGACCATCCGCTCGGTGGCGAGCCGATGGATCGCCTCCGCGGCCTCGTGCACCCCGAGGCCGAGCGGCTCGGCGACGCGGGCCACCGCCGCGGCGGCGAGCGCGGCGTCCAGCGGCATGGAGCCGCCGAGGAAGTACTGCGGATCGAGGTAGCCGAGCACGACGCACGCGTCGGTGAGCGTCGGCTCGGTGCCGCCGATCCCGTAGGCGGCCGGACCGGGCGTGCTGCCGGCGCTGTGGGGACCGACGTGCAGCACGCCGCCCGCGTCGACCCACGCGATGCTGCCGCCGCCCGCGCCGATGGAGCGGATGTCGACGGAGCTGAACCCCGTCATATGGCCGAGATAGCGCGGGCCGATCCACGTCTCGCGGGTCGTCGGGATGCGGCCGCCGCGGACGAGGCTGACGTCGTACGTCGTGCCGCCGGTGTCCGCGATGATCGCGGTGGCGCCGGGGAAGTCGCGCTCGGCCGACCGGCGCCCGGCGACGGGCGCCATGGCCGGGCCGGACTTGACGGAGAGGATCGGCCGCGCGGCGACCGCGTCGGCATCCTGGAACCCACCCGAGGACGTCACGATGAGCAGGCGTCCGCGAAAGCCCGCATCCCGCAGCCGCTCCTCGAGGTGGCCGAGGTATTCGCCCATGAGCGGCTTGAGCGACGCGTCGATGACGGCGGATGACGCGCGCCGGTACTCGCGCAGCGTCGGGTTCAGGCGGCTGGACAGCGTGATGGCCAGGTCGGGCAGCTCGGCGCGCAGGGCCTGCTCGAGCTGCTGCTCGTGCGTGGGGTTCGCGGGCGACCACAGCAGGCAGACGGCCGCCGCCTCCACGTCCAGGTCGCGCACGGCGCGCGCGACGCGACGCGCCTCGTCCGGGTCGAGGGCGCGCACGACCTCGCCGCCGCGGCCGATGCGCTCGTCCACCTCGACGGTGAGCGCACGCGGCACGTAGGGGCGGCGCGCGGGCACGGAGAAGTCGAACAGGTCGGAGCGGCCCCCCTCCGCGTAGACGAGGATGTCGGGATGCCCCTTCGTGGTGAGGAATGCGGTGCGTGCGACCTCGCCGGTCGTGACGGCGTTCAGAGCGCGCGTCGTGCCGTGCACGAGCAGCTCGGTGCGCTTCAGCAGCTCGGCGAGGCTCATTCGCCGTCCCTGCGCCGCCTTCATCAGTGCGGAGAGGATGCCCTGCGCCGGGTCCTGCGGCGTGGTGCTGGCCTTGAACGCGCCGAGCACTCCGCTGCCGTCGTCCACCACGAGGTCGGTGAACGTGCCGCCCATGTCGATGGCGACGCGCAGATGCCGCTCGTCGGTCACGACGCCTGAGCCTGCGCCTCGGTGTCGTGCGGTGCAGCCTCTGTCGCGGTGAACCTGCTGCGGAAGAAGATCAGGTACCAGCCCAGGATCAGCGCCCCCGTGACGAAGAAGACGAGCGAGAGCACGACTCCGGCGTGGAACATCTCGGGGACCGTCAGCACGACGAGCTCGAACGCGCACCACAGCACGGCGAAGATCGCGATCGGAAGGTCCCAGCGGCGCAGGTCGAAGCCGCCCTGCGCGGCCTGCGGCAGCCGACGACGGATGACGAGGTAGACCGCGACGGTGCACAGGTACAGGAACACCGAGATGATGGTGCCGCCCGCCAGGACGTTGTTGAGCGCGTTCGAATCCTGGCCGAGCGTCAGCATGATCGCCACCCCGATCGCCCACACCAGCGCGGTGGCCCACACCGGGGTGCCGATCCGCGCCGGCACCCTGCCGAGCAGCCGGTGGCCGGGGAAGCGCCGGTCGCGCGCCATCGCGAAGCACGTGCGCGATGCCGACAGCATGAGGCACAGGGCGCACGAGAACATGGCGACGGTGACCAGCGCCAGCACGAGCTTCTCCATGATCGGGCCGAAGTACTCGCTGAGGATGAGGGCGACCGGCGATCCGGCCTCGCTCGCCGCCGTGATGTCCTTCATCGCGACGGTGAGCGCGAAGAGGAAGACGAACCCGGTGACGCCGGAGATCACGACAGCGCGCATGATCGCGCGGGGCGCGACGCGGCTGGGGTGCTGCGTCTCTTCCGACAGCTCGGCGGCGCCCTCGAATCCGGCGATCGTGTAGGCGCCCAGCAGCGCCGCCATCATGAACGGCCCGGCGAGCGACCAGTACCCGTCCTCGCTCACGACACCGGTCGAGAACAGGTTGGCGGGCGTGAACCCGCCCGTGACGAGCGCGGCGACGAACAGCGCGACGGTGAGCACGGCGAGGGCCAGCAGCTCCGCGACGACGGCCGTCGAGTTCACGGCGTTCACCAGACGCGTCGAGTAGATCGCGATCGCGGCCTGCAGGGTGAGCACCGTGAGCACGACGAGTGTGACCGACACCGGGTTCTGCTCAAGGCCGAACAGCGGCATGAACGCCTGCGAGGCCAGGCCGATGTCGGTGGCGACGACGATGATGGGGATCGTGGCGAAGTAGAGCCATCCCATGCACCAGCCCACGACGGGGTTGGCGAGCTTCGACGACCACTGGTAGATGAAGCCGGTCAGCGGCATCCGCGCGACCAGCTGCGCGACGATGAGTGCGACCGCGAGCCGGCCGATCACCGAGCCGATCCACATCCAGATGCCGCGCGGACCCGACAGGTTCAGCAGGAACCCGTAGGTGGTGACGACGCCGGTGAGCGCCGACGCCGTGGAGAACGCGATCGCGAAGGATCCGAAGCTGCGGACGGTGCGGCGGAACTGGGGCGTGTAGCCGAACTTGGAGGTGTCTTCGTCGGCGAGGCGGGAGGTCGTCATCGGAGTCCTTCGATGTGCGCACCGCGCTGATGCGGTGGAGTGAGTCGACGCTAGCCGCGCGCGGCCTGCGAGCGTCGCGCGATGCGCGCAGACCACTTGGCGATTCGCGAAGGCCCCGGGCCGGCGCAGGACCCGGCATTAACATGCTTGCTACGGGGAGCGGCTCTCGCCGCCCCCTCGCCGCCGACGACGGGATTGTGCATGCCGGGAGAGGACGAAGTGGTGCCCTCGGGTCGCCACTTCGTCGAGCTCGACACGCGCAGCACTGCAGCATCCGCGCGGGCGGGCTCGTGGAACGAGGCGATCCAGCGCGCGTCCGTCCCGCTGGCCGTGTACTCGCGTGGCGAGAACGGCTTCGCCGGTCGTCTGCGCGCCGACCTCATCGGCGACCTGCGGCTGCTCACTATAAAGGCCGACGCCCAGACGGTGGTGCGGACTCCTCAGCTGGTCGGAAGCGAAGACGAGCCGGCGTTCTACAAGCTCGTCTTCCACGCCGCCGGGTGGTGTCGTGTGCAGCAGGACGGCCGCACGGCGGAGTTGGAGGAGCGCGCGCTCGTGCTCTACGACACGACCCGGCCGTACCGCATGGACTTCCTCGGCCCGTACAGGCATCACGTGCTGATGGTGCCGCGCGAGGTGCTCGGCGTCCCACTCGAGGCGGTGGCCCGGGTCACGGCCGTGCCTGTCCCCGTGTCGCAGGGTGCGGCACGCGTGCTGATCCGCATGATGGCGAGCCTCGGCGCCGACATCCAGAGTCTCGGCGAACGCCACCGGCTCACGATCGCCGAGACCCTCGTCGAGCTGGCGACCGCGGTCGTGCAGGAGGTCGCATGGCCCGCGCTGTCGACGAAGGACTCCGGGCAGTTCGCGGAGATCCTCGCGTTCGTCGAGCACCATCTGGCCGACCAGCGCCTGACCCCGCAGGTGATCGCATCCGCCCACTTCATGTCGCTGCGGTCCCTGCAAATGTTGTTCCAGTCGCGCGACGAGTCGCCGAGCAGCTGGATCCGCAAGCGTCGGCTGGAGAACAGCCGACGCGATCTGATCCGCACGCAGGAGCCCATCTCCGTGGTGGCGGTGCGCTGGGGCTTCCCCGACCCGGCCTCGTTCACTCGGTCGTTCAAGCGCGCCTTCGGCGTGGCGCCGGCAACCTACCGGGCGGGGTACTCAGACGCGACCGCGCGAGACGGCTCCTCACCTGTGCGGTGACACCGTCCGGCACCGTGCGCCGGTTAACGGTGGATCTGGTCGGGCCTGACCGAAGGGAAGGGCGATGACCGATGTCATATCGATGAGCAGCAGCTCGCGGAGCACCTGCTGAAGCAAGCGAAGGAACAGAGGCGTCGACCTCGTCGGCCCTGACGGGCTGTCGAACCGGTCGGCGCCGTGCCTACACCGCAGTGCCACCGCGTCGTGGCGTCGCGCTCGCTCTCGGCCTTCTTGACGTTCGCCTCGGCCTTCGCCTCGTCGAACCGGTCGCCGATGCGCTCCTTCACGTCGTGCACGGCCTCACCGACCCTGTGCACGGTCTCACTCGCGGCATCCTTCGCGTCGTCGATGGCACCCGTCCCGACACCTCCTTCTCCTCGAGGCCACCGTGGAGCGACTCGCGATCGCCGTCGGCTGCACCGAGGTTTCTCTCAGGTGTTCCCGGGGCGACCGGCGTCTCCGGCGTCCGGATGCTCAAGGCGGATGCGGCGTTCCCATGCCGCAGAGGACGGACGTCGGAGGCGAGGGTCTAGCCTCGGCGGGGTGACCGACCTCGCTGATCTGGACGACGTCATCCTGCCCGGCGACGAGCGCTACGACAGGGCGCTCCGCGGTCAGAACCTCGCCATCGCTCACCGGCCGCGGGCGCTCGGGGAGCCCGTGCGCGTCTGGGCCACCGGACACGGCCTCGCCGCGGTCTCCGACGGCCTGGTGATCTCCCTCGCCCGGCTCGACTCGGCGGTGGTCGACGCGAGGGCCGGGCTCGCGACCGTCGGCGGCGGTGCGCGCTGGGACGCCGTCGTGCGGGCCGCCGCACCCCTCGGCCTCATGCCCGTCGCGGGCGCCTCCGGCTCCGTCGGGGTGGCGGGTCTTCTGCTCGGCGGCGGTCTCGGCCCCCTCGCGCGCAGCCACGGCTTCGGCTCCGACTGGGTGCGCGGCTTCCGGGTGGTCACCGGCGAGGGCGAGCTCGTTGCGGCGACCCGCCGCGGCCGGGTGCCGAAAACGAAGGACGGGCGCGCGTCCGCGCGGCCCAGGGCGTGTTCGGGCGGCCTCGCGACATCCACTCCTTCGTTTTCGACGCCCGCGCAATGGCGGTCGACTGGGCCGCCTTCCTCGGGGTGGCGCTCGTGCTCACCGGGCTCGCCGTGCTCGTCCCGGCCTTCTGAGGTCTGGCCCGCTGAGGTCCGTCTCCTTGAGCCCGGTCCGTCGGGCCTCGCTCCGCGCTCGCCCGGCCGCAACCGCATCCGCCCGGTTCGCAGATCGCGTGGCCGGATGGCGGCGCGCAGCGCCGAGGGCGGGAATAGGCTGTGCCGCATGGAGACGCGGTCGGCATCCCGCCTCGGCGCCTCGCTCTCGGTGCTCGGCATCGGAGTCGCCGCGGGGGACGGCGCCGCCGTGGTCGACACGGCCCTCGCCGCGGGCGTCACCCTCATCGACACGGCGGACGACGGCGCCGAGCGTCTCGTCGGCGACCACCTGGCCCGCCGTCGCGACGTCGAGGCGATCGTGGCGCCCCGGCTGCGGTTCCGGGACCCGGACGAGCTCACCCTCGCGCAGCTGCGCGGCGGCATCGACCGCGCGCGGGACAGGCTGCGCACCGACACCCTCGACCTGGTGCAGCTGTACCGCCCGCCCGCCGGCGTGCTCGACGAGCCGCAGCTCTACGACGCCCTCGACGCGCTCGTCGACGAGGGTGCCATCGCCGCCTACGGCGTGAGCGTCGTGACCGCCGACGAGGCGTTGACCGCGATCGACCACCCCGGCGTGGCGAGCGTGCAGCTGGATGCCTCGGCGTTTCGCTTCGAGACCGTGCTCTCGGTGGCGGCGCGCTCGGGCGTCACGGTGCTCGCGCGGGCTCCCGCCGCCACCACGGAGCTCGCCGCTCTCGCCCGCGAGCACGGGATCACGCCGGCGGCGGCATCGATCGCGCTGACAGCCGGGCGGCCGGGCGTCACGAGCGTCATCGTGCGGCCGGCCCCGGCCAAGGTGTTGCGGGAGGCGCTCGTGCCGCTGCCCGAGTCGTTCGCCGCCGTTGCCCGGATGCTCCCGCTCAGACCGAGGCGGCGTCGTGGATGAGCGCGAGCGTGGGCTCCGGCCGGTCTCGTTGCGGAGCGTGCCCGGCCCCCTCCAGTCGGCGTAGCGACACCCCGGGATGCCCGGCGAGACGCTGCGCCACCACCGCCGGCAGCATCGATGACCCGCCGGCGTCGCCGCCGATCACGAGCGTCGGCACGGTGAGGGACTCGACCCGCCCGGCGAACGACCAGGGCCGGTTCGCGTCGAAGATGCCCGCGACGGTCCTCGGATCGGCGGCCCGGGCGCCGGCGGCCTTCTCGGCGACATCGCGCGGATGCCAGTGCGGCGCGGCGGCCGCGATCGCGGCGGCATCCGCGTCGAGCTCGGCGAGCTGCTGCTCGCGCACCGGCTTGTGCTCGGCCGGCGCCAGCTCGAGCACCGGCTCGATGAGCACGAGCCGCCGGGCGAAGCCCGCGTCCGTCGCCTGCGCCAGCAACGCGAGGGTCGCCCCGAGCGAGTGGCCGATGACGAGGTCCCAGCCGCGGCCGGGCAGGAGCGCGGCGAGCGCGTCGAGGCGGCAGTCCGCCGTCGCATCCGCCCGGCCGTGGCCGGGCAGGTCCACGGCGATCGTCGTCCAGCCGGCCGCCGCGAGCGACTCGGCGATGCACCACCACGACTGCGCCCGGGCGTTGATCCCGTGCACGAGCAGGGCGCGGCGCTCTCCGGAGCCCAGCACGGTGACGGGGAGCGCGTTCTGCGAGGTCGTGTGCCCGGGGGTCATGCGGTCACGGTAGCGGTGCGGTCGCGGCGAGTCGGCGGCCGGCGCGAACACTGGCGGTTTCTCGGTGGACGGCTGTCGGAATCCGGCCGTCGGGACGCCGCTGTCGGAATCGGGTGGAGAGGGCCGGATACAGTTGCGTCTCGTGAACAAAGTCATGATCGTCATCGCCTCTGTCCGCCCCGTCCGAGTGGGTCCCGCCGTCGCCGAGTGGGTGCGCTCCCGCTTCGCCGAGCTGCCCGACTGGCAGATCGACCTCGTCGACCTCGCCGAGCTCGCCCTGCCGTTGATGGACGAGCCGAACCATCCGCGGCTGCGGCAGTACACCAAGGCGCACACGATCGCCTGGAGCGAGCGGGTGGATGCCGCGGACGCCTTCGTGTTCGTGACCCCCGAGTACAACCACAGCTTCTCCCCGGCCCTCGCCAACGCGCTCGGCTACCTGAGCCAGGAGTGGTGGCGCAAGCCGGTCTCGTTCGTCAGCTACGGCGGCGCTTCCGCTGGCACCCGCGGCGTCGTCGCGCTGAGCGGGATCCTCGCCTCGCTCGGCCTGGTGCGCACCGGGGCGAACGTGGAGATCCCCTTCGTCGGGGGCCTGATCTCGGAGGGGGTGCTCACGCCCACCGAGAAGGAGCAGACGATCCTCGGCAACGCGATCGTCGAGCTCGGGCAGCTCGCGACAGCGCTGCGCCCGCTGCAGAACCGCTGACGGCCGCCGGGCGGGTGCCGTCGGTGCCCGCCCGGATGCCCGCTGACATCCGTCAACGACATCCGCCCGGCAGCGCTTGCCCCCGCCGCGCTTGCACTGATCGCTACTGATCAGTAGCATCAAATCTGGGGATTGCTCCGTGTGGCAGGGGGTGAAGGCATGCAGCACAGGGGGCGACAGCTGCGGTTCGCCAGCCGGCCGACGGTGACGCAGCAACTGCTGCACGCCCTCGCCTCCGCACGCGAGGCCTTCGACGGCCAGCGGAGCATGACGGTCGCCGAGGTCCTCGGTGAGGTGGCCGACGCCGCGCGCGCCGCCCACCACGCCGGCGAGGCGGATGCGGCGCTGCGCGTCGTCTTCGCCGCCGAGGCCCCGAGCGCCGTGCGGCTCTCCGGCGTGCCCTGGCACGACGTGCTCGACGCGGGCCTGGCCGAGATCGGCGATCCGGCGAGCGCCCCCGAGCCCGTGTCACCCCGGCCGCCTACGCTTCGACGGCGACTACGGGACTGGAGGCGACGAATGACCCCACGGCGACAGGGATGCCCCTCGTGGTGCATCGCGGACCACGCGGCGGAGGAGGGCGGCCCGCACCGCGCCGAGAGCGCGGCGGAGCCCGCGCTCGTCCGGATGCCGGGTGGTGAGGTGCGTCCGCGCGAACTGCTGCTCGAGCTGCACGCGGACCGACCCGGCGAGTCCTGGCTGTACATCGGCGACGGCCGTGGGCAGTTCCTCGACATCGACATCGGCACCGCGCATCGGCTCGCCGCTGCGATCGAGGCCTACATCACGAACGCTCTTCGGGATCCTGGAGCAGGCTGAGCGGCGACACGCCCAGACGCTCGGCGATCCGCTCGACGCTGCGCAGGGTGAGGTTGCGCTCGCCGCGTTCGAGACCGCCGATGTAGGTGCGATGCACGTCGAGGGCCTCGGCGAACTCCTCCTGGCTCAGCCGGCGCTCCCGTCGGATCGTCTTCAACGACGCGCCCAAGGCCCGCTGAAGCTCCCCCTCCACGGAGAACAACACTCTCGCAGAGCTACCGATCGGTCTACAGACTCATCAGTAGCATCCGCCGCTCAGCTGGGTGTCAGCGGCACCGGTGCCGTGTCCGGCAGCGGCGAGGCGTCCCGGCCGCGCAGGTCGGGGTGGGCGCGTCGCAGCGCGAAGGCGATGAGCGTGCCGAGGGCGGCGAAGGCGGCGCCGGCCGCGAAGCCGCCCGCCGCCCCGTGGGCGTCGATGAGGAAGCCGGTGACGGCACTGCCGGCCGCCCCGCCGATGAGCTGGCCGGTGCCGACCCAGCCGTAGGCCTCGGCGGTGTCGCTGAAGCGCACCGAGACCGAGACGATCGCGAACATGACGGCCATGCACGGCGCGATGCCGAGCCCCGAGATCGCGAGCGTGCCCGCGAGCGCCCAGAACTGTGCCGAGCCGAACTGCCCCGCCGCATCCGGCTCCGTCGCGAAATAGCCGGCCGCGAGGGCCGCGAGCACCGTGCCGACGGTGACCACGAGCATCCGGCGGCCGAGGGCGGTCGGCCCGATCGGGATGTCGCCGAAGGCGAGCCCGCCCACGAGCGAGGCCACCGACCAGATCGCGAGCACGATGCCCGACTGCGGCCCGGTGTCGCCGAAGGACGCCACCACGCTCGCCTCCAGCGCCGCGCAGCAGCCGATGAGCAGGATGCTGATCACGGTCGCGAGCAGCACCGGCGGCCGGGCGAGCACGAGGCCGAACCGGCGCTTGGAGCGGGGGATGCGCACCTTGCCGAGCTCGGGGCTGGCGATGAACCAGGCCCCGCCGCCGACGAGGAAGGCGACGGCGAGCAGGATGCCGAGCTGGGTGGAGACCTGCACCGAGACGAAGGTGATGAGCACCGGGGAGGCGATCCAGATGAGCTCCTGCGCGCTCGAGTCGAGGCTGAACAGCAGGGTGAGCTGCGTGGAGTTGACGATCTTGGGGTAGATCGTGCGCACCGCCGGCTGCACCGGCGGCAGGCTGAGGCCGCCGAGGAAGCCGACCGCGGCGTAGCCGGCGAGCGACATCGGCGCGAAGGCGATCGTGAGCATCGTCGCCGCCGACACCGCCGTGGTGAGGGCGAGCACCGGGCGCATGCCCCAGGCGCCCATCCAGCGGCCGAGCAGCGGGCCGGCGATCGCCTGGCCGACGCTCGTGGTCGCGAGCACGATGCCGGCGGCGCCGTAGGAGTGGAAGACGCCCTCGACGTGCAGCAGGTAGGCGAGCGAGAGCATGCCGTTCGGCAGCCGCGCGGTGAGCTGTGCGAGCATGATGCGCAGCACCCCGGGGCTGCGCAGCAGTCGCCCGTAGCTGGCCATGGCGCCCACCCTATCGGCCGGGGGTCGGGCGGTGAGGCCGGCCCCCCGCCGTGCACAGCGTGTGGAGAACGGCGCCGGAGTTATCCCCCGCTGTGGATGACACGCCCACTAGATCTAGTGTCTCGGCGATGTCGGTACCCGGCTATATAGTGATCAGGCTAATCGGGAGAGCACTGAGGGAGAGCCGTGGGAATCACTGTCGTGAAGCGGGACGGCACGCGCGAGCCGTACGACGCCAACAAGATCAACCTGGCCATCGAGCACGCCAGCGCGGGCCTCGACGAGAACATCACCTGGGTCACCCAGATCGCCTCCGAGCTCGAGCTCACGCTCTTCGACGGCATCACCACCCAGCAGCTGGACGAGGCCGTCATCCAGGTGGCGCTGCAGAACGTCAAGGACGACCCCGCCTTCGACACCGTCGCGACGCGCCTGCTGCTGAAGACCATCTACAAGGCGGTGCTCGGCGACTACGAGGACCCCGCCGAGGTGCGCGGCCTGCACGCGGCGCGGTTCCGCGCCACCGTCGAGCGCGGCGTCGAGGAGGGGCTGTTCGACCCCCGCTTCACCGAGCTCTTCGACCTCGACCGCATCGCCGCCGCCCTCGACCCCGAGCGCGACAGCCTGTTCAAGTACATCGGCCTCGTCACCCTCAACAACCGCTACGGCATCAGGTCCCGCAGCGGCGAGCCGCTCGAGGTGCCGCAGTTCTTCTGGGCCCGGGTGGCGATGGGCCTGTCGCTCAACGAGGCCGACCCGACATCCGCCGCGCTCGGCTTCTACGAGAAGATGTCTAAGCTCGAGTATGTCGCGGCGGGCTCCACGCTCGTGAACGCCGGCACCGCCTACCCGCAGCTCTCCAACTGCTTCGTCATGGAGATGCAGGACGACATCGAGCACATCGCCAAGAGCGTGCGCGACGTCATGTGGCTCACCAAGGGCACCGGCGGCATCGGCCTCTCGGTCACCAAGCTGCGCGCGCAGGGCAGCCCGATCCGCTCCAACAACACCACGTCGACCGGGCCGATCCCGTTCATGCACACCGTCGACTCGGTGCTGCGCGCCGTCAGCCGCGGCGGCAAGAAGTTCGGCGCGCTGTGCTTCTACATGGAGAACTGGCACCTCGACTTCCCGCAGTTCCTCGACCTGCGGCAGAACTCCGGCGACCCCTACCGCCGCACCCGCACCGCCAACACCGCGGTGTGGATCTCCGACGAGTTCATGAAGCGCGTGCAGAACGACGAGGACTGGTACCTCTTCGACCCGCTCGAGGTCGCCGACCTCAACGAGCTCTACGGCCGGGAGTTCAGCCTGCGCTACGCCCACTACGCGGCCGAGGCCGAGGCCGGCCGGCTCCGGATGTTCCGGAGGATCAGCGCCCGGGCGCAGTTCAAGGACATCCTGATGTCGCTGCAGACCACCTCGCACCCCTGGCTGACCTGGAAGGACACGATCAACAACCGTGCCCTGAACAACAACACCGGCACGATCCACCTCTCCAACCTCTGCACCGAGATCTGCCTGCCGCAGGACCTGGAGAACATCAGCGTCTGCAACCTCGCCTCGATCAACCTGTCCCGGCACCTGGTCGCGGCCGAGGACGGCACGCTCGGTTTCGACTGGGCGCTGCTCGAGGACAGCGCCCGCAGTGCCGTGCGCCAGCTCGACAACCTCATCGACATCACCGTGTCGAGCGTGCCCGAGGCCGACCACGCCAACACCGAGAACCGCGCCATCGGCCTCGGCGTGATGGGCTTCACCGACGTCATCGAGCGCCTCGGCATCAGCTACGAGTCGGATGTCGCGGCCGAGCTCATCGACGAGGTGATGGAGCACGTCTCCTACGCGGCGATCGACGAGAGTGCCGAGCTTGCCCGGGAGCGCGGCGCGTACAACAACTTCCCGGGCAGCCGCTGGGCGGCCGGCCTCGTGCCCTTCGACTCGATCGCCCTCACCGAGGCCGATCGCGGCACGCCCATCACCGTCAGCCGCACCACGCGCCTGGACTGGGACGCCCTGCGCGCCAAGGTCGCCGGCGGCATGCGCAACGCGACGCTCATGGCGATCGCCCCGACCGCATCCATCGGCCTCGTCGCCGGCACCACCCCCGGCCTCGACCCGCAGTTCGCCCAGATCTTCAGCCGCGCCACGAGCAACGGCAAGTTCCTCGAGGTCAACCGCAACCTCGTGGCCGAGCTGCAGCGCCGCGGCATCTGGGAGCAGGTGCGCGAGAGCGTGCTGCGCAGCCAGGGCGACATCCAGGGCATCGCCGCGATCCCGGACGAGGTCAAGGCCGTGTACAAGACCAGCTTCCAGCTCTCGCCCTACGCCTTCCTCGACGTGGCGGCGCGCGCCCAGAAGTGGATCGACCAGGCGATCAGCCGCAACATGTACCTCGAGACGCGCGACCTCGGCGACATGATGGACATCTACTACGCCGCCTGGGAGAAGGGCGTCAAGACGACCTACTACCTGCACATGAAGCCGCGGCACACCGCCGAGCAGTCCACCGTCAGGGTCAACAAGACCGAGGAGCTCGGTCAGGGGGCGGCGAAGGGCTTCGCCGCGCCTGCACCCGCGGGTGCCGCCGCCCCGGCGGCGGCCCGGCGGGGCTTCGGGGGGCTCGGCAAGTGACCCCGGACCGAGCGGCGGCGTCCGACGACGAGTACGTCGTCCCCGTCGACCCGATGGACGATCTGCAGTGCGAGAGCTGCCAACGCGCCGCGAGCAGACGCGGCCGTCGGGCGGGATAAGGACCCAGGAGAGACACAATGGCCATCCTCGGCACCGGCGTGAAGGAGGGGCTCCTCCTCAAGCCCATCACCTACCAGTGGGCAATGGACCTGTACGACCAGGCCGTCGCGAACACCTGGTTCCCCAACGAGATCCAGCTCGGCGAGGACCTCGCCGACTTCAAGAAGATGACGGACGAGGAGCGCCACGCCGTCACGTTCCTCATCTCGTACTTCAACCCGAACGAGCTGCTCGTGAACAAGGCGCTCGCCTTCGGCGTCTACCCCTACGTCAACGCCCCCGAGGCGCACCTCTACCTCGCCAAGCAGATGTGGGAGGAGGCGAACCACTGCATGTCGTTCGAGTACGTGCTCGAGACGTTCCCGATCGACCGCGACGAGGCCTACAACTCCCACGTCGACGTGCCCTCGATGGCGCGCAAGGAGGAGTTCGAGGTGCGCTTCATCCGGCGGATGACGGAGGAGACCCTCGACATCACGACGACGGCCGGCAAGCAGGACTTCATCCGCAACCTCGTCGCCTACAACATCATCCTCGAGGGCATCTGGTTCTACTCCGGCTTCATGGTGGCGCTGTCGTTCCGGCAGCGGAACCTGCTGCGCAACTTCGGCTCGCTCGTCGACTGGATCGTGCGCGACGAGAGCCTGCACCTGAAGTTCGGCATCAACCTCATCCTCACGGTGCTCGAGGAGAACCCCGACCTGCAGACCCCGGAGTTCGCCGAGGAGATCAAGCAGATGGTGCTCGACGCGGTGGCGATGGAGGAGCAGTACAACAACGACCTGCTGCCGAACGGCATCCTCGGCCTCAACGCCACCTACATCAACCAGTACGTCAAGTACCTCGCCGACCGGCGCCTGGAGGAGCTCGGCTTCGAGCCGCATTACAACGTGACGAACCCGGCGAAGTGGATGGCGACCGCCAACGACACCCTGCAGCTCGTCAACTTCTTCGAGTCGACGAACACGAGCTACGAGTCGAACGCGAGCGCGGCGACGAAGTAGGGCGCCGGACGGGCGGTGCCGGCGACCGCGCCGACGGACCGGTCGCGGCTAGCGGATGAGCGGCGCGATGCCGGTGGCGACGGTGACGAGCGCGGCGCCCAGCGCGGGCAGCACCACGAGGGCGACGAGCCCGAGGGCGTTGCGGATCGGGTGGTGCGGCGAGACCGGCGCGCGCGCCGAGCCCGGCGGTGCGACCTCTTCCTGGGTGGGCACGCTGGCCGTGTCGGTGTGCGGCCGGTAGCTGATGAGGTGGTCGGCGTCGAGGCGGTGTGCGTCGAGGTCGTGGGCGCTGAGGTCGTGGGCGCTGAGGGGCCGTGTGCTGGGCCGTGTGCTGAGGTCGTGTGCGGTCATGCATCCACTGTCCGCCGCGATGCTAAATCCTTTCCTTGCGCTTCCTAAGAGATTTGTGTGCGGCGTCATCGGGATGCCTGCACCCGGCCAGCGACCTCAATGCTCCCGGTGCGAGAGTGGACGGCATGACTCATCCCACCATCACCCTCAACGACGGCCGCGCCATTCCCCAGCTGGGCTTCGGGGTGTTCCGGCTCGATCCCGCCGGGACCGAGCGGATCGTCGGCGAGGCGCTCGAGCTCGGCTACCGGCACATCGACACGGCGGCGATCTACGGCAACGAGGAGGGCGTCGGTCGGGCGATCGCCTCGAGCGGCATCCCGCGCGAGGAACTGTGGATCACGACGAAGCTCTGGAACGACCGGCACCAGCGCTCCTCGGCGCTCGCCGCGATCGACGAGAGCCTCGACCGACTCGGCCTCGACCACGTCGACCTCTACCTGACCCACTGGCCGACGCCCGCGAAGGGGGACTATGTGGAGGCGTACCTCGCCCTCGAGGAGATCCGCGCCGCCGGCAAGGCGCTCTCGATCGGCGTCTCCAACCACGAGCCCGAGCACCTGGACGCGATCATCGCCGCGGCATCGAGCGTGCCGGCGGTGAACCAGGTGGAGCTGCATCCCGCCTTTCAGCAGCGCGCGCTGCGCGACTACAGTGCCCGGCACGGCATCGCGATCGAGTCCTGGGGCCCGCTCGGGCAGGGCAAGTACGACCTGTTCGGCGAGCGCGCGATCGCCGCGGCGGCCGCGGCCCACGGGGTGTCGCCGGCGCAGGTCGTGATCCGCTGGCATCTGCAGTCGGGGTTCATCGTGTTCCCGAAGTCGAGCACGCCGGAGCGCATCGCGGCCAACATCGACGTGTTCGGCTTCGAGCTGACGGCCGAGGAGCTCGCCGCCATCGACGCGATCGACCGCGGGCAGCGCGTGGGCGCGCATCCGAGCCAGATGAACTGATCGGGGCCGAGCCGGTCCCGGTCTGCCGGGCCGAGATGATCGAGCGGCTCGCGATCCTGGCGGCACGCGACTACGACGGCGAGACGGCGGCCGAGTCGGTGCGGGCGGAACGCGACTCGCGGTGATCGTCCTCGACGCGTCGGTCGTCGTCGAGCTCCTGCTCGGCCTGCCGCTCGCGGGGCGGGTGCGAGACCGGATCGCGGATCCCGCCGTGGCGCTGCACGCCCCGCAGCTGCTGGTGCTCGCGCTCGCCTGAGATCAGCCGCCCGCGAGCACCTTGGCGATGCGCTGCAACGAGACCGGCTCGGCGGTGCCGAGGTGCTGGGCGAACAGCGAGAGGCGGAGCTCCTCGAGCATCCAGCGGGCGTGACGCAGGTGCGCGGGGGCGTCGGGCGCCGGCGGCAGGTCGCCGCCCGCGGAGACGTAGCGCTGCCGCGCCTCGGCGACCTCGGCCATCCACTGCCGGTCGCGGCCGAGGTTGTCGGCGAGGCGGCCGAGACGGTGCTGGATGCCGCGCAGGTACACCCCGAGGCGTGGCAGCCGGGCGATGCCGGTGCGGCTCACGAAGCCGTCGAACACGAGCGCGTCGAGCTGCTCGCGGGCGTCGGCGAGGGGTGCCACGAGCGCGAGGCTCGACGCGGCCGAGATCGCGCGGTCGACATCCCGCGCCGCGGCGAGGATCGTCGCGACCTGGGCGACGACCGCGAACATCTGGTCGAGGATCCCCGCGGAGACCCGGTCGCGTGCGGCCTCGAACGCGGCGCGGGTGAACAGCGGCTCCGTCGCGACGGCGTCGACGCAGGCGGCCAGGCAGTCCTCGAACAGCGCCGCCGTCGAGCGGTACGGGCTCGCGGCGAGCGCGAGCCTCTCCGGCGTCGTCAGGTGCTCCTGCACATAGGACACCGGCGAGGGCAGGGCGAGCAGCAGCAGCCGTCGGATCCCCGAGCGCATCGCGCGCTCCTGCTCCGCGGACGTCGGCAGCACCCGGATCGCGACCGCACCGCCCTCCTCGACGAACGCCGGGTAGCCGCGCACGGTGCCCGCGCCGTGCGGGGTCTCGACGCTGCGGGGCAGCTCGTCGACGTCGAAGGAGGTCAGCCCGGTGCGCTCGATCGCGTCGGCGACCCGCGCCGGGGCCGCGGCGATCGCGCTCGCGACCGAGCGCCGACTGCGGCTCGCCAGCCGGGTGCGCAGCGCCGTGAGATCGCGGCTCGCCGCGACGACACCACCGGCATCGTCGAGGGCCGCGTAGCGCATCCGCAGGTGGGCCGGCAGCCGCTCCGGCTCGAAGTCGGCGGCATCCACCGGGGTGTGGGCGATGCCCCGGATGCGGGCGGCGAGCCACTCGGTGAGCGGCAGATCCTCCGTGTCGTCGCCCGCGTTCCCGCCGCCCGGCTCGAAGCCCGCCGGCAGCTCGGCGAGCAGCCGCCGCGCCCAGTCGTTCGCGGGCACCACGCTGCGCCGGATCGCCTTCGGCAGGGTCCTGATCAGCGCCGCGACGAGCTCCTCGCGCAGCCCCGCGACGAGCCAGTCGAAGCCCGCGGGGCGGATGCTCGGCAGCAGCGGCAGCGGGATGCCCACGGTGACGCCGTCGTCGTCCGCGCCCGGCTCGAAACGGTAGGACAGCGCGAGCCTCTGCCCGCCCTGGTGCCACAGCGCCGGGAAGCGCGACTCGTCGACGGCGGCATCCGCCTCGTCGCCGATGAGCGTCTCGGCCGTCATGGTGAGCAGCTCGGGCGCCTGGTGCAGCCGCTGCTTCCACCAGCGCTCGAAGCCGCGCACATCGGTGACGTCCGCGGGGATGCGCTCGTCGAAGAAGCGCACGAGCGCCTCGTCGTCGAGCAGCAGGTCACGGCGACGGGTGCGCTCCTCGACCTCCTCGAGCTCGGCCCGGAGCGCGGCGTTGGCCCGCTCGAACTCCCAGGCCCGCCCCCGCTTCCACTCGGCGGGGATGTCGCCGCCGACGAGCCCCTCCCGGATGAGCAGCTCGCGCGCCTCGGCCGCGTCGACGCGGGCGAACTGGATGCGCCGCCTCGGCACGATCGGCACCCCGTAGAGCGTCACCCGCTCGTAGGCCAGGGCCGCGCCGGAGCGGCGGGACCAGTGCGGCTCCGAGACGCTGCGCTTCACGAGATCGCCCGCGATCGGCTCGGCCCAGGCGGGGTCGATGGCGGCGTTCATCCGGGCGAACAGCCGGCTGGTCTCGACCAGCTCGGCGCTCATGATCGCCTCGGGCTGCCGCTTCGCGAGCGCCGAGCCGGGGAAGACCGCGAAACGCGTGTTCCGGGAGCCGAGGTAGTCGCGCTTGGCCGCATCCCGGATGCCGATCTGGCTGAGCAGGCCGGCGAGCAGGGCTTTGTGCACGGCATCCGGGTTCGGTTCGGACGCCTCGCCGATGGTCAGCCCGAGCTGCCTGCCGAGCCGGGTGAGCTGCCGGTAGACGTCCTCCCACTCGCGAAAACGAAGGAAGTTGAGGTGCTCGGCCTTGAGCAGCCGCCGGAAGGCGTTGCCGCTGAGCTCCTTCTCCTTCGTTTTCGCGTAGTCCCAGAGCCTCAGCAGGGAGAGGAAGTCGCTCGTCGGGTCGGCGAAGCGCGCGTGCAGCTGGTCGGCGTGGGCGCGACGCTCGAGCGGCCGCTCCCGCGGGTCCTGGATGCTCAGGCCCGCCACGATCGCGATGACCTCGCGGCTGACGCCGTGCCGCTTCGATTCCAGGATCATGCGACCCAGGCGCGGATCCACGGGGAGGCGGGAGAGATCGCGGCCGATCCTCGTGAGCCTCACGCCGTCGTGCCGGCCGCCGGCGTCCGGGTCGCGGCGGAGACCGGAGACGGCCCCCGCGCGCGGCTCCCTCGTTGCCGGCTCCTTCGGTTCCGGCCCCGTCGTTCCCGGCTCCACCGCGTGCAGCTCGCGCAGCAGGTCCATGCCGTCCTTGATCCCGCGCGCGTCCGGCGGCTGCAGGAACGGGAAGTCGGCGATGTCGCCGAGGCCGAGCGCGAGCATCTGCAGGATGACGGCGGCGAGGTTGGTGCGCAGGATCTCCGGCTCGGTGAACTCGGGGCGCTTCACGAAGTCGTCCTCCGAGTAGAGGCGGATCGCGATGCCGGGGCTGGTGCGGCCGGCGCGGCCGGAGCGCTGGGCGGCGCTCGCCCGCGAGATCGCCTCGATGGGCAGCCGCTGGATCTTCGCGCGGGCCGAGTAGCGGCTGATGCGCGCGGTGCCGGCATCCACGACGTAGCGGATGCCGGGAACGGTGAGGCTCGTCTCGGCGACGTTCGTGGCGAGCACCACCCGGCGCCGGACGCCGGGCGTCGCCGGGCGCTCGAACACGCGGTGCTGCTCGGCGGCGGAGAGGCGGCCGTAGAGGGGCAGGATCTCGGTGCCGGGGAAGCGGCGCCCGCGCAGGGCGTCCTCCGCGTCGCGGATCTCGGCCTCGCCGGAGAGGAACACCAGCACGTCGCCGTCCGGCTCGTGCAGCAGCTCGGCGACGGCATCCGCGACGCCGGTCATGAGGTCGAGCGCCCCGGCGCCGTCGCCGGTGCCCTCGTCCGGGTCGTCGCTCGTGACGGCCGGGCGCAGCAGCGGCCGGTAGCGGATCTCCACCGGGAAGGTGCGGCCGGAGACCTCGATGACGGGCACCTCGGCGCCGGTCGCCCGCGCGAAGTGGCGCGCGAAGCTCTCCGGGTCGATCGTCGCCGAGGTGATGACGAGCCTCAGCCCCGGGCGGCGCGGCAGCACGCGCGTCAGGTAGCCGAGCAGGAAGTCGACCGTCAGGCTGCGCTCGTGCGCCTCGTCGATGATGATCGCGTCGTAGCCGCTCAGATCGCGGTCCCGGTGGATCTCGTTCAGCAGGATGCCGTCGGTCATGAGCTTCACGCGCGTGGCCGCGCTCGAGGTGTCGGTGAAGCGCACCTGGTAGCCGACGACGTCACCGAGGCGGGTGTCGAGCTCGGCGGCGATGCGCTCGGCGATCGTGCGCGCCGCGATGCGCCGCGGCTGGGTGTGTGCGATGCGCTCGCAGCCGAGCTCGAGCAGCATCTTCGGCAGCTGGGTGGTCTTGCCCGAGCCGGTGGCGCCGGCGACGACGACCACCTGGTGGTCGCGGATGGCGGCGAGGATGTCATCCCGCCGGCCGCTGACCGGCAGCTCGGGCGGGTAGACGATCGTCGGCGGATCGGCGGGGGAGGGCATCGGCCCTCCAGCCTACGGCCGGTTGCTTCTGCGCCGTCGTCCCCGTGCGGCGCCGCGGCGGCCAGGCGGCCCTGCGCGGTGCCCCCTAGTCTGGTGCCGATGCACGCCGCCGCCGCAGTCCCCGAGGTCCCCGCCGTCCCGCTCAACGACGGCGCCACGATCCCGCAGCTGGGCCTCGGCGTCTACAAGGTGCCCCCGGAGCAGGCCGAGCGGGTGGTCGCGGACGCGCTCGAGCTCGGTTACCGGCACGTCGACACCGCGAGCCTGTACGGCAACGAGCGTGAGGTGGGGCGGGCGATCGCGGCATCCGGGCTGCCGCGGGAGGCGGTGTTCGTCACCACCAAGTTGTGGAACAGCGATCAGGGCTACGAGCGCGCGCTGCGCGCGGCCGAGGCGAGCCTCGACGCCCTCGGCCTCGAGGCCGTCGACCTGTACCTCATCCACTGGCCGGCGCCCGCGCTCGGCCTCGCCGCCGACAGCTGGCGGGCGCTCGAGCGCCTCGCCGCGGAGGGCCGCGCCCGCTCCATCGGCGTCTCCAACTTCCTGCCGCATCACCTCGAGGCGCTGCTGGGCGGGGCGAGCATCGTGCCCGCCGTCAACCAGATCGAGGTCAACCCGTTCCTGCAGCAGCGGGATGCCGAGCGCGCGGACGCCGCGCACGGCATCGTCACCGCCGCCTGGAGCCCGCTCGCGCGCGGCCGGGTGCTCGGCGAGCCGACGCTCGAGCGCATCGCCGCCGCGCATGCGGTCGCCGGGCACCTGGTTGGCGGCCAGGCCGTCGACGTGAGCGCCGTCGTGATCGCCTGGCACCTCGCCCGGGGCCGGGTGGTGATCCCGAAGACCGTCTCGCGGCAGCGGATGGCCTCGAACCTCGCCGCCTGCCGGCTCCGGCTCTCCGCCGCGGAACTCGCCGCGATCGACGCCCTGGAGCGCGGGGAGCGCTCGGGCAGCGACCCGGACCGGGTGGGCCTCGAGCGCTGAGGCCCCGGGTCTCCGATCTGGCGTCGCCCGACGTCGTCGAGGCGCCGCCGCGGGGGTAGCGTCAAGACCCCGGTCTGTTCGGCAGTCGGAGCACAGTCAGGAGTGAGCGACATGGCCAACCGTCTCGCCGGTGCGACGAGCCCCTACCTGCTGCAGCACGCCGAGAACCCGGTGGACTGGTGGCCGTGGGGGTCGGAGCCGTTCGCGGCGGCCGCCGAGCGCGACGTGCCGGTGCTCGTCTCGATCGGCTACTCCACCTGCCACTGGTGCCACGTGATGGCCCGGGAGAGCTTCGGCGACCCGCGGCTCGCGGCCCGGCTGAACGCGGCCTTCGTGGCGATCAAGGTCGACCGGGAGGAGCATCCGGATGTCGACGCGAGCTATCTCGCCGCGGCGAGCGCCTTCACCCGCGAGCTCGGCTGGCCGCTGACGGTGTTCGCCACCCCCGCGGGCCGGCCCTTCTACGCCGGCACCTACTTCCCGCCCCACCCGATCGGCGGCCGGCCCTCCTTCGGCATGGTGCTCGACGCGGTGGCCGAGGCCTGGCGCGAGCGGCGCGCCGAGGTGACGGCGACCGCCGAGTCGCTCGGCCGCGCGCTCGCCGAGGCGGCCCGGCTCTCGCCGTCCCCGCCACCGGGCGGCACCGTCCTCGACGATGCCGCCCTCGACGGCGCCGTGCGCGCGCTCGCCGACCGGGAGGACCCGCGCTTCGGCGGCTTCGGCACAGCGCCGAAGTTCCCGGTGGCGACGGTGCTGCAGTTCCTGCTCGGCCGGGCCGAGGGTCGCGAGCTGGCGGTGCGCACCCTCGACGCCATGGCCGCCTCGCCGCTGCGCGACGCGGTCGAGGGCGGCTTCTTCCGCTACGCGACCCGCGCGGACTGGAGCGAGCCGCACTACGAGCGCATGCTGTACGACAACGCGCTGCTGCTCGCCGGCTACGCCCGGGCCGGCCGCCGGGAGCCGGCCCGGCAGCTCGCCGGCTTCCTGCTCGGCGTGCTGCGACTGCCCTCCGGGGGCTTCGCCTCGGCCCAGGACAGCGAGAGCGTCGTCGACGGCGAGCGCAGCGAGGGCGGCTACTATCGGCTCCCGGCCGAGCGACGGGCCGAGCAGACCGCGCCCGCGCTCGACGAGAAGGTGCTCACCGGCTGGAACGGTCTCGCGATCGGCGCCCTCGCCCTCGCCGGGCGGCTGCTCGACGAACCGGACTGGATCGCGGCGGCCGAGCGGGCGGCATCCCTGCTGCTCGGCGGATCGCCCGGCGGATCGCCCGACGGGCCGCTCGACGGGCCGCTCGTGCGCGCGCGCCTCGGCGACCGGGTCTCGGCCGCGCCGCCGACCCTCGAGGACCACGGGATGCTCGCCGGCGGACTGCTCGAGCTCGCCGTCGCCACCGGGGACGCCCGCTGGGCGGTGCAGGCGCGCCGCCTGGTGCTCGAGGCGCGGGCGGGCCTGCCGCCGGACGCCACTCTCGCCGCCCAGGGGCTCGCCGTCGCCGCCGACCCGAGCGAGGGCGCCTATCCGAGCGGTGCGAGCGCGCTCGCCGCGGCCCAGCTGCGGCTGTTCCTGCTCGGCGCGGGCCCGGAGCACCGGGAGGCCGCCCGTTCGGCGATGGCACGGGTCGCCGACCTCGCCCTCGGCCAGCCGCTCGCCTTCGGCGCGTCGCTCGCCGTGATGTCGGAGCTCGCCGCGCCGGTGCGGCAGCTCGTCGTCGTCGACGAGGACCGGGACTCGCCGCTCGCAGCTGTGGCCCGGCACGCGGACGCCGCCGGCGCGATCGCGGTCACCCCGGCCCAGGCGCGGGCCTTCGCCGCGGCCGGCTTCGAGCTGTTCGATGGCCGCGGGGACACACCGGCACCGGCCGCCTTCCTCTGCCAGGACTTCGTCTGCCGGCTGCCGGTGCACCGGCCCGAGGACATCGGGCGCGAGGCGATCGGGCGCGAGGCGATCGGGCGCGAGGACATCGGGCGCGAGGATCGGGGCCCGGCGCTCTAGGGTGGTGACATGGGACGACTGCCGGGGACACGATCCACCACGGTGGCGGCCGCGCGGCTCGCCCTGGCCGGTTGTTCCGTGCTGGCCGGCTGCCTCGTGCTGGCCGGCTGTTCCGGGGAGGGCGCGGACGCCGGCATCCCCGGCTTCGGCGGTCAGAAGGGCACCGCGACCGCCACTGCCACCGCGAGCGGCTCGGCGAGCGGCACGCCGAGCGGCACCGCGAGCGCGACGTCGACGGCCGGCGGCTCCGCGAGTGCGAGCGCCACGGCCACCGCGACGGCCGGCAGCCTCGACTGCGCCGGCCAGGCGGTGACGGTCAACGTGACCACGACCCTCACCGGCGACTGCCCGGACGTCACCGTCGAGGCCGAGGGCATCACCGTCACCGCCCCGGCCGTGGAGGAGCTCACGCTGCGCGGCGTCGGCATCACGGTCTCGGCGACGTCCATCGGCCCGCTGACGATCGCCGGCGGCGACAACGTGGTGAGCGCCACCGCGATCGGCGCCGTGACGATCAGCGGCGACGGCAACGTGGTGCAGAGCGCCACGACCGTCGCGAGCGTGTCGGTGAGCGGCAACGACAACACGGTCACCGCCCCCGAGGGCGTCGGCGCCGTGGCCGACAACGGCTCGGGCAACTCGGTCGGCTGAGGCTCCGGGCCCCGCGCAGCCGTGCCCAGCGCGGCGGCCGTGTTCAGCGCAGCAGCTGCCTCCTGGCGCTGATGACACCGGTGTCGAAGCCGAGCAGGTGCAGGTTGTTGTGGAACCGGGCGTGCTCGATCTTGAGGCAGCGGTCCATCACCACGGTGAGCCCTCTCGACTCGCCGTAGCGCGCCGCCTCCTCGTTCCAGATGCCCAGCTGCACCCAGATCGTCGGTGCGCCGATCGCGACCACCTCGTCGACGACGGCGGGGATGTCGCCGGGCCGGCGGAACACGTCGACGATGTCGGGCACCTCGGGCAGCTCGGCGAGCGAGCGGTACACCGGCTGGCCGAGGATCGTCTCGACGTGGGGGTTGACGAAGTACACCCGGTAGTCGCTCGAGGTGAGCAGGTAGGTGGCGACGAAGTAGCTCGCCCGGCTGGGCTTGTCGGAGGCGCCGACGATCGCGACGCTGCGGGCCCGGCGCAGGATGCCGAGGCGCTCCCGGGCGCTCGGGCCCAGCCAGGTGCGCTGGCTGCGCAGGAGCCGCGCGAGCGGCGAGGACGCCGGGATGGCGCAGGTGAGCCCGTTCGCGAGCACGGTCGTGCTCTCGGTCACGGCATCCGTCATCGTGCTGCCTCCGTCGTCGCGGCGGCGAGCGCCTGGTCGAGGTCGTAGATGATGTCGTCGGCGTCCTCCACCCCGACGGAGAGCCGGATCACACCCGGCAACACCCCCGCCTCGACAAGCTGCTGCTCGGTGAGCTGTGCGTGCGTCGTGGACGCCGGGTGGATGATGAGCGTCTTGGCGTCGCCGATGTTGGCCAGGTGCGAGGCGAGCTGCACGCTCTCGATGACCCGCTGGCCGACGGCACGGCCGCCCTTCACCTCGAAGGAGAACACGCTGCCCGGTCCCGCGGGCAGGTACTTCGCGGCGCGCTCGTGGTGCGGATGCCCCGGCAGCCCCGCCCACCAGACGCGCTCCACGCGCGGGTCGGCCTCGAGCCACTCGGCCACGGCGCGGGCGTTGTCGACGTGCGCCTGCAGCCGGAACGGCAGCGTCTCGACGCCGAGGGCGAGCAGCCAGGCGGAGTGCGGGCTGAGCGCCGGGCCGATGTCGCGCAGCTGCTCGGCGCGCAGGCGGGTGAGGAAGGCGTACTCGCCGAAGTTGCCGTGCCAGTTCAGGCCGCCGTAGCTGGGCACCGGGGCGTCGAACAGCGGGAAGCGCTCGCTCGCCCAGGGGAACCGCCCGGACTCCACGACGACGCCGCCGAGGGTGGTGCCGGCGCCGCCGAGGAACTTGGTGGCGGAGTGGATGACGACATCCGCCCCCCACTCGATCGGCCGGTTGAGGTAGGGGGTGGCGATCGTCGAGTCGATGACGAGCGGCACGTCGTGGGCGTGTGCGATCTCCGCCAGGCCCTCGATGTCGGCGATCTCGCCCGAGGGGTTTGCGATCGTCTCGGCGAAGACGAGTTTGGTCTTCTCGGTGATCGCCGCCGCGTAGTCGGCCGGCTCGCTCGAGCGCACGAACGTCGTCTCGACGCCGAAGCGGCGCAGCGTCACGTCGAGCTGGGTGATCGAGCCGCCGTAGAGGTTCGCGCTCGCGACGATGTGGTCGCCGGCGCCGGCGAGGGAGGCGAAGGTGATGAACTCCGCGGAGAGGCCGGAGGCGGTGGCGACCGCGCCGATGCCGCCCTCGAGGCTCGCGACGCGCTCCTCGAAGGCCGCCACCGTGGGGTTCGCCAGCCGCGAGTAGATGTTGCCGTACTTCTGCAGGGCGAAGCGGGCGGCGGCGTCCTGGGCGTCGTCGAAGACGAAGGCGCTCGACTGGTAGATCGGCAGTGCGCGGGATCCGGACACCGCGTCGGGGATGTTTCCCGCGTGGATGGCGCGGGTGCGGAAGCCCCAGGCCCGATCGGTCGTGGCGGTGTCACTCATTCCCCCGAGGCTAACGGAGCGCGGCGTGGCTGGCGGCGAGTGGATGTCGCATTGCGTCATCCGGGGATGCCGGCCCCCGTCTCGGTGTGTTCGGTGTGCTCGGCGGGGGTGTGCTCGACGGCGGTGTGCTCGGCGGCGAGGAAGCGCCGCGCGAGCAGCCAGGCCGTGATCGCGACGAGGGCGAAGCCGATGAGCACGCTCGTCCAGGCGACGAGGTCGCTCACCTCGGTGCCCTCGGCCGCCGTCGGCAGCACCAGCAGCGCGAAGGGCGTGCCGACGACGAGGAACAGCACGGCCCAGAGGCGCTTGGAGCGGCGGAACACCTCGCGGCCGGCGAGGAAGCCGATGGGCAGCATCGCGATGACCGCTGCCGTGAGCCCCTCGGCGGTGAGCGCGGCGAGGGTGTCGGCGGCGAGGGCGCCGCCGAAGCTCCGGGGCTCGCCGTCCTGCACCGCGGTGAGGATCGAGTAGCCGACCCAGGCGGCCAGGGCGATCGCCAGCCGGACGCCGAGCGGCACGATCGTGGCGCGGTCGAGCTGTTCCCTGTCGAGGCCGTGGGCGATCTTCAGGCCGATCACCAGTCCGATGAGGAAGCCCGGCGCGAAGCCGAGCAGCCGGGCCAGCACCACGCCGGCGACGGCGAAGACGAGCATGAACGGTGCCATCTCGATCGAGCTGCCGATGCCGCGGCGGCCGAGGATCGCCCCGCTGAGCCGGCCGGCGAGGTAGGTGGCGATGAACGTCGAGATGCTCACCGAGAGCACGAGCCGCAGCGAGGCGAGGTCGACGCCGAAGGACGGGTCGACGAAGCCGAAGACGACCGAGGCCAGCAGGATGAGGATCGTCGCCGGAACCAGCCGCGAGTGGCTGCGCTCTCCGAGGCGCTCGAAGGCGCCGTTCACGGCGGCGGACGCCGCGGCGAAGTGGCGGCCGAAGCGGTGCTCGCTCGCCTCGAGCGTGGAGGAGAGCAGCTCCGTCGGGATCGCCACGAGGATCATCAGGGCCAGGGCGAGGCCGATCGCGACGGCCGTCGAGGCGGGGCGCTGGATCACGGCCGCGATCGTCGCGACGCCGTGGGTCAGGGCGGTGGCGGCGTTCGGCCGGTCGCGGTCGACGGCGGTGTCGGATGCCGTCCCGGCGGTGTCCTCGTCCCCGTCGCCGTCGGCGGGCGCGGCCTCCGTCGCGGTCTGCGTGGGGGCGGACGCGGCGGGGGCGTCGACGACGACGGCCTTCTCGATCGTGGACGGCTCCTCGCCGGGGGCGGTGACCGTCACGACGATGCTGTGCTCGCCGGGCGTCACGTCGGCCGGGATGGTGACGGTGAGGGCGAGCAGCCCGTCGGAGCCCACCGTGGTGGAGCCGAGCAGGATCGGCTCGGAGTGCAGCTCCGCCTCGACCCCGGAGCCCTCCGGGAGGCCCTGGCTGCGGATCGTCAGACTCTGGCCCGCCGTGATGTGCCCGGAGCTGTTGTCGAAGTCGAAGTCCCAGTCGAGCGCGTGACGGCCGGAGCCGCTGCTGTCCGAGGAGCCCGTGCTGTGCCTGTGACCGGAGGAGGAGTCGTCGGTGTCGGTGTCGGTGTCGGTGTCGGTGTCGGTGTCGTCCGAGTCCGAGTCCGAGTCGGAACCGGTGTCGGTGGCCGTGGCCGTGGCCGTGTCGGTGTCGGTCGCCGCCGCGGTCGCGGTGCTGCCCGGTGTGGCGCTCTCTGCCGGGGTGAGGACCAGCTGCAGCCCGTCCTGCGCGTCGGAGTACACGCCCTCGGCCCACCAGGGGCTCTGCAGCACGGCGAGCTGCCAGGTGCCCTGCGCGAGGTCGGCCACCGGGCAGGAGAACGCGCCGGTGCCGGCGTCCGCGCTCACCGGGATGGCGGTGACGACGGCGGAGTCGTCCTGCCAGAGCCGGCACTCCACGAGGGTCTGCTCGCCCGAGGAGTCGGCCCAGGCGGTGCCGGTGATCGCGGCATCCGCCGTGCTGAGGCCGAGCGTGCCGTCCGCGACGCCGTCGATCGCGGGTGCGGTCACGACGGCCCCGCTCGTGACGATGTCGTCGAAGCCGCTCGCCGAGATCGTCGCCGTCGCCGTCGCGCTCGTCGTGAGCCCCGCGAGCGCGCACTCCCAGCTGCCGTCGTCGTCGGCCGCCGCCGTGCAGCTCTCGCCCTCGACGGCGGCCGTCACCGCGTAGCCGGGGGGCGCCGTGCCGGACAGCACGGGGGAGTCGCTCGTGAGCAGGAAGCCGTCGTCGAGGCCCGCCGCCGCGAGGCCGGGCACGACGTCGACGGTCACCGTCGCCGTGTTGCCGTCGACGGTCGCCGTCAGCTCGTGTTCCCCGGCGCCGCCGAAGACGACGGTGTTCCCGGAGACGACGGCGTCCTCGGCCGTGAGGCTCGCCTCGGCCGTGTAGTCCTCGGTGCGCTCGGCGTTCGTGACCGAGAAGGAGACCTGCTGGCCGGCGATCACGGGCGAGGACTCCGTCCACACGTCCAGCTCGGCCGCCGTCCAGGTGGCGTAGAGCGTCGTGTCCGCGGTGAGCTCGGTGTCCTCGTCGACGCTCGTGCCGTCGGCGGTGGTCCAGCCGGCGAGCTCCCAGGCGTCGCGGGTCACCGTCGGCAGCTCCCGCGCGCCGGCGGAGAACGTCGCGGCGAACACGCGCACCGAGCTCGCGCTGCTGCCGCCCGCGCCGTCGAAGGCGATGAGGTAGTTGTGGCCGGTCACGGTCGCGGTGACGGACGCCGTGGGCAGGGTGATCGCGCCCTCGTTGTCGATGGTCCCGCTGCCGGAGATCGTGCCGACGGAGGAGTCGCTCAGCGCCTCCACGACGCCCGTCTGTCCGATCGTGACGCTCGCGGCCACCTTCCACACGCTGCCGGTGGGCAGGATCAGGATGCCGTCCTGCTCGATCGAGACGGTGCCGCTCGAGCTGGAGCCGAGCCCGAGCGCGCTGCCCCCGGAGGATCCGCTCGCCGTCACCTCGGCACCGTCCGCGATGTCGATCGCGAAGGTCCCGCCGGAGCCGCTGCCGCCGGTCCCGACGCCCGAGCCGCCGGTGCCGCCCGTCGCGGTCACGGTGCCGGCCAGGATCGAGACGTTCCCCGTCGTCGAGAAGCTGCCCGCGCCGATGCCCGCGGCCGCGGAGCCGCCGCTGGCGGTGACGGTGCCGCCGTCGATCGTGATCGAGCTGGCGGCGCCGTCGTAGCCGCCGCCGATGCCCGCGCCGCCGCCGTAGCTGCCCGAGCCGCTCGCCGTCACCGTCGAGTCGGCGATGTCGATCGTGCCGCTCGCGCCCTCGTATCCGCCGCCGATGCCGGCGCCCCGGGAGCCGCCGGTCGCGACGACGGTCGCGTCCTCGATCGCGACGCTCGTCGCGCCGCCGCCGTAGCCGCCGCCGATGCCGGCGCCGTAGCTGCCGCCCGTGGCGGTCACGTCGCCGCCGGTGATCGAGATCGCGCCGGCGTCGGCGTAGAAGTAGTAGGAGCCGATGCCGGCCCCGTAGCCGTCGCCGGTGGCCTGCACGGTGCCGCTGGCGATCGTGAGGGATGCCGTCGTCGGCACCAGGATGCCGGGCCGGTTGCCCCCGGACGTCGCCGTGGCCTCGAGGCTGCCCTCCGGCAGCGCGGTCCCATCGCCGTCGGTGCTCTGGATCGTGAGGTCGACCCCGGAGGAGACGCTGAGCGTGCCGGTCACGAGCTCGGCGCCGTAGAGGTCGAGCACGAGGTCGCGGCTGACCGAGATCGCGTCGGCGCTGATGTCCGCCCCGATGCGGATCGTGGTGACGTCCGAGTCCGACAGCGCCGTCGTGAGCTCGGTCTGGGTCGACACCGTGGCGACGGAGGCGGCCTGGGCCGCGCTCGGGAGGGCGAGGGGCAGCCCCACGATGGCCAGGACGGCCCCCGCGGCGGCGAAGCGCCGGATCGCAGACGGCATGCTGCCATTACAGGCCATCCCGGCGGTCCGCGCGCCTCCCCAGTTCGGGGGATACCGACCGGTATCGAGACCCGGCCTATGCGGATGCCATGAGCGCGGGCCGCCGCGCTCAGATCCAGGTGGGCAGCCACCAGTGCGCGCGCAGCGCGGCGTAGCTCAGCATCTGACCGGTCCACAGCGGCCACCAGAACACGCTCAGCGTGATCGCGAGCCCGAGGAACGCGGCCACCCCGATGAGCCCGGTTCGTCGACGCACCGTGGGATCCCGCCGCGAGCCCGCGACGATGCCGAGCAGGGCGGTGAGCGCGAGCAGCAGGTAGGGCTCGAAGGCGATCGTGTAGAACTGGAACACCGTGCGGTGGGTGTACAGCAGCCACGGCAGGTAGCCGGCGGCCATGCCGGAGAGGATGGCGCCGACGTGCCACTCCCGGTCGAGCCAGAGCTTCGCCACCAGCACCACGAGCGCGGCCGTGCCCGCCCACCAGATCAGCGGGTTCGCGATGCCGGAGATCGAGGCGCCGCAGGAGCTCGCCGTGCAGCCGTTCTCGCCCTGGGCGTAGGAGACGTAGTACATGCTCGTTGGCCGCACGAGCAGCAGCCAGCCGAGCGGGTTGGCCATGTAGGGGTGGTAGCGCGACTCGCTGACGTTGTAGTCGTAGACGCTCTTCTCGTAGTGCAGGAAGCTCTGCAGGCTCGTCGGCACCCAGGAGAACGTGCCGGTCCAGGCGTTCTCCGCCGACTCCGCCCAGTGCCGGTCGTAGCTGTTGTCGCTCGTGAACCAGGAGATCCAGGTGACCATGTAGGCGGCGGCCGCGATGGGCACCATCAGCAGGAACGACACCGGGGCCTGCTTGAGCGCCGTGCCGCCGATCCAGTGCCGGATGCCGTAGCGGCGGCGCGCGAGCGCGTCGCTCACGAGCGTGTACACGGCCCAGACGGCGAGGAAGTACAGGCCGTTCCACTTCACCGCCGAGCACAGCCCGAGGGCAAGCCCCGCCCCGATGAGCCAGGGACGCCACCAGAGGGCGGGCCCGGCATCCGTCGATCTGCCGCGCTCCTCGCGGCGGCCGATCCAGGCGGCCAGGCGAGCCTCGCTCCAGCTGCGATCCCGCAGGATCAGGTAGAAGCCCAGCAGCGCGAACAGCATGACGTAGTTGTCGAGCAGCGCCACCCGGCTCATCACGATGGCGTTGCCGTCGATGGCCATCAGGCCGCCCGCGATCGAGCTGAGCGCCACCGAGTGGAACAGCCGCTGCGCGCACAGCATGATCAGGGCGACGCCGAGCACCCCCGCGAGCGCGACCCCGACGCGCCAGGCCCAGGAGTGCTCCGGGCCGAACAGCGCCATGAAGAACCCGGTGATCCACTTGCCGAGCTGCGGATGCACCACGAACGAGGCATCGGTGGTGTAGGCGTCGGTGTCGCCGGCGGCGAACTTCGTGTCGGCGTCGCTCTGCCAGCTCGCGGCGTAGCCGAGGTTCCACTGGCTCCAGGAGTCCTTCACGTAGAAGGTCTCGTCGAAGACGATCGTCGTCGGCCAGCCGAGACCGACGAAGCGGGTGAGGATCGCGGTGAGCATCACCAGGCCCGGCGCGCCGATGCGGTAGGCCCGGCGCACGCGCGCGTCCCGCGACACCCGGCGCCACCAGCGGTCGAAGCGGGTGCCGCGCCGGGGGCGGGCGGCGCG